>CAZERD010000023.1:0-20509 GCA_964515405.1 uncultured Desulfurellales bacterium
TAGTTATATACAAGGATAACAATGTAAGGTTTACCACAACCCTGACCACGCCTGGGTGTCCGTTGACCGTACCTATACAGGCACAGATAGTTCAGTATGTAAAACAGATAGGTGCGCGTGATGTCGCCGTGGATGTGGTTTGGGACCCACCTTGGACGCCTTATATGATGAGCGACGAGGCCAGAAAGAGGTTGCTCGGAGAGTAATTGAGTGTAGGTTGTGCAATTATTACATTTAATGAAGAAGATTCGATAGAGGAGTGTCTTAAGGCTGTAAGTTTCTGTGATGAGATAGTTGTTGTTGATTCTTATAGCACTGATGGTACCGTAGAATTAGCCAGGAGGTATACGGATAAGGTTTTTTTAAGGAGATTTGATGATTATCAGTCTCAAAAGAACTATGCTATATCCAAGCTTTCTACGGACTGGGTGCTCTCTGTTGACGCGGACGAAGTAGTAACCCCCGAGCTTGCACAGGAGATACTTGAGGTAGTGAAAGGTTCTAGTGCTGAGGCCTATAGTATAAATATTCAGCTTGTTTTTTTGGGTAGGCCTCTGAAGTTTGGTGGGACATATCCAGATTATCATGTTAGGTTGTTTAGGAAAGGATATCTGTTTGAGCACCAGATACATGAGGGTGTAAATGTCAGAGGGGCGAAGTTGAAACACAGGATGCTTCATTATAGTTATAGGGATCTTGAGGATTACCTAAGTAAGTTTAATAAGTATACATCTATGATAGCTGAGAGGAATATTTCCCAAGGTAGGCATATACCTAAATGGCTTGTGCTTGTTAGGGGTGGTTTTGAATTCTTTAGGAGAATAGTATTGCAGATGGCTTTCTTAGATGGATATGAGGGTATGTTGTATGCCGCTCTCTCAAGCTGTTATGCTATGGTTAAGTATGCTAAAACAGTGGAGAAACAAAAACAATGATATATGTTTTGCTGATCATCCTGCTTGCTTTTTTGTTGAGGTTCAACGTTTTTAGGACTCCTCGTAGGGGTGTTGTAGTGCTTCTGTATCATAGGATTTCTTCTGAGAAAGTGGGTACACCTTTGGATAAATTCACCGTGTCTGAGGCAAGGTTTAGGAAACAGATTGAGTTTATAGAGAGGCTTGGGTATAGGTTTATCTCCCCGAATGAGGTGGAAACGGCGGGAGATAAAAGCGTTTTGATAACATTTGATGATGGTTACAGGGACAATCTTATAGCGGCTCGTGTTTTGAAGGAACATGGAATCACGGGCTTGTTTTTTATTTCCTCTGCTTATGTCGGTGGGAAGTTTGGTGGTGTTGAGATGCTGAGAGAGGAGGACATTAGGTCCTTGGTAGATATGGGTATGTATATAGGTTCTCATTCTCATCATCATCTTAAACTTGGTGAACTACCTTTGGAGGTTGTAACCAGTGAAGTGTTGCGTTCCAAGGAATATTTGGATTGTTTCTTTGATGTCAAGGATTTTGCTTATCCTTATGGAAATAGGAGTGAACATGTTGTAGGAGTTCTTAGGAGAGCGGGATTTCTTAGGGGTTACATTATAGGCCAGGAGATTTATCGAAATTCTGTTCACAGTAGTTTTGAAATACCAAGGGGGATTGTAAGATATAATACAACTTTATTAGATCTGTATTTAATATTAACCAGAGGACGGTCTACTTTCTAAATAGCGGTAAATTTTTCTTGACAAGAAATAGAAATTATATTATTAATACAGTATCTTTTTTTCGGGAAATAGAGAAAATTTCCTCAGGGAGGTGTTTTATGGCTGATGGAAAAGTTGCTAACCCCGCTCCTTTAGGTTTGGCTGGATTTGCACTTACAACATTTGTTCTGAGTTGCCAGAATGCCGGTCTCATACCGCATGATGGAGGTCTGTGGGCAACAGTTCCCCTTGCCATGTTTTATGGAGGTTTGGCTCAGCTTATAGCAGGTGTTCTGGAATTCAGAACCGGAAACAGTTTTGGTGTGGCGGCATTCACTTCGTACGGTGCCTTCTGGATGGCGCTGGCTTTCTTAGTGATATTTTTTAAGATCGGTATAGTGCCTGCTTCTGCCTTTGGACAAGCCCTTGGCATAACGCTCTTGGCATGGACCATATTTACCGGATATATGACTGTTCTCACATTCTTTACGAAACACGGTACATTGATAGCTATATTCGTTGTGTTAGAGGCAACGTTTGTACTCTTGGTCATAGGCCATTATTCGGGGAGTGGTTCTATAACTGCTATAGGTGGATGGACAGGTATAGCTACTGCTTTGCTGGCGTGGTATGGCTCATGGGAGGGGTTGAAGGCGTCTTTCTCCCAGGCGTAGTCTCAGTAAATTTTAGTTAAAAAGGAGTTGAAATCCCCACACAAATGAGTATATTTGTGTGGGGATTTTCTGTGAATAAGGAGGTGGATTGTTCTTATGAATATGGCGGAAAAGATAAAAACCTATAGAAAGAAACATGGTATGACGTTGAAGGTTCTTGCCCAGAAGGTGGGGTGTACGGATGCTTATATATCCCAGATAGAGACGGGCAAGGCCGTGCCATCCATAAGCGTATTGAAAAAGCTTGCAGATGCCCTGGACATCCAGGTAAAGGAGTTATTGAGCGATGAGGACGAGAGGGAGGATAAGTTTTTCCTGTCTAAGGAAGAGAGAACCCAGATAATCTATCCTGGTAGCCACGTTCACGCTGAGTTGCTAGTTTCAAAGATTTCCAATAAGAATATGGAACCCCTGTACAAGGTTGTGCCTGTGGGATGTGGTTCCACGAAGGAACATAGACATGTAGGCGAAGAGTTTGGCTATATTCTTAAAGGGAAGCTGGAACTTAAGGTAGGGGATCAGGTTAAAGTGCTTGAACCGGGTGATAGTTTTTATTTTCCCAGCAACATGCCTCATTCCTACAGGAATGTTGGAGATGTGGACGTGGAGACCATCTGGGTTGTTAGCCCGCCTGTGTTGTAGAATACTCCCTTATAGAGACTCCTGAGATTGTGACGCTTCTTTCAAGGTGCAATTGGGGTATAGGCTGACGGTGGGGGGGTTCATATAGTATGATCTGAGAGGGATTTGCGGAGATAAGGAACTGTATAAGGAAAAGGGTGGGTTTCAACCCCCTTACCGTAGCTACAGTTGAATTCGAGGAGGGGATGTCTCTTTTGTCTATATATTGAAATGGTTTGTTTATTACGGAACAAGGGAGTTTAAGGCGAGTGCACACGAGTCTTAGGAAGGCAGATTTTTTTTCACTTGCTTCTATTAGTATGCCTGTGAGATTGCCATGTGCTATCAGCAGCGGTATAGCAGGAAAACCTCCACCAGAACCTATGTCTATAAGGTATGTGTTTGTTGTACTGATGAACTTGAGGGCATAGAGAGAAGGGATTAAGAGTTTATCAATAATGTTTACTTCTTTCTTGGACACAAGGTTTATTGAGGCTGAGAAGTGTTGCAGTATGAATATGTATTCGTTTAATTTATCTACGGATTCCTCGCTCAGAGCTATGTTGTGGTGTTTTAATACCTTTTCAAGCTGTTCTGACACTATTTCTCCGGTGCTGTTCTCTCTTACGTATGTGTATCATGATGAGCGATACTGCTGCGGGTGTGACTCCAGGGATTCTTAAGGCCTGACCAAGTGAGGTTGGTCTAATTTCTGTTAGTTTGCCCTTTACTTCATTGGAGAGACCGGGAATGCTCGTGTAATCTATGTCCTCAGGGATTTTCATGCTCTCGTATTTTTTGAATTTCTCTATCTGGGTTTTTTGTATGTTTAGGTATCCTTCATACTTGATATTTATTTCAACTTGTTGTTTTGTGAGGTCTTCCAGTTCGTCAAGTTCTCTGTGGATAATTCTCAGTTTATCGTAGGTTATCTCTGGTCTTCTTAGGAGTTTAGCAAGGTCTGTTTTTATTTTTATTGGTTCTGATCCGATGGCTTGAAGTTTTTCATTTGTCTTAGCTACAGGGTATACGTGGGTGTTTTTGAGTTTATGAATGGTTTTTTCTATTCTGTTCTTTTGTTCTTTTATTCTCTCATAATTATCTTTATCTATTAGACCGTATCGAAAAGCCTTTTCAAATAGTCTCAACTGGGTATTGTCTTCTCTGAGGATGAGTCTGTATTCTGCTCGGGATGTAAACATTCTGTATGGTTCTCTGGTTCCCTTTGTTACCAGGTCGTCTATCAGGACTCCCGTATATCCCTCTTCTCTGCCTATAATGAATGGTTCTTTTCTGCCCTGCACATGTAGAGCTGCGTTAATGCCCGCTACTATCCCTTGAGAGGCGGCCTCTTCGTATCCACTTGTTCCGTTTATTTGTCCTGCCAAGAATAAACCTTTTATTTTTTTTGTTTCAAGTGTGTGCTTAAGCTGGGTTGGGTCTACGAAGTCGTACTCTATAGCATAACCAGGTCTCATTATTTCTACCTCTTCAAGTCCTTTTATGCTCCTTAAGAACTGCAATTGAACCTCGTATCCCAAGGAAGTATGTAGTCCATCCGCATATATCTCCGTAGATTCCGCATCCTCTGGTTCCAGAAATATTTGGTGCCTCGGTTTGTCAAAGAATTTTACGACCTTATCCTCTATAGAGGGACAGTATCTTGGACCCATAGAGGAAATCATGCCGCTGTATAGGGGTGATTGATCGAGGTTGTCCATAATGATCTTGTGGGTTGTTTCGTTTGTGTATGTTAGATAGCATGGAATGTTGGGTCTGTCCAGTTTTTCTGTTCTGAATGAAAAAGGGAGAGGCTCTTCGTCGCCGTATTGGGGTTCCAGTACATCAAAGTTTATCGTTCTGGCGTCAAGACGAGGCGTAGTGCCTGTCTTGAGCCTCCCTATTCTGAGCCCTATTTTTTTTAGGCTTTCGGATATTTTGTTTGCTGGTGGTTCCCATGCTCTTCCTGCTTCGAATTCATTGAGTCCTATGTAGATTTTACCCTTCATGAAGGTTCCCGTTGTGATTATTATAGCCCCTGCCATATACTCGTTACCGAGATGGGTCTTTACGCCTATCACTCTGTTGCTTTCCGCTATTATCTCATCAACGGTTTCTTGCTTTATATCCAGATTGTTTGTATGTTCTAGTGTGTGTCTCATGAGCAATTTGTAAGCGGGCATGTCTGCCTGTGCTCTTGATGACCAGACTGCAGGACCTTTGCTTCTGTTTAGGATTTTGAATTGTAATCCTGTTTTGTCTATGATTTCCCCCATGAGTCCGCCGAACACATCTACTTCTTTTACGAGATGCCCTTTTGCTAGTCCTCCTATGGCTGGGTTGCAGCTCATGGCCCCAATTGAGTCTATAAAGATGGTAAGAAGCAGAGTTTTCATGCCCATTTTTGCAGAAATATTAGCTGCTTCACACCCGGCATGACCACCACCTACCACAATTACATCGTACTTTTTCGGATATGTCATCCCTCTCCCCTTAGATGTTTCACGTGAAACATTATTTTCCTACACAGAAGTTTTTAAACATGGTATCAAGCATATCCTCTGTGGTGATTTTGCCCGTTATTTCATCAAGACTGTCTACGAGAGACATGATATCCACAGATATCAAAGATGGATCTATATTGTTTTTAAAATCCTCTTCAATTTTGCTACATTTTTTAATGGCCTGTTTCAATGCCTCTGTTTGGGCAGCATTTAGGAGAATGATATTGTCTTCAGTATTTGCTGAAGCTATGTTGAATAATCTATCTAAAAGGGCGTTAATGTTTATTTTATTCAAAGAGGATGTTTTCATACACTCCCCTCCCCCGACATTTTTGCATGATATTACGCAGTTTAAGTCGCTTTTATTTAGTATTTTTATCGTGGGTTTTTTGGTTTTATTCAAGAGATTTATTGTTGAGTAGTCTTCCTCAGAAAGCGGAGAGGAACAGTCAAATACACCTATCACTATGTCTGCTTCTGATAAGGATTGTAAGCTTCTTTGGATACCTATTCTTTCTATGCTATCGGTGTGTTTTCTTATCCCCGCGGTGTCCATGAAGGTAAAGAGCATTCCCTTGTATCTTAGTGCTTCTGAGACTACATCCCTTGTGGTTCCGGGTATGTTGGTAACAATGGCTCTTTCAAAGCCCAGTATAGCATTGAGTAGGCTTGATTTACCAACATTTGGTTTGCCTATTATTGCTACCCTGAAACCCTCAAATACAGTTTTACCTGATTCCGCTGATTTCAACATGTTATTCAATCTTTGCTTTATTTCGTTTAGTATTTCTATTTTTCTGTTTAATGTATATAAACTCATGCCATCATCGTCAAGGTGGTCTATGTTAAGCTCGTTTTCGGCCAACAGGAGTAAAATATTCTCCCTGACCTTTTCTATATCGTTGGATACGTAACCTGCCAATTGTCTTTGGGCCGCTTTAAGAGCTTTCTCGCTCCTTGAAGCTATTACCTTGGCTACAGCTTCTGCTTGTGCCAAATCTATTTTACCGTTGAGGAAGGCTCTTTTGGTAAATTCTCCGGGTTCAGCGGGTCTTACTCCCAAGGAGATTAGCCTTTTCATTATGGATTCCAGAATAAGAAGCCCTCCGTGGGCACTTATTTCAAATGAGTCTTCACCTGTAAAGGAGTGGGGTCCTCTGAATGTGCATACGAGCACTTCATCAATAATGTCCCCTTCCTCATTCAGTATGTGGCCGTAGTATATTTTCTTGCTCTCAGGATTTATTAGTCTTTTTGAGAATATTTTGTCAAGCACTTCAAAACAGTTTTTACCTGATATCCTTATTATGCCTATGGCAGACTCAACGAAACCGGTAGCGATTGCTGCAATAATATCATCATCCATTCCTGTTCTCTTGTACCTTCAATATTTTTGAGTCTATAAAAACCATCTGGATTATTGTTAAGATATTATTGAAGGTCCAATAGAGCACAAGCCCCGACGGAAAGTTGAGGAACATAATTGTGAATACGATTGGAAGAAAGAGCATTAGTTTTGCCTGCTTTGGGTCCATACCGGTAGGTGTGAGTTTTTGTTGCAAATACATGGTAAGCCCCATTATTACAGGGAGTATGTAATATGGATCCTTCGCACTTAAATCTGTTATCCACAGACAGAAAGGAGCCCCCCTGAGTTGAATTGCACTCAGGAGCACATCGTAGAGAGCTATAAATATTGGTATCTGGATGATCATAGGTAAACACCCGCCAAAGGGATTCACATGATGTTCCTTGTAGAGCTGCATTGTTGCCTTATTTAACTGTTCAGGTTTGCCTTTGTACCTGTTCTGGAGCTCTTTTAGTTTGGGCTGTAGTTTGGCCATTTCCTTCATTGACTTGAACGATTTAAAGTTAAGTGGGTAGAAAACCAACCTTATGATGAAGGTAAGGAGTAATATGGCTAATCCATAGTTTCCAAGGAAAGAGTAAAAGAAGTTGAGCACTCTGAGCAAGGGTTTGGATATGAAGCCAAACATTCCGAAGTCTATTATTTTCTCTAGTTTCTCATCCACCACGGCTATGGCTGATTCTTCTTTGGGTCCACCGTAAAGTCGGAGGGAAGCGGGTGACGAAAAGTTAGCGTATACATAGCGGTCTTTTTTGTTCTCTAAAAATCCACCGATGATAGTGTCCTTTGAGTGGGACGGGAGTAAAACGAGGGCAAAATACTTATTTTGAATACCTATCCAGAATACTTTCCCACTTTTGTTGTCGTTTATATCTTTATCCTTCTCCACGCTGTGCCCTATAAGGGCTTCAGCTCTTATTTTTGGTTCCACGTTACCAAGGTTTGGACCCAAGTACATGCTGAAGTCGGTGGATAGGGGTCTGCCGTTTTTGAAGACGTTGATTTTCAAGTTTATGCCATATGTATTTGGAAAGAATGTATATGCTTTTATTATCTTTATACCGTTAGCTTCCTTTGACAGTAGCAGGGTGTAAGGTTTTTTCTCTATGGTTATTTTCTGGGTAGTTGACGAGTACGAACGCAACTTCTCAACCTTCTCAACCTGTGGTAGGGCGAATATTGTCTCCAACGGTCTGAACTTCCCACCCTTTGAGACCAAGTTTATGTATTTTCCCTTAAGTTTGTATTTTTTTAGAAGGAATTTATCTAATGTTCCATTGTATGGAGATATATAAAGTGTGTAGTTAGGAGTATTGACTATGATAGGTTTATTCTCTTTTGCGCTACTTGTGGATGTCACTACCTCAGGTGTAATAGCTTTCTTCTCTAATGTATGGACCTTTGATTTTTTAGAGGGGGCAGTTTGCACGGGTGTTTGTGGAAAGAAGAAGTAATAATAGGCCGCTATGAATATTGTTACTACGGTTATGGCTATAATGGCTCTCTTTTCGAAATCCTGCATGGTTACCTCTTCCTTGTGAGTTTTATCAGCGGTTGACTTGGGGGATCATACCCTCCTTCACTCCAGGGGCCACATCTCAGTACCCTGTAGGCTGCCATGATTCCACCCTGGAGCGGGCCAAATTTCCTTATGGCTTCTATGGCATAGTTGGAGCAGGTGGGGTAAAATCTGCACGAAGGTCTGTGTAGCACAGATATATATTTCTGATAAAGCTTTATGAGTCCTATCATTGTTGCTGAAACTAACCTACCGATCTTCTTCATCTAATCTATTGAAACAGGATAGGAAATCCTTCTCCATTGACTTGAAATCCATGTTTAAAGCTGCCTTTCTGGCCACTAGTACTACTGAGATTTTACGCGGAAGTCTCCATTGATTGAGTCTTACCATCTCTCTAAGTCTCCTTTTTGCTCTGTTTCTCTCATGGGCCTTGCCAATCTTCTTGCTTGCTACGATTCCTATCCTGAGTTCCTCTCTGTTTTCGAGCAGAAAACAAAGGAAGGCTTGCTTTACAAACTTAACCCCCTTCTCGTAAACTTCCTTGAAATCCTTATCCTTCCTTAGTTTTCTGTAGTGGATTTTTAAACCGTGAGCCTCTTTCTTCCCTTTGCTCGTCTGCGTGATAGAATCTTTCTTCCACCTGGGGTTCTCGTCCTTGCCCTGAATCCGTGCACCCTCTTTCTCCGAGTATTATGTGGTTGATACGTTCTTTTCATATTTAACCTCCCCTAACCTGCAAGCTTTAGCAGTATACAAAAATTTTCCCTGATTTCAACTGTGTTTGGGGTTGTTTACAAAAAATCTCCGAGTTCCGGGAATTTTTTAAGGAACCATTTTAATGACTGTTGGTTTTCCTTCAACAACTCAAAGTCTTCGTACTCAAAACCTGGTCCTACCGTACATCCCACAAGTGTGTACTCACCAAGAGTCCTTGCTGCCTGCCATGAAAGTGAAGGAACCACAGCCACGGGCTTGCTGTTTTCAGATACAGGTCCAAGTAGATATGTTCTGTGGATATTTGTTACCGTGTGTAACTCCAGTGGGGCCCCTTCGTAATAGTGCCATACTTCATCTGATCTAAGCCTGTGGAGACGACTTACATTCCTTTGAGTCAGCAAGAAATATATGGCCGTAATCGCAGGTCTGGTATACCCTCCAGACTGGTGGATCACGCTGTTGGGTGAATAAAACACCCTCCGGAAGTATCCTCCTTCAGGGTGGGGCTCAAGCTTTAGTATTTCTATTAGTTCTTGTGCTCTTTTATTCATGGTTTACCTCAGGGGAACGAACGCGAATCCGTAATGCTCCTCAGTTATAATTTGATTCTCCTTCTTTTCCACGAGCATTATAGAAGACTGTACTGGTATTACCATTCTGGCATTGTCCTTCATTGCCGTTATAAGTTCTTCAGGTACCCTATTAGCAGATGCCGACACAAGTATCCTGTCAAACCCGTTATGTTTGTCTGGTAGTTTATTCCCGTGTAGTATGGTGACATTTGAGAAGTTGTACTTGGCTAAGTTTTTGGTGCAGAAATCAATCAGTTCTTTGATGATTTCCACCCCGATTATATGTCCCTTTCTTGCTATGCTTGCTAGTATCGCCGTGGTCCAGCAGGAGCCACAACCTACATCTAGGATCTCGCTGTCTTCTTGCGGCTGTAGTAGCTCTATCATGAATGCCACAGTGTAAGGCTGGGAAATGGTCTGTGAGTGACCTATGGGGAGAGGGTAATTTTCGTAAGCTTCTGCTCTATATCTTTCTGGTACGAAGTCGGCCCTATCGACGCTAAGAAATCCCTCTATGATTCTTGGTGTTTTTAGCGCTGATATGGATACTAGATAATCAACCATGTCTTTGTTTGTGAGCATTTGAATAAATGATACATTCAATGCCGTTGGATTTCAACGTTTCCCTTCGATTAAATTATATTTATTTTTTTTGCGAAAAGTGATAGTTTTTAGTATGCAACTGAGAAGAAATCGGGAGATTGAATTTATAGGAGAGCTTGCACAGGAATGCAGTTGTAAGGTGTATGTTGTTGGAGGTTGTGTAAGGGATAGTATGATGGGCAGGGAAGCCTCAGATATAGATTTCGTTGTTTTCGGTGATATTGATGAGTTTGCTAGGAGAGTGATAAAGCACTATCGGTGTCCATGGGTGCTGTATGAAAAGAGACTCAGAACGTACAGGCTATTTTCCAGTTTGGGGACGATAGACCTTTCTTCACCCCGTGGGAATACTATAGAGGAGGACCTAAGGCTAAGAGACATAACTATTAATTCTATGGCTTATGATCCTTCGGTGGAAGAACTCATTGATCCCACAGGTGGCGCTGAAGACATAAAGAATAAAATTGTGAAAATGACTTCGGATACCTCTTTTGTTGATGATCCTGTGAGGATACTCAGGGTGTTTAGATTTGCTGCTTTGTTCAGATTTAGCATAGACACCAAGACTTTGCTTAGGGTTAAGGATAGCTCCTATTTGCTTAAATATGCTGCTGGGGAAAGAATAACAGATGAACTTAAAAAATTTTTCCTTCTGGAGGTCACTTTCCCATATCTAATCATGATGGACAATTCGGGGGTGTTGGGTGTGTTATTTAGGGAGATTGAGGAAGCAGCAGGTTGTATTCAGAGCAATAAGCATTTGTATGATGTTAAGACACACTCCCTGAATGTGTACAATTTTGTTGAGTGGTATCTGGAAAGGCTGCCAAAGGTTCTCGGGGATTGTGCGGAAAACTATCTTGAGTATTTCGGAACCCATAGGGATTCCATTGTTGTTGCTATGAAACTTGCAGCGCTTCTGCATGATACTGGGAAGCCTGAGGTTAAGATTATAGATGGTGAGGGACTTGTGCATTTTCCAGGTCATGAGGAATACGGCCTGAAGATACTAAACAACTACAGGAGTGTCTATTCCTTCGGCAAAGAAGTATATGATCTCGCCGGTTTCCTTATAGCTAGACATATTGAACCTGCAAACATTTATCTCAAGTGGAGGGAAGGAAGCCTGAGTAGAGAAGACGTAGTGGATTTCTTTATGGACAAACACTTAAAGGGGATAGACTTATTGCTCTTTTCGTTGGCTGATACGCTTGCCAAGGGTAAAGTCAGCAGAATTGGTAGGGAGAGATCGCTGGAGTTTCTCAGATTCATGTGTAGGGAATATTTTGATTTTTTTAAACCTGCCTATGAAAAGCCTGGTTTTGTGAATGGTTACGATGTGATTGAGCATGTGACGGGGGATAGGAGAAAGGTGGGTTTGCTGCTTAGGGAAGCTAAAAGAGCCCAGATTCTCGGTCTTGTTAAGAACAGAGAGGAGACCATTTCTTATTTAAGAAGTTTGGTTTTGTAGGAACATCTTTTGCTATTCTCGTAGGTGGAGAAAGTGATGCGGGGTGAACTATGAAGAGGTATGCAATTGTTTGTGCAGCTTTTGTGATTGCATTCTTGGCTGGGTGCACTGCAGCTCAGAATGTGAAGACGGAATATTCTCAAATGCCCGCTTATGTTAGGGAGTTGCCTTCTCATAGAGCGCATGTATATAGTGCGGAAGGGTCTCTGTGGAGTTCTTCAGAGGGGAGCTTGTATTCTGACTTGAGGGCTCACAATGTTGGTGACATAGTGACTATAGTTGTGAATGAGGAGGTTGCAAGTGACAATACCTCCAAGACTCAGGTTTCATCAAGCTCTTCAGTGACAAGCGGACTTGCCAAACTTCTTGGTGCGGAGACCAGTATTTTCAGAGCGGTTAGAGCACCGGCTTCCGGCACTGCCGACGGGTATACTGTTCCCACAGGTGGTTCCTCTAATGATCTTGTGGACTTTGGGGGTAAGAACAGCTATTCTGGACAGGGACAGAACCAACAGAAAAGCACACTTACGGCTACAATAACGGCTAGAGTTATAAAGGTGCTCCCGGACCATAAGCTTTTTATAAGAGGGGAGAAAGATATATATTCAAACGGTGAGGCTGAAACCCTCGTTATAACAGGGGTTATTGATGAAAGGTATATATCGGCTGATGATACGATAGATTCAACGATGATTTCTGATGCTAAAATATACTATAATGGTGAGGGGATTATATCTGATACTACGCATGAAGGATGGCTTGCCAAGCTTTGGAATATTATAAAACCTTTTTGAGGATGCTATCATGAGAAAGCCGGTTATGTTACTGGTGGTGTGTGCTATATTTCTAATGATAGCGGTACCTTCCTTTGGGTTTATTAGGAAGATAGGGGATGTTACCACGGTAAGGGGTGTTAGACCCAATCAGCTCATAGGCTATGGTCTTGTGGTGGGTTTGCAAGGTACCGGTGATAGTAGTATGGAAAAGTTCACCGTGCAGTCAATAGCCAATATGCTAAGGAGAATGGGGGTTGTTCTTGATCCAAATATAGTGGCCCAACTTCAAGCTAAGAATGTAGCTGCTGTGATCGTTACAGCTACGCTTCCTCCGTTTATCAAGGAGGGATCAACGATAGATGTTACAGTTTCATCCATAGGGGACGCTAAGAGCCTGCAGGGTGGTACCTTGCTTATGACACCACTTATGGCTCCTAATGGTAGGGTTTATGCTGTGGCACAGGGAGCGCTTTCCATAGGTGGGTACAATATATCCAGCGGAGGGGCAAGTGCAAGGAAAAATCATGCCACTGTGGGATTCATACCCCGCGGTGCCATAGTGGAGAGAGAGGTTGGTATAAACATAAATGGGAAGAAGAGGATATATCTTGATTTGGATAACCCAAGTTTTCTGATGTCAACCCAAGTAGCTGATGCCATAAACCGTTTCTTCAAGAGAAAGATAGCTTTTCCAGTGGATTCTGGAAGTGTGGAGGTAGTTGTGCCTCCACAATACAGAGGTGATGTGGTTGATTTTATAGCTCAAGTAAATCAGCTCTCTGTAAACTCAATAAGTAAACCTGTGGTTGTGCTTGATGAAAAGACAGGGACGGTCATAATAGGGGGCAATGTTACCGTTGAGCCGGTTAGTATATCCCATGGTAACCTTACCATAACTATACAACCGCAAAAGAAGGTATCTCAACCTGCGCCATTGTCCGGTGGGAAAACAAAGGTAGTTAGAAATCCTAAGATAACCGTCACTCAGTCTAAGGGTAAGATATTGAGTTTCCCTCATGGAGCCAATGTATCCCAGCTCGTTCAGGCTCTAAACAGGGCAGGTGCCACACCACGTGATATGATGGCTATCTTTGAGGCACTCCAAAGGGCTGGGGCATTGAATGCGAGACTTGAGGTTATGTGAGATGGTTGGAGCGGTTAATGCATTTATGAACAGTTACCATCACCGGCTGATGGAACTGAAGGAGGCATGTGTGAACTTTGAGCAGATAATGATGTTTCAGTTGCTGGAGGAGATGTACAAAACACTGCCTGGGGATCCTATGATGCCCAACACAGCGGAGAATGAGATTTACAGATTTATGTACACCAATGCACTTGCCCATGATGTGGCCGAGAACTCACACCTTGGTATAGCTGATATGCTCTATAATTCCTTGAAAGGTGCGGTTAGGGGGACGGATAGTGGAACCAAAGCCTCGGTTGCCTTGGAGTCAAAAGAGAATCTTATGGGTAGAATAATGAAGGC
Organism: uncultured Desulfurellales bacterium; assembly: GCA_964515405.1. Lineage (GTDB taxonomy): Bacteria > Campylobacterota_A > Desulfurellia > Desulfurellales > CAZERD01 > CAZERD01. The sequence continues at coordinate 13,964 of CAZERD010000023.1, forward strand.
GGTAGATGAGGCATCACGGGAGTATGGAGTGAGTAAAAGACTTATACTGGCTGTGATAAAGGCTGAGTCGGATTTTAATCCTGATGCCGTATCGGATAAGGGAGCTGTAGGTCTGATGCAATTAATGCCATCCACAGCGATGAAGCTGGGGGTAAGGGATTTGACAGATGTGTATGAGAATATAATGGGAGGTGTTAAGTATTTATCGTACCTCTTGAGCAGATTTGGGGATGAGAAGAAAGCTATTGCTGCTTATAATGCTGGCCCTGTAAATGTTGAGAGATACGGTGGTGTACCTCCGTATAGGGAAACGAAAGAGTATGTGGAAAGGGTGCTTGCATATGCCAAGGATTTCTAAAGTTTGGTACAATACAATCCGAGAATATTATCAGGAGTATTGCCCGGGAGGTAGATCATGAAAATAAGCGATATTGTAAGTAATTTGCTTGGTAAGTATGAGAGAAACATGTTGCCAGAGGGGTTGAAGAGAAATAAGACCCTTGAATCTGCTCCTCCGAGTGATAACAGAGCGGTTCCTTCGGACAAGGTGGAGATTTCAGATGAGGCTATCAGATTGGCCTCTTTGGAGGAGAACAGTGTTGGCAGATTGGAGGAGATAAAATCTGCGGTGAATAACGGTACTTATAACCCACCCCTAAGTGAAGTGGCCAAATCTATATTAGAGGAATGGGAGAATGAGTGAATTAGGTTCTATATTAGAGGAGCTGAGGGAACTTGAGGTTCTATATGATAAATTGCTGGAACTTGAGGGAAAGGAGAAAAACGCTCTGATAAAAGCGGACACATCTGAACTTGATATGGTTATAGAGCTCAAAAAATATATGGCTCTGAGGATTGGTGAGCTTCAGGACCGCCTTGGTAGAGGGTTAAAGAACTACAATGTTGACAGTCTGGATGGCTTGAAGGCAGTGGTAGGTGATACCAAGGTATCCTCAGAAATAAGTACTATTCATGGGTCTCTAAAGGCTCTTGTGGAGGAGATTAAGAGGCTTGAGACGTTGAACTTTTATATAGCTCAGGAGCATATGAGATTTTACAATGCGTTGCTTTCTTTGTACTCAACGGCTATGGGTAGAAGTGTGGGGTACAATAGGGAAGCAAGAATTGAAATTAAAGGCAGTCAATTGAATGTGAGGGTGTGAATGCCAAGTATTTTTGACGGTTTGAACATAGGCACGAGTGGTCTTTATGCAGCTCAGACAGCGATAAATGTTACAGGGGATAACGTTGCGAATGCTAATACTCCCGGGTATACGAGAGAGACAGCTGTATTTGTACCATCCTACCCCCAGTTTACACCTGAGGGTGAGTATGGGAGTGGGGTTAATGTAACGTCAATAATCAGTGCAAGGGACAATATAATAGATAGGTCGTTGAGAGAAAACTATACCCAGCAATCTTATTATGAGCAGCTTGATACAACCTTTAAGCAGATCCAAAGCTTGTTCAATGAAACCCAGAATGTTGGGTTGAGTAGTGCTCTGCAACAGTTTTTCTCGAGCTGGCAGACACTCTCGCAGAATCCCGATCTAGAGACTGCTAGACAACAGGTTATAAACAGCGGCAAGACACTCGTGAACACGATTAAGTATAGTTACAATTCTCTCTATCATATACAAGAGAGCTTGGATAAGCAGGTGGCTTCTATAGTGGAAGAGATAAACACATATGCTAAAGAGATAGCTAACTTGAACAAGCAGATTAAAGAGGGTGGGCTTGGTCCTAATCAGCCGGCTAATACCTTGATAGACCAGAGAAGTGTTCTGATAGATAAATTGTCAAAACTTGCAAATATCACCGTTCTAAATACTCAGGGTAACAACACATCACCTTCTTCAAACATTACCATTCTCTTGGGTGGTATGCCCATTGTTTCGGACACAACCTATGACACGATTTCTGTGCAGAAACCAGAAGGATCCCACTTTAATGATATATACTTTGACTATCCCTCTGGAAAGACAGTTGATATTACAAATAAAATAATATCCGGGAAGCTAGGAGCTGTGCTTAAAGAAAGAGATGGGTTTATAGAAGACTATAAGGATAAGCTAAATGAGATAGCGTCAGCTTTGATCCAGTCTGTTAATAAGATACACTCGGCTGGTACAGGACTTACCCCTTATTCGCAGGTTGTGGGAACCTACTACCTGAAGAATGCAGAGGTTCCTCTTAGTGAGGACTCCCTTACGGGGCTGAATATGTCTGTTAAGACGGGATCCTTTAAGGTGCTTGTAACTGATTCGGAGGGGAATAAGGTGGGGACATTTTCTGTTGCGGTGAATGCCAACGATACGTTTGAAGATATTAAGGAAAGGTTTAACAATGTGCTGAAGGGGTATGCTTATATGGGTGTTTCGGCAGGCAATCAGGGAAATATTCAGATAACCTCCGAAGGGGGTTACAGAATCTCGTTCACCTATGACTCCTCGCATTTTCTCGCTGCTGCAGGGATTAATGCGTTTTTTAGTGGGAGCAGTGCTGCAGATATAGCTGTAAACAAGATCGTTGAGAGTGATCCCAGCAAGATTGCTGCGGGTACCACTTTGACCCCTGGAGATGGTTCTAATGCTCAGGCTATCGCATCTGTTCAGATGGCGCATGTCATGGTGAACAATACACAGACGATAAATCAATACTACGATGCGTTCCTAGGCACAATAGGATCTGAGGCTGGGAGTGTGAAGAGCATTTTGGATTCAAAAAATGCTATAATACAGCAGATAAAAAACCAGCAGCAGTCTGAAGAAGGTGTTTCTCTTAACGAGGAGGCTGCCAACCTTATAAAACTACAGACAGCCTACGCGGCTTCCGCTAAATATATAGGCGTTATCAATCAGCTCACTCAAGATCTTGTGGGGATGATCAAGTGAGGATAACAGACGAGATGATGTATAACACTTTCATATATAATGCAAACAATGTGAATGACCGCATGCTTCAAACTTCTGAGGAAATGTCCAGTGGGAGAAGACTGCTTGATTTATCTTCTGATCCGGTTGCCCTATCTCAATTGCTTTCGCTGAAGGACTTGAATAAAAGGATAGAGCAGTATAAGACCAATATAAATAATGCTATGGGTATACTCAACGTGGAGGATACATCTTTGGGTGATATGGATGATTTGATTACAAAGGCTTCCTCTATGTTGATCGAGGGAAGTAATGCTACGAATTCATCCGATTCCAGAGAGGCTGTTGCTAAGAATATCCAGGGCATATTGGATGAGCTTGAGAATGCAGCCAATACGATATTTGAAGGGAAGTATCTGTTCGGAGGATATAAGACTGATGTTCCCCCAATACAGTCCAAGACGCAGAGTGCTGCTGTTTTATATACTGATAATACTGATGTGGCTCTTAAGACAACAGAAGTGTTTTCTGACCTGAATCAATTAAAGAGCGGGGATTATACGGTAGTGATAGAAGACAACAAACTGAGTCTCTTGGATAGTTCAGGTAATGTTGTTCCAATAGATGCTGATGGTGAGGATGAGTCTGGTGTAGGTGGCAATAGGCTGTCCATGTATGTAAATGTTTCAGGGAAGAAGGGGGAGTGGATTAACACAGGTAGGGGGCTAATGATAAGGGTGCCGACAAGTATTCCTGCTACAGGAGCTCATATTTCTATTTCCTATCAGGCGGGGGGTGAATATCTATATGAGGGTGATGATGGAGCCATAGATACACAATATGCGGATTATCTTACGAGCCCTGTTACTATAACTGCCAAGGATATTCTCAAGCCCACAGACCAGACACTGGAGAACAACAACTATCTTTCCGATAAAACAACTACAGATGCTGCTGTAGCACAAACCCGTCTCACAGATGTAGCACTTAATAGTGCCTTGAAGAATGTTGCTTTGGAGGTTGGATATTCTATAGAGGTTAGAGGAGAAGATCATAATGGCAATTTGGTGAGGGGTGATTTTGTTGTAACCTCCAATGCCACTTTGGGTGACCTTGCCAGCTTTGTTGAGCACCTGGATGCTTACGAAGTGCTGAGGAATAACAAGGTTCTTACTGCTAACGATAAAGCTGCGTCGGCTGGAACGACTTTGTATTCTTTAGGAATCACTTCAAACGTAGTTGTCAATGGGTTTACTCATACAGGTACTTATGTGAGCGTTGTTTTTGCGAATTCGCCTACCGCTACCTTGGGGAGTTTTGCGAGTTTTATAGGGTATAATTTTGATGCCTCAAGTGTGGTCAATCATGGTCAGATAGTGGTTTCGGATGATTATAATGGTCCAAGCAAGCTCAGTGTTAGGGCGAAGACCTTATCGGGTGATAATCCTGTTTTTGGTGCTTTTAATGCTATAAGTCACGGGGACTCAGGTGGTTTCAACGATACGGTTAGGGCTTATGTTAAGGATGGTCATCTCATGGTGAAAGATGAGCGGCCAGGGAAGAGCAAGATGAACGTGAGTTTCACGGTGAAGGATGCTGATGGCAATGTGAAACCGAATGTATTTGGTATTTTCAACACTGTTGAAGAGGGAGGTGGTGTTGATGTATTTAAGACGTTAAAGGACGCCGTTGATACGTTTGATGGTGTTGGAGAGTCCAATCAGGTGGGTGTACCTACTGACTGGCAGGCTGGTTCTACGTTGAAGGCTTCCATTGGAGGTACTTACCTTGATGGGATTAATGATACATGGACTGTGTCTGTTGTTAAGGGTGGTAGTCTAGATCTTACAAACCCTGCGAACTATGGTAACACTGTGGAGCTTGAGGTTAGCTCTAAGAACACGTCCGACGTGAATAAGACGATTGCGACTGTAGATATAACGATCGATAGTGATGGGACGTATACCATAGAGACAAGAAATAAAGATGGAGTGCTGATATACAAAAAGACAGGGGTTAAGAATCTTGATGGTATTGTTCTTGAAACCAAGGATCCTTCTCCGGGGTTTAGCGGTACTGGTGTGAATGGCACACCTGGTCTTATGTTGAACCTTGATGATATTCCGTCTTTGCCTCCCGTACTTAATCAGGGGGATTCATTTTCATTTGATGTCGTAGATAGTATTCAGAAAGCCATAGAAGATACGAAGGAGTCCCTAAATCAGATCCTTGCTTCTCGGTCCGTTGTGGGTTCTATTACCAACAGGTTTCAGCTTGCTAAGAATAGAATAGAAACAACTACCCTGTCTAACGATAAAACTATTTCTGATCTTGAGGATGCCAATATAGCCAAGGTGTTTACCCAGTATCAGCAGGAATTGGTTGCTCTCCAGGCCACTTTGCAGGTGGGGGCTAATTTGAGTCGTCTCAATTTGTTTAGGTATCTTTAGAGCGCTTTATCTATAGCTATATAGTTGAATTGTTTGTGCCCTTTTGTTAATATCGGAGACAACTTATTAATGGAGGGGTTTTCTATGGATATGAGGAGGATTAGGGAGATAGTGAGAATAATAGATGGTAGCTCTGTTGTGGAATTCTCCTATAAGGATGAAGATATTGAGATAGTGCTCAAAAAAAAGGAAGCCTTCACCCCAGGGGAGGATGTTCGTGAGATTCAGTCATCAGTGCAGCAGGTTCATACGCAACCTCCAACACTCAAGGAGCAACCTGAGGAGGGTAGAGATCCGAACTTGGTGGAGATAAAATCACCTATGGTAGGTACGTTCTACAGAGCTCCCTCTCCTACATCTCCACCGTATGTAGAGGTGGGGGATGAGGTCAAAAAGGGTGATGTGCTGTGCATTATTGAGGCTATGAAGATAATGAACGAAATAGAGGCTGAGTTTTCGTGCAGGATTGAAAAGATACTTGTGGAGAATGCTGAGCGTGTTGAATTTGATCAACCTTTGTTCTTGGTTAAGAAACTGGGGTAGACCGTGTTCAGGAAGATACTCATAGCTAATAGATCCGAAATAGCAGTCCGTGTAATAAGGGCTGCACGGGAGATGGGTATAAAGACCTGTGCGGTTTTTTCCACAGAGGATAGAAATTCTATGCACGTGCAGCTTGCAGATGAGGCTATATGCATAGGACCCCCTCCAGCTATGGAAAGTTACTTGAAACTGCTTGCCGTTATGCAGGCTGTACTTCACTCCGGTGCTGATGCTGTTCATCCAGGGTATGGTTTTCTATCCGAGAACCCTTCTTTTGCAAAAGCCTGTAGAGATGTAAATGTTGTTTTTATAGGACCGGATGCTGAAACCATGGAGAGACTTGCTGATAAATCTGAAGTTAAGAAGGTGCTGAGAGAAGCGGGTATTCCAACTATCCCGGGGAGCGATGGGTCTGTTGATTCAGAGAACGAACTCATTGCTCTTGCTGATGAGATAGGTTTCCCGTTATTGCTAAAAGCCTCATGGGGTGGTGGTGGTAGGGGAATGAGGATAGTTAGAGATCCAAATAAGCTTGTTGATGAGTTTAGGGCTGCCAAGCTCGAGGCCAAGCAAGCTTTTGGTAGGGACGATATATATGTGGAGAGGTTTATAGAACATCCACGCCATATTGAGGTTCAGATAATGGCGGATGATTTTGGCAATGTTGTCCATATAGGGGA
>CAZERD010000024.1:0-18951 GCA_964515405.1 uncultured Desulfurellales bacterium
AACGTTTTCGAGTATGGCACCAAACCTTTGGCACGCTGCATGGATTAGGGGTTCATCTTTCTCAGAGAGATTGATGACCTTTGCATAGCACCCACCCTCGAAATTAAAGACTCCATCGTCGGACCATCCGTGTTCATCATCGCCTATAAGATATCTATCGGGGTCGCTTGATAATGTTGTTTTCCCCGTGCCTGATAATCCAAAGAATACTGCTGTATCACCTTTCTTACCTATGTTGGCACTGGCGTGCATGGTCATTATTCCTCTTTGCGGCATGACAAAGTTTATTGTGCTGAACATTGCTTTTTTTATCTCTCCACCATATCCTGAGCCACCTATTATCAGGAGCTTCTTTTCGAAATTGAACAATATAAAGGCATCGCCGTTGCTTCCATCAAATTCGGGTATAGAATTGAATTCTGGAGCGGCAATTATGCGAAACTCGGGTTTGAAGTTCTTTAGTTTTTCTGGATCTGTCTCTCTAACGAACATGTTTCTTGAAAAGAGGGATTGCCATGCAGTTGTCGTAATAACCCTCAGGGGTACTCTGTATCTTTCATCTGCACCTACGTATCCATCGAATATGTAGATGTTCCTATGTTGTAGATAGGAAACCAGCTTGTTGTACATCAGATCAAAATACTCCTTGTCCACATCTCTGTTTATGTCACCCCACCATACCAAATCTTCAGATGGTTTTTGTTTAACTATAAACCTGAACTTTGGCGATCTCCCTGTGTATTTACCGCTTCTTACTACCACCGCTCCCTTGCTTGCCAGTATGGCTTCGTCGTTTCTAATGATTTCCTCATAGAGTTCGGGTACAGTGAGGTTCCTCTTTAGGCTCTTTGGATTTATTATACCCATCTCCGCCAGTTCTTTATCAATGCTCATAACTCCCTCCTCTAACTACAATCTACCCTGAAGTATAATATTATCGCTGGAAAAATCAATATTGGGAATCCCCTATTGGAAGAGTCACTGTAGTATCATTAGTTCATTATTGTTCTTGCTTCCCAGACTGTTGTTCTTTTATTTTTCTTCTTACCTCATCCATGTTTAAATTTCTCACCTGAGATATTATGTTTTCAAGAGCACTTTCAGGTAACGCTCCCGCTTCTTTATATATGAGTATACCTTCTTTAAATATAGCAAGCGTTGGTATGGACATAATCCCAAAAGCGGCTGCTACTTCCTGCTCCTCTTCTGTATTGCACTCTGCAAACACTATGTCCTTATGTTTTTCAGAAGCTTTTTCAAATACCGGGCTAAACATCTTGCAGGGTGCACACCACTCTGCCCAAAAATCAATCATGAGAATGTTGCTCTCTGTAATGAGCTTTTCAAGGTTGTTCTTGTTGAGAGAAACTGTAGCCATTTGACAACTCCTTTAGAAAGAATTTATGGATAATAACATAGGGGGAAAATATTTGCAAATCTGATGCCGTATAAACTACAATGTGCCTGAGTGTCTTAGGAAAAATGAGTAGTTTGATGGATGATAAGGCTCAATTTGTGCTTATTCTCAACAGGAGATGTATAAAACACAGTCAGAGGGGAGGAGCTGAGAGGTACACTCTTGCTGTGGCTGAAGCTCTGCGCGATGCAGGGTACAAGGTAATATGGTTTGCTTCATCCGGTAAAGGTCTTAGAGGTGTTGAGAACATTGAGGGAATTACATTTTTGAGGAGGGGTAGTGAGTTGACTGTTCATCTATGGGGAATTTTGTATTGTCTGCAAACCAGGCCGTATGTTGTTATAGATGAGTTCAACGGCGTGGGTTTCTTTACGTTTTTGCTTGATAACAGTGTTTTACTTATCCATCAGTTGTATGAGGAGTTCTGGAACGTGGAGTATGGGGTATTTGGTTATATATTCAGATTTATTGAAAAGACTATGCTGAGGCTGTACAGCAGGAAGCCGGTCATTACTGTGTCAGAGTCAACCAAAAAGGATTTGGTGGAACTTGGCTTTAGCGGAGTTAGTATAGTGCCTAATGGCCTTGATATAAAGCCCATGGAACATGTACCCAGCAAGAATGAACGTCTCACGCTCGTTTTTTTGGGTAGGATGAAAAAAACAAAGAACCCGGAGGATGCAATCAAGTGCTTCCTTGAGGTAAAGAGGCATAGAAAAGATGCTATGCTTAACATGATTGGTGACGGACCGGAGCTTGAAAGGTTGCGGGACATGTATTCTGGAGTTGTGAGCTTTAAGGGCTACCTGCCGGACGATGAAAAGTACGAATTATTGAAAAAGGCTCACTTTTTGTTGGTACCAAGTGTGAGAGAGGGATGGGGGCAGGTTGTTATACAGGCAAACGCCGTTGGGACACCAGCTATAGGCTATGATGTTCCGGGTTTGAGGGATAGTATAAGGCACAAAGAAACGGGGTTTCTGGTGAGGGATTATTATCAGATGGCAAGAAGTGTAATGTTTCTCTATGAAAACAGGGCTCTGTATGCTGAGATATGCAGAAATGCTTTGATGCATGCTATGGGATTCTCCTGGGAAAGAACCAAGACAGGTTTTATTGAGTGGTTTGAAAGTAAGGTGCGTAAGCGTTTGTAGAGGAATACCTTGAAGAGTTCTGAAGTGTGCAAAAAAGTGTACATTGTTGTGCTTAATTGGAATAATTATGAGGATACCGTAAAGTGCGTAGAAAGTGTGCTTGGTATGGAATATGAGTGTTCTTGCATTATTGTTGTTGATAATGGCTCTTATGATGATTCTCGAGAAAAAATAGTCCGATGGTTTGAGAACAATGGGCTTTCATTTGACATTTTCAGTTATAAGGATGGTAATTTTTCTAAAATTAGAGAACATACCGTTTCATCACAGAGAGTTTCTCTTATCGTTCTTGAAAAGAACCTGGGATATGCCGGTGGTAATAACGTAGGGATGTCTTATGCCTTAGGCAATAATGATTGTGATTTCGTGTGGATATTGAACAATGACACAATTGTAGAACCGATGGCTTTGTCTTCCCTTGTAGAGTGTGCTTTAGGAGATGAAGCTATAGCTATGGTTGGGTCCAAATTGGTTTATTATGATGGGAGGGCGGTTCAGTGTGCAGGAGGCGGTAAGGTAAACCCTATCACAGGAAATTCTACTTTCTTTTTGCACAATGCTGAAATGCACGATAAGCGTTTGGATATAAAACATGAAATTGATTACGTCTCAGGTGCTAGTTTGCTGGTTAAGGTAGAAGCTATTAGGGATGTTGGTATGCTTGATGAGAGATACTTCCTGTATTGGGAGGATGCTGATTGGGGGACGAGAGCGCGTAGAAAAGGGTATAGATGCGTTTATTGTCCCGGTAGTATTGTGTATCATAAAGAAGGGGGAACAACCAGAAGAATTATGTTCCTTAATGATTATTACTGGGTAAGAAATGGTTTATTCTTCATGAAAAAGTTCTACCCTTTTATGCTGCCTCTGGTGTTTTTCTTTTATTTTGCCAAGTATACGCTTGTTAGAGCTCTAAAAAGAGAAAAGCTGAATTTCAAAGCATATGTTGGAGGGGTTGTGGATTTTTTAAGGAGCAGGAGTGGAGCTTACGATGCAAGATTATACCATGAGTGAAAACTATAAAAATTACCATGAATCTTCTCATCTTGATAGGCATTCTTTGATAGGTTTTCCTTTGAAAAGGAAGGTTTTTGAAAGATTCAAGAGGAATAAATTACGCTATTTATTCAGGTTTTTTGGCGTTCCAGATATTTTCTCACATGCTAAAAAAGTTTTGGATATAGGTTGCGGTAGTGGTTATACGCTCAGTGTATTCAGTGTATTGAAAGAGTCAAATCCGTCAAATCCGTCTGCAGAATTCTTTGGTATTGATTTTGTTAAGACAAAGGATTTGCCAGATTGGGTTACCTTTTTCAGCGTAGATCTTGGGAACGACAAATTTCCTTTCCCAGAGAATACATTTGATTTTGTTATATGTGGGTGTGCTATAGAACACGTTGGTAATCCTATAAACATATTCAATGAGGCCTACAGTGTGTTAAAAAGAGAGGGTACATTTCATGTGCTTACGGAGAATGTGAGTTCTATACTCTTGCCGTCTTTGTCCAACGTTAGTAAAAGTGCTATTAATTTCTATGATTACGCACATAAGACCCTACACGAGAAAATCGTTACAGCGTATGTTTATAGCTTCAGCTTCAGGGTTTAAGAATATTTCCGTTTGGGTTGAGAGGGATCCACTTGTGATTTTGCTTACACCATTAATGTGGGGAGTGCAACTAACCGGTAAGATTGATTTTGGGTGACTGTTGTTTGAAGTTTTTGGCCCAGGTTTGTTTGGGGAGGCTTACAAAAAATGAGAATTCTCCACTTGATATATGACCACATAAATAATCCATGGGTTGGGGGTGGTGGTGCTGTGAGGGCTTATGAGATAAATAAAAGACTCGCTAAAAAAGGACACAAAGTTCTTATAGTGAGTGGTAAATTTGAGGGAGCACAGGATTACTCGGAAGGAGGCCTTAAATATAAGTTTGTGGGTTTCTCAGGAAATTATTACCTCAGCGTATTTAGTTACGCTTACATGTCACATAGGTTTTTGAAGGATCATTATCTGGGGTTTGATGTTATTGTTGAGGATTTTGCACCATGGAATCCGGTATTTGCATATAAATTCGCAAATGAAAAACCCATTGTTGTCCAGTTGCATCACAAGGAAGGTATGGGAATTCTAAGGCGGTACCCCCTATTAGGTACTCCATTTTTTCTTGTTGAGGCTTATTACCCTCATAGGTTTCCAAACGCTATAATTGTATCTCGGCGATCAGCGAGGAAGTTCTTGATTTCCAGTTGCTCTATTATTTCTAATGGAATAGATACACGACTTTTCTTCATTAGACCTTGTGAAATGGGGGATTATATTTGTTACATAGGGAGAATAGATTTCTACAACAAAGGCTTAGATTTATTACTTTCTTGTGCAGACGGACTTCCTATTAAGATAGCCGGTAAAGGAAAAGACGTACCTAAGTTGTTAAAACTTATTAAGAACAAGAAGAATGTGGAGTATCTTGGATTTCTTGATGATAAGGAAAAAGCTTCGCTTATTTCTCATTCAAGGTTTGTTGTTATGCCTTCGAGGTTTGAAGGTCAGGGTATAGTAGCACTTGAGACTGCAGCCTTAGGCAAACCTTTAGTTGTTTCGGAGATACCGGAGTTGAAGTATGTTGTTGATAACGGTTTTGGTATCAGCTTTAGATCTGGAGATACACGAGATCTAAAGGAAAAATTGATGTATTTGTGGAACAACGTTGCTTTCTTGAAGGAACTCGGTCAGCGTGGTAGGAAATTTGCAGCTGGTTTCACATGGGACAAAGTAGCTCTTCAGTACGAGCACTTCCTAACAAAAGTTGTTGACGGTTTCAGAAAGCAGTGTCGATTTTGGACGCGTTGATTTGGATTAGCGTCTTCCGTATACATCCTCAAACCTTACGATGTCGTCTTCTCCGAGATATTCACCGGTTTGCACCTCTATTATTTCTGTTGGAATCTTACCAGGATTTTCAAGCCTATGTTTCTTTGACTTAGGCACATAGAAGCTTTCGTCTTCATGTACAACCATTTCTCTATTCTCGAGCACTACACGTGCTGTACCCTTCACTACCACCCAGTGTTCGCTTCTGTGGTAATGCATTTGAAGGCTCAGTGAAGCGCCAGGTTTTATCGTTATTCTTTTTATTTTATATCTTTCACCTTCTTCAAGCACAGTATAGGAACCCCAGGGTCTATAAACCGTTCTGTGCTCAATTATCTCTCTTCTCCCCTGCTCTTTTAGCGTGGACACTGCTTCCTTAACTCTTTCCGCTTGGCTTTTTGGGGATACAAACACTGCATCCGGCGTAGTAATAACAACACATTCCTCAAGACCTATTGCCACTGTGAGTTTACCTTCAGAAATAAATAGGGAATTTTTGGAGTCAAGACTAACCACATTGCCTGAAATTACGTTTCCATTTGCATCTTTCTTATCCAGCACATTGTAAAAGCCATTCCAAGAACCAACATCAGACCAATCAAAACTGGATTCTACAACTACAGCCTTATTTGTTTTTTCCATGACTGCGTAGTCTATTGATATTGTAGGCATGTTGTCAAAGTTCACATCTTCCTGATTGTTTATAACTTTGTATATATCGGGTGAATGATTCTTCATCTCCTCCAGAATTGTGTCTATGCGGAATGCAAACATGCCACTGTTCCACAGATATTTACCACTCTTCAGGTATTCTACGGCTAACTTTATGTCAGGTTTTTCCCTGAACGTTTTTACTCTAAATGCCCTATTGTTTATCATTTCGCCCACTTCTATATAACCGAAACCCGTTTCTGGGTGCTTTGGTTTGATTCCGAACGTTGCAATGAAGCCCTTCTTGGCGAGAGCCTCGGCTATTCTAATGTCTTCTGCGAATTTTTCAACGGGGCTTATTATATGGTCTGATGGGAACAAAAATATCACGGAGTCATCGGGGGTACCTTTTTTTCTCAAGTAATTCACAGCTAACGCCATGGCAGGGGCTGTATTTTTTGGAGACGACTCAAACAATACCTCGTTGTCGCAATGTATCTTCTCAAGTTCTTCCTTTATGAGAAATTCATACTCCTTGTTAGCCACAATTACCACTAGATCAGGGTTGACATGGCACACTCTCTCCAGTGTTCTGAGGAGAAGGGTTTTACCCTCAAGTTTTATAAACTGTTTGGGGTAAGTGTATCTTGAAAGCGGCCATAACCTCGTTCCACTGCCTCCTGCGAGAACAACAGCTATCATGCCTTACACCTCTATTTGTATATCTGGATTTATTGATATTTCCTCGTCTCTGGAATCATAGTCCAAAATTTCAGCGTACATACAGAAGTTCAGTAGTGGCCTTAGTACCGTGTTCGGTTTTTCTTTTGGCAGTTTCTTCCTAAGGAATTTCTTTGCTTCATCTGTGGAGATATCTCCTCCTTTGCCCTTTATAAATCTAACAAAGATCTTTACTATTGGCAACCTTAAGAGTTGAACACGAAAGATTTCTTTTCTCTCGTTTATATCGGCATCAAGGAACTTTTTACCTATCTTTGTGAGCACTACGTATCTCAGGGGTGTCTCGACAAAACCCAGGAATTCGGCAGCTGTGGCAATAAGCATTACCACTGTGAATCTCCTATTTATTCTTTCAGATAGGGCAAACATTTCAACTTTTCCTTGATTATCCTCTAGAACCTCGAGTAAACCTATTACCTCACTAACGGTAGCGTTTGGGATTGGCAGAAGTTGTTCGTGTATCTTTAACTCGGGTATATCTGGAATAATGTTTCTTGTTAGGTAGTTTCTTATGGCTTCTACCGTTTTGAGAAACAAAGGGCTGTTTTGATCCCTTGGGTATGAAAGTGTATTTTTATATACAAGCTGGACTGAACCTGGATTAGGGGACATTATAACTATTTCATCTGACATATAAACAGCCTCTATGATATTATGAGTTACAAGGATAATATCAACAAGCGAGGTTTTTTTGGAAAGCCATAGGTCCATCAGCTCTTCCCTGAGGTTCTCTGCTGTCAGAACATCTAGAGCGCTGAACGGCTCGTCCATACAGAGTACCTCTGGACTTGAAACGAGGGCTCTTGCTATGCCTACTCTCTGTCTCATTCCTCCAGATAGGCTCTTAGGATACACGTCTTCAAACCCTTCAAGACCAACCATATCTATGACCTTTTTTATCATATCATCCGCATTTTCAGTGTTTGGATCTCTTATACCTACGGCTATGTTATCCCAAACTGTTTTCCATGGAAAAAGTGCAAAGTTTTGGAATACCATAGCCATTTTGTTGTTAACCGTTTCTTGCTTTTTACCCCTGTAATACACTTCTCCTGAGGAAGGTTTCAAAAGACCCGTTATAACCCTGAGGAGAGTTGATTTACCACATCCCGACGGACCAAGAATGGATATTATTTTGCCCTCCTCTACTGTGAAATTAATATTTTTAAGTACGTTTAAGGATTCATTTCTGGATATGGGAAATGTAACGTTTATATTTTTCAATTCAACTATGCCCATGTTCTACTCCAGAGAAAACCTGCTTACAGCATATCTTTGAAGGGGTCTCCACACAACCCTGTTTATAAAAACGACGCTTAAAGACATCACCACTATGCTTATAGCTAGTAAATGCAGCGTTCCCGCATTGGTGAAATTATTAATAAGGGCCCCGATGCCGATAGCCTTAAATATTTTACCTTTCACACTCATATACTCTGCTACTATACTTGCGTTCCAAGCTCCCCCAGCTGCCGTGATTATCCCCGTGACTAGATATGGAAAGATGACGGGTATATAAAGGCTAAACATCCTCTTCAACCCCCTAAGGCCAAACACCTCTGATGCTTCCTCTAAATCCTTGGGTACGGTTGAGGTGCCAGCTATAACGTTAAACAAGACATACCACTGGGTGCCAAGCATCATTAGCAGAACGGAGGAGTAATTGAGTTGTGGAAACATCATCACAAACCAGGGGTATATGAGCGGAGCTGGGAAGGATGCTAATATTTGGACTATGGGTTGCAGTTTTGATGATATCCTTCTGTTTTTGCCTATTGCAATGCCAACTGGTACAGTCCACAATACCGACAGGAATACACTCCCATAGACTCTAAGGGCGGTTATACCATCGCAGAAAAGTATTTTCCCTATCTCATTTAGCTTTGCTCCATGTATCATTCGGTAAAATTCATATCCTGAGAGTACGACGACGATCAGTATAAAGCTATAAAAAAATGCCTCTGAGATATAATTCCTCTGAACGACTGGTTTCTCTGCTTTTATTTCCTTTTTTCTGCCCATTTTTATTATAGGACTGCTCTTGAACAGCATTTCTCTGAAGAATCTCGTAACATGGGAATTGATAAGTATATTAAGCACTATTGATCCTCTATCTTCCTGCGAATCTTCTTTTAGAGAAAACTTTGAAGACCATGCGACTATTGGTCTCCAGAAAACAATATCTATGAATACTATCATTGAAACCATGGCTAGTATTCCATATATCTGTCCGGGTATATACCCTTTATCT
This sequence comes from uncultured Desulfurellales bacterium, assembly GCA_964515405.1. Lineage (GTDB taxonomy): Bacteria > Campylobacterota_A > Desulfurellia > Desulfurellales > CAZERD01 > CAZERD01. Next base: position 9,090 of record CAZERD010000024.1, read on the forward strand.
ATGGCCATAGCCATGTATGAGCCTATACCCGGTATGCTGTATGTTTTGTTACCAAGTGTGAAAGCTTCACAGACGGTGAGAAAGAACCAACCGCCTGCCATAGACATCATGCTGTTCCATACTAGTCCGGGCATAGCATATGGTACCTCAACGTTCCAAAATATGCCCCAGTTTGACATATTGTATATTCTTGCTGCTTCAATGAGCTCGGAAGGGACCGATTTTAGGGATTGGTAGAAGCTGAATGTCATGTTCCATACCTGGCCTGTGAATATCATTATTATAGATACAAGTTCGAGCCCTATCTCCGTATGTGGAAAGAGGGATATAAGTGCCAGCATGAGTCCTGGTAGGAACCCGAGAACAGGAACGGATTGGAATATATCAAGGGTGGGTATTATTATTTTTTCGAGGTACTGATTCTTGGCAGCAGCGTAGCCTACAACGAGGGTAAAAACAAGTGAAAGTGCGTATGCTATAAACCCTCTTGACATGGAAAAGAAGGTGTATTCTATGAGATAGGCGGGGTTTAAGGATATATGAGCCTCAGGTACGAATGGGGCAGACCATCTTTTCGCGAGCACAATCATGAGAAACACAATGAGTAAGAGCACACTTATTACAGCTATATCATATATGGTAAACTTTTTAGGTACACCTACGTTCTGAGTGTTCATTAATCCTCTCATTTATATACCCTTTTACTTTGTTTATAATTCCTTCAATACTCTCAACTTCCTGAAGGGAAGCCTTTATTCTTTCCAAATAGTTCCTTTCTTTGAAGATGTTTATGGTTATGTTAAAATTCATGTCATGCACCCAGGAGATATACAGCAACTTCAGGTCGTTCAGTTTTTTTACATGCTTTGCGGATACTACACGCCCACTTAGGATGTCTTTAACGGCTTTTTCTGAAATGCCCGGTTTATTGGGTAGACCCAGTTCCACAAATGTGTTTTCGTCTCTGCTCTCGTAGTGTTCCAATACAACCCTTAGAATGTCAAGCTTATCTGCATCTCGCACCACTTTAAGCACGCACATTTTGTCGCCATGGTATTGTAGTGGGAGGCCGGGTTTATTATGATGTTTTACGGTGAACCGCACGATTTCCTTCTCATAAGCGTTTAATCCGCTTAGTATATTTTCTTCCTCAAGAAGTACTACTCCAATATCGCCATGATCAACGGAAATCTCATCTATGAACGTACCGTATTTCTCAAACTGCATAAACCTCCCTATGTCGTGAAGTATAGCAGATATGCCGATCAGCCATAGCACTTCTTCACATACATTTAAGGTTCTACCTATGCGCATAGCGTTGTTGCATACAGCCATTGAGTGTTTTATTTTGAGTTTTATTCCACCTGATACACCAGTATCCCCTGCAAATCTGTCTGTGTACGAAAGGAACTTATCCCGTATTCTTTTAAAGACTCTTCTATCAGCCATAAAAACCCCTACGAACAACTCATCCATAATACTCACATGGGAATCAAATGCAACATGGAATTTTATTGACAAACCTTTCTATGCCACCGTATCATCGAAATGGGGGTGTTATGAATGTAGCCATTGTAGGTGCAGGGAGTGCAGGGCTGTTTGCCGCTTATAAGCTTAAAGACATCAATGGTATAAGTGTGGATATATTTGAGATGGGAAAATCAATAGACAAGAGGAGTAGAAAGGAAATACTCTCAGGTTTCGGCGGAGCTGGAGCATTCTCTGATGGTAAGTTAACGTTAAGTGAACATGTGGGTGGGTGGTTGCATGAGATAGTGGGTATAGAGAAGGTTAAGTCAGCCATCAAGAATGTGGATTTTTTATGGAGCAGGTTAAGTGGAGTAACGACGGTTGCTACCACTGGCGATTATGAGAGAATAAAGGAAATAGAATATAGATGTAGTTTGCACAAATTAAGACTGGTAGCAGCTAAGTACAAGCATCTTGGCACAGACAATTCGAGCCTGGCAGTGAAAAGAATGTACGAGGAACTTAAGAAATCTAATAACATAAACATCTTTTGCGAAACCCGGGTTGAGGATCTAATAGTGAGGGACGACAGAGTTGAAGGTGTCGTTTTGCATAACGGTGATAGAATACCTTATGATGTTGTTGTGCTTGCTGTAGGTAGGATTGGAAATTCATGGATGCAGCAGATTTCGTCAAAATACAGTATCTCGTACGATATGAATCCTATAGATATAGGTGTCAGGGTAGAAGTAAATAGAGAAGTTACAGATCCATTCACTAATTATCTTTATGAATTCAAAATTCTATATCTCACAAGCGAATTTGAGGATAATGTAAGAACCTTCTGTGTAAATCCGGGTGGATTTGTAACCATAGAGACGAACCAAAACAATCTTCACACGGTTAATGGTCACTCTTATAAAGAAAAAAAGAGCGAGAATACCAACTTTGCTCTTTTAGTATCAACAAAGTTTACTGAACCTTTCAAGGATCCTGTGAGATACGGGGAGTATATAGCCTATCTTGCTAACATGCTTGGTGGAGGGAGTGTCATAGTTCAGAGGTTTGGGGATCTAACCAGGGGAAGGAGATCAACCCACAAGCGAATAGAGAAGAATTTTGTTAGGCCTACCTTGTCCTCTGCTATGCCAGGTGACTTGTCATTTATATTACCCTATAGATATATAGCGGATATAAAGGAAACCATATACCAGTTGGATAAAGTCATGCCTGGGCTTGCTGATCCGAATACGCTACTTTATGGGGTAGAAGCCAAGTTTTACTCTCTGCGCGTAAACGTGGACGAAAAAATGAGATCTAAAAACCTGCAAAACCTTTACTGCATAGGAGACGGAGCGGGTATAACAAGAAGCATTGTACATGCCTCCGTCTCCGGTTTGGTAGCAGCCGAGGACATCATCAGACGCCTAAAATCACATGAGAAGCCTTGAATATAGCTAAAACCTCATCACCCTCGGTCAGTGACAACTCTTTCTGGGATTCGTTAGTTATAATAGCTGTTAACTCAAGCCCTTTTTTTGTCTTCATGTTTACTTCGCTGTTTACTGCGCCGACTTTTACATTGGTGACGGTAGCAGGGATTACATTCCTTGCACTGAGTTTTACTTTTCTGTCTTTTGATACTATTATCCACGGAGCTTTTATAAGTGCATAGCATTCACTACCCACTTCTATGCCAAGTGTCTCCAAGCTCTCAGTTGTTAGCAAAGAACAAATAATTTCACCACCGTCCGTCTCTACACTTACTGAGCTTACTATTTCTCCTTTTTTTACACGGTTTACCCTCCCGAATATTTGGTTTCTTGCACTTGTTCTCACTGCTACCCTCCTTAGGAACTGTATGACTTCCTTGAGTTTTCTCTCTCCGAACTCTCCGATTATTCTGTTTATCTCTATCTTCAAAGCTTCCATAACTTCAAGTGCTATTTTACCGGAGTCAGAAAGCGTTGTTCCACCTCCTGTTTTTCCACCTGTTTTAGTGATAACCATCGGTTCTTTAAATACTTTGTTTATTCTGTTAACATACTCCCAGGCTGTCCTGTAGGTGACTCCCACCGTCTGAGCGGCCTTGGAAATCGAGCCTGATACTTTAACAGCGCGGAGTAATTCGAATTCCTTACTGTTTGAGGTTATGAGTTTCAACAGTTTCTCTTCATTCACGCGATTCACCTCTAGTCAACCGTTGTTCTTTCTATCTCCGTGGTGAAATCAAGGGGTTTTATATAGTATAAAGAGCTTGTAACCACAACATCCGATACCTCTGAATAATCCCCTATGTTCTCCTCTGTAATGTTTCCAGAAACGGAGATGCATAATCTGGGGTTCTCATCCCTAAGTTGGGGTACAAGAGCCCTCAGCGTTTCAAGTGTGAAGTGGTCAAGTTGCAGCTCATCTACTACAGACGCGTAGAGCAGAGCTTCTTCCTCATTTCTTGGTTCAAGTTTTATTCTTTTTGTACCCTTTAGGCGTGGTAACTTCTTGAGTACAGAGAGATGATTTTGTGTTATCAAGATAGAATCGCTTAGTGAATTTCTATGACATGCACCGCCTCCTATTCTCACGGCTTTTTGCTCAAAGTATCTCATACCTGGATGCGTTTTTCTCGTTGATGAGATGATGATACTTGGATTTTTGGATCTCGCTTTATTTACCATTCTTCTTGTTTTTGTAGCGATTGCACACGTTATGGATAGGAAGGTTTGGGAAACTCTCCAAACCTTGAATAGCGCCTTCAGATCCCCTCTAATTTCAAGCAGTATTTCACCCTCTTTAAATTCGCAACCATTACAGACTGATTGAATTGTCTCGATATTACAGCGACTGTAAAATCCTTGTAGATCATCTATACAGGCCATAACACCCCTGCTTCTTGAAACAATCCTCATTTCTCCCGTGCCTGATATGCGCAATAGTTCAGTCGTTTCATCTTCGTAGGGACAGTCTTCAATAAAGTAAAAGTCCATTATCCCAAGTGTAGGTGTTATTTGCAAGGTTTGAACCCCCATTTCTCCCAGATATGTATGGACCTGCTTTCTGAGACAAATCTATTAAATGCTTTCGCCGCGTTGATATGACCGTCCTTCTTCGCACATACTGTTACAGCTGTTGGAATTGTCTTTATCAAATTCTGCCTCTTCGGTATTTCTATTATCTTCATCTTTTTCCTTGATTTAGCCCACTTCGTAGCATCCTCCCAAACTATTGCTGCTTCAACTTCACCGGTTGCCACATACATTAGCAGCTGGTTAACCGTGGGTGCGTATACAATCACATTTTTCTTAACTCCCTTCAGCAGCCTGTTCTTTCTGAATATTTTCATGGAAACCCTTCCTATAGCACATGCTCTTGGATCACCGAGGGCTACCTTGACACCTGGTTTAGCAAGGTCCTTCAGGGAACGTATATGGGCTGGATTTGAATAAGGCACGGCTATCACCGGGACGTGTAGGACCATTTTCCTCACCGTACCACGCAGTATATAGCCTCTGCTCATAGCATCTTTGGTATACTTGTAAGCACCAGGTATAAATACATCGCAGGAGCATACAGTTTCAAGTATGCCAAATATTTCCCCGCTGCCTCCGTAGTGTACCTGCACATTAACCCCTGTTTTCTTCTTAAACTCAGATATTATTTGATTCAGAGGCTTCATCAGTCCAGCTCCTGAACATACAAGCAATATCTTGCCGTTGAGTCCCCCTCCAATGGCATCAACAGATAGAGAGAATGATAACATGATCAAGGTAAACAAAAGTAGCATCCTCTTCATCCCTCACCTCCCCCATAGTGATATGAAATCATATTACATAACGATTTTAAATAGTCAAGAAATACCTTTGACATGGGATTAGGATTGTGTAAGAATCCCCCCAATGTGCATAGTTGCTGTAGCCTATAAGGTGCATGCAGATTATAAGCTGGTTTTAGCCGCCAACAGAGATGAAAAGAAGGAGCGTGCGAGTTTGCCTATGCATTGGTTAGAGGAACATCCGGGGGTGCTTTCAGGGATTGATGAGGAGTCTGGTGGAACATGGATGGGCATAACCCGCACTGGAAGGCTGGCGTGCATAACGAATTTTAGAATCCCAAAGCCAAGAGATAATTCTTTGAGATCACGTGGGTTTATCGTGAAGGATTACCTCATAGGCTGTATTGAACCCTCAGAATTCTTGGAAACGCTAAGCAATGCCTCTGTTTTGTATAACCCTTTCAGTATTATATTTGGATACCCAGATGATCTCTACTACTTTTCGAGCCCTGTTTCCGAGGGAACAACAATAAGTAAGGGAATACATGTGTTGAGTAATACCTATCTTGATGCACCCTGGCCCAAATCCGAAAGAATGAAAGCTGTTATGGAGTATGGACTCATGTTTTCAGGCAATGAACTCATAAGGCTTCTACTTAGTGCTCTCCAGGATAGAGTACCTGCTCTGGATGTGCTACTACCTCATACGGGAGTGGAGAGAGCTCTTGAGAGATTGCTATCGCCCGTATTTGTCAATGCGCCTGGATACGGTACTGTTTCTTCCACATTGCTACTTGTGGACTGGTATAACAATGTAACGGTATTATATATAAAATATGAGTCCCCTTCGGTTCGTTCTTTTTTCAGGTTTAGAATAGAGAGAAGTAAATCCATTTAAAACTGTCTACTTCTACCCATGCCTCCCCTTTCCAAGGGGGTTGAAATTATTTGTTTGAACAAACTTTTGCTTATAAACTGCGGCGTGTACGAACCTCCAAGGTTTTTTAGGTTCCTTATAAAAAGTCTCATGTGATTTCTTGAACCTCTCATGAGGTTACTGTAAACTTTCTTTATAAGCGTGTTTTTTGTGTTATTTATGTATTTTTCTAAATCATATATGTCTAAGTCTTCTATGGTTGCGCCAATCTTTAATGCGTCTATCTTGGATTTGCTCCCTTTGGAAATCAGCTTTTTATAGAGTTTGGTCATTTCTGGGATCGTGAACGTGCCCATAGATCTGCCCGCTACAGGATTGTTGATGGAGTAAAGGGACAGTAGTCTTGCTATTGTTCTCATATGATTAGACTCACTTCTTATTATCATGCGGAATATAGGCATATCCCACTTATTGTACAGGTACTGGTAAACATCGTGGGCAAGTTTTTCTTCCTCAATCATGTGAATCAGTCCTGTTTTGTCTTGATTTGTGATGGTGGGAGGATTGCTGACGTTCATTCTCATCCCCATACCTCCCTGGGCTCCAAGGGAAGAAAATGGAATAATCCACAGTAAAACACCCAACACAATTAGCACTTTCCCAACGCGTCTATACATGAGCATACCCCCTCATAAGATTTCATTTGTAATTATAAGTGCAAGCTAATATAATATCAACCAACTCGGGAGAAGAAGGATATGAGTACTTTTTCTGTTAAAGACGTTTTGAGACTGGAAGTGGCCCCAGCCCTTGGGTGTACAGAGCCCTCTGCAATAGCTTTGTCGGCTGCCGCTGCTGCATTCGTATTGCCTGAGAAGGATATATCGTACGTGGAGACGGAGGTGGATCCGAATATATATAAAAATGCCTTCGCTGTTTCTATACCAGGAACAGACGGTTGTTCTGGGCTTCCGCTTGCTGCAGCCCTTGGCGCCATAGGAGGAGATCCACTCAGGAGGTTAGAGGTTCTTAGTCCTATAACGCGTGAGGATATTGTTAGGGCTAAAAAAATGGTTGAAGAGGGCAAAGTAAAGGTTAAACTTAAACGCACAAAGGGTATATTTATAAATACCATTGTGAGATCCGGCAGTTCCCATGCTCGGTGTCTCATAATGGACTATCATGACAACATTGTGGAGTTGAGCCTCAACGGGGAACCTATAAGCAACAACGTACTTGTCTCACATACCAAACAGTCGTCATCCTCTCTAAAAGCATTGGAAGCATGGCTTAGTTCTCTTAAACTCAAGGACCTGATAAACATGCTGGATGATTTAGATGAAGAAGACTTACTTTTTATAAAGGAGGGTATAGAAACAAATCTAAGGTTAGCAGAGTACGGTCTAAAGTATAGACCTGGTTTAGGTGTTGGTGCAGCTGTTGATGATATGATAGAGGAAAATCTGCTTTCCAGCAATATGGAAACAGAGGCAAGAAAGTTAACATCAGCGGCGGCCGACGCACGAATGTCCGGGGTGAAACTACCGGCCATGAGCTCTGCCGGTAGTGGGAATCATGGACTTACGGCTATCCTGCCCATATGGGCTGTCTCAAGGTTCATTAAGGTTGATGAAAAAAAGGTTCTAAAGTCTATAGCTTTGAGCCATATAGTAACGGCATATGTAAAGGCTTACACCGGTAGACTATCAGCTATATGCGGGTGCTCGGTGGCAGCTGGATCTGGGGCAACAGCGGGGATTACTTACATGCTCGGGGGTGATATAGGACAAATAGCAAATTCTGTAAAAAACCTCGTAGGTGATCTTGCTGGTGTCATATGCGACGGTGCGAAGGCTGGTTGTTCCTTGAAGCTCGCGACAGCTGCGAGTTCAGCAGTTAGGTCTGCACTCCTGTCAATGAAGGGGGTTGTTATAGATTACACCAATGGTATAATAGGAAAAACTCCAGAAGAAACAATGAAGAACCTTGGTACCCTTAGTAACCAGGGCATGATAGAGACGGATAGAATAATACTCCAGATCATGATTGAAAAAGGTCTCTAAATCACTGTCTCTTGGGCACTACAAACTCCTTACCGGAGAAGCCCCCTATTTCGATTTTGTTGTTGTTCATTAGTTTGTCTAGGATGGAATGCATGATCTCAGGTTCTACCCCGAATACTACTGAGAGTTCTTCTTTTGAGCATGGTCTTACATTTATGAGCTTCAATATAGAATTCTCGAGGTCGCCTCCGAAGTTTTCACCATCTCCAGAGAAGGAACCTATCATCTCAACCGATATGTTGGGAAGATTTGTTGACAGCACGGTGAATATTTCCATCATTCTGTCTTGTCTTACTCTTTTTGCTGTTTTATAACTTGGGGGTCTGTCAACTGTACCGATTTGGACCTTCGTTGGTTTTATAATTTTCAGTGCATCTATGAGAGATGCTAGTTCCTCATCTGAATCATTAAATCCATTTACAAAGAGTACCTCAAGCCATACGTCCCCAGCAAAATCTTCCGCAAACCTCGCTATTCCATCTATCATACTTCCTACGGTCAAAGAATTATGGGGCATATTGAGTTTTTTGAACGTGTTTTCCTTAACGGTATCAAGACTTGGTATTACAACGTCAGCTAAGGCTAAATCCTCCCTTACGTCTTTCCTGAACATCAAGCTTCCATTTGTTAGAACGGCTATCCTGTAGTTGTAGTGTTCCTTCACAAAACCGATAACCTTGCTCAATTCGGTGTTTAGGGTTGGCTCTCCACTGCCAGAAAAGGTTACGTAGTCTATTTTTTTCACCCTTTTTATATATTCTGTAAAACTGCTCTCTATATCATCGGCATTGTAATATGGTCTTCTTTCGACTGTAAGCTCTGTTGTCTTTCCAAGTTCACAGTATACGCAGTTGAATGTACAAACCTTGTATGGTATCAAATTGACTCCCAGGCTCAACCCAAGCCTTCTTGATGGAACTGGGCCAAAGACGAACTCGCGGTACATTAGCTTCACCCCTTGAAGAACCTCGTAACCAGGCGGTTTGGTATCCTTTCAAAATAGACGTTAATTACGTCAGAAGTAATTTTGGAAACCTCTTTAGCATCTTGCTTTGGTATTGCGAAGTACTGACTTCTATTGTCAGTGAGCCATTTCATTTTGTCTGCCAGTACATAGAAGGGTTTCCTCAGGTCAGCGGACAGTAGTGCAAGCATCCTTGTCCCTATCTTGTTTACAAAATTATTTCCGATAACTGCATCAGCCCCAACGATAACACATTCCACTTCATTCATTATTAAACCATAAGCTGTATCCTCAAATAATACGGTCCTTATGCCGTTACTTGCGAGCTCAATGGAGAAGGTTTCTCCTTCCCTCAGTGGATGCGCCACGCTCAGATAAACGCACTCTGGTTTCATTGAATATATAAGTTCACTCACTGCTTGGGAGTGGGATATAGTGGCTATTTTTTTGATACCATTAAGGTGTTCTAAAGCCTCAAGCACAGACCTGTACCTTGATTCATCAACATTTTTCTTTAGGAAATTTATGTTGTGCGGTGATGGATCTTTGATGACATCCAGCACTACGTTTATCACTACAGCCATGGATGAGTGTGACTTGAGGAGTTTGAAGAGTTGCTGTGTAAAGTTTATCTTTTTCTTTGCGCACTCCTCAGAGTACTCAAGTATCCTCGAAGCTATATAGGAGGAGCCATGAGTCCTATCTTCAGCTATATGTTC
>CAZERD010000025.1:0-18596 GCA_964515405.1 uncultured Desulfurellales bacterium
AACTCAAGATAATCATCATCCACAGGCAGATCGCTGGACGAAGCCTCATGTATTTTCTCCGTAAACCCTTTTCTTGTCTTACCTAACTTCTCAGCTATCTTTGAGAATATGCCCATACTCACCCCTTATCCAGAAATTTTTTCATTTTCTCTTCCCTCTTACCAAGCATCCAACATATACCGAATAACTCCCTTTCCAAAGACATCGCCTCCTCTCTGCCCAACCTTAGGGACATCTTTGACAGCTCCTTTATAGATTTTACTAATTCAACATGCTCACTACACACAGATTTCATAAACTCAAAGGCACATTTTTGAAGCTCTTCTGACTCGTAAACCCTATTGACAAGCCCAAATCTCAAAGCCTCATCTGCATATATCCTACGTGCAGAATACAAAAGCTCAAGGGCAACAGAATATCCCACGAGCCTAACAAGTCTGTACGTTCCTCCCCAGCCCGTTGTAGTACCTATATCCCGCTCCTTAAACTGAATATAACTGTCACTGCTGAGGTATCTAATATCAAACGAGAGGATAAATTCAGCACCTCCACCTACTGCCGGACCGTTGATAACGCAAAGAGTTGGAATATCAAGGTCCTCAAACCTGTTCATAACGGAGTGCATCTTCACAGACATGCTTCGAGCCTTCTCCGCTGAGTCAAGCGTAACAAAGTAGCCCAAATCCCCTCCTGAGCAAAAAAACTTCTCACTGGCAGAAGTACATATAAGACCTTTGACCTTACCGTCCAAATAATCAATGGCCTGCATAAGCTCATCCATGAACTCAACATTAATGGAGTTTCTCTTATTGGGTCTATTCAAATATATGAAGCCCACATCATCCCTTATCTCTACCTTGACATAGGACATCACTAAAACCCATAAGGCGGTTTATACACGGTTTTTTCTGTAACTATGGCTGTAACAAGTTCATTTCCCGTAATATCAAAGGAGTAATTAATCGCATCACTACCCTCAGGAGCAAGCTTCATCCCCCAAGGTTCAAGAACCTCTTCGGCATCCCTTTCCTCAACAGGAATATCCTCACCACCCCTTATGGAACGGTCTATAGTGGATTCAGGCGCAGCAACAACAAAAGGAATGTTATGCCTACGAGCTAATACCGCAAGTGTATATGTACCAATCTTGTTCGCAACATCTCCATTGGACGCTATCCTATCTGCACCCACAACCACAGCATCAACAAACCCTAAAGCCATCAAAAAACCAGCGCTGTTATCTGTAATAATTCTATACGGAATGCCTTCGTGTTTAAGTTCAAAAGCGGTAAGCCTCATACCCTGAAGATACGGCCTGGTTTCATCAACCAAAACAAGGTCAAGACCATATAGACTGTGCAATCTCTTGATTACACCCAGTGCAGTTCCTATACCACCCGTAGCAAGCGATCCCGCATTGCAGTGCGTTAATACCCTTTTACTACCATGCAAAAACCCAGCTCCGAGACGCCCTATAGTTTCATCCATATCTCTCTGTTCTCCAAGCAGCAGAAAGGCCTCCCTTTTTATAGCATCCTTAATCTCTTCCACACCCTCCCCCAGCGATTCATACACCCTCTTCATTCTCTCAAGAGCATAGAACAAATTCACGGCTGTCGGACGTGTCTTAGACAAACAATCAATGGCCCTGTAAAACAATTCATCAAGCTCTCCACCACCCTTAGCGGGCCTAACCCCTAGATAGACTCCGAAGGCTGCAGCTATACCAATCAAAGGCGCCCCTCTAACAATCATACACCTGATGGCTTCACACATCTCCTCCACACTTTTCACCTCTATGTAGTCAACCTTAGGTATCTTCCTCTGATCCAGCAGTAATATATCTCCGTTTTCCACTTTTATAGGCTCAAATCCAGCCATTCTCTTCATACCACCTTACAGTATCTTCAAAACCAGCATTCATGTCATAGTCAGGAACAAAATCAAAGTCCTCATGAAGTCCTTCAAACCCACAACACCAAACTGTACCCTTGAACTCCCTGAACTTATCCTCATTGAGCATCTGATTAAAACCCAGCTCCTTAAGCGCACTGAATACCACCTCCGATAAACGCGAACTAACTGGAACAACAGCGCCCTTTATGCCAAGTACATTAAATATACCCTTCATCAGCTTCTTCCATGGATAACATTCCCCATCAGAAATATAATACACACGGGACCTAAAATCTCTACTCCCAACCAGAGTTTCAATGGCTCTAATCACATCCTGCACATGAACCAAGCTGAACATTTTACCCTTAACGAACGGTAATACTCTGTATTTCTTAGCGAATCTGAAGAGTGGAAGAAGCGCCCTATCATACGGTCCGTAAATAACACACGGTCTCAAGAAAGCAAGCTCGTATGTCCTGTACCTGAGAAACTCAAGCTCCCCAAGAAATTTGGAAAACCCATAAGCGGATATAGGATGTAGCACCTCGTTGGGCCCTCTGGCAGCTATAGAGGAAACATACACGATGCGCCTAACTCCAACTTCCGAAGCAGCACGAGCCACGTTGGCGCTCCCGAATCTATTTACCTCGTAGAAGTCCTCTTCTCTATACGAAGAGACAAGACCAGCTATATGCACGCACATATCACACCCTTTCATGCCGTCCACAAGGGAATCCAGATCCCCAAGAGTGCCTTCCACAGCCTCAACCTCATCACCAAAGTGTTCCAATGCCTTGTCAACTCTCCTAACGAGTGCCACCACTTCATGAACACCCATAACCTTTTTAACAAAGTTTATACCCACAAACCCCGTAGCACCTGTCACAAACAATCTCATAACGCTCCCTCTATAGCTCTTACTCTCTCCTTTATTTTCTCCTCGACAGAGCTCTTTTCGCTTATCTTCTTACAATCCCACATTTCTACAACACCCTCAACATCACCTAAAGGGGAGGGTCTACCTATTCCTAAGGCATTTACAAGAGCATCACAACACCTCACCAACTTCACAGCTTCGTTCTCAGAACCACCATGATGAAAGACCACCACATCCACTATCTCTCTCGGCAATCCCCAGAACTCAAGGAGAGCTCCACCAACATCAGCGTGAGTAAACCCAAAGGTTTCCTTCTCAAGCTCAGCACACCAAACATTATCAGCGTAGCATTTTCTGAGAATCTGCATATATCCGTTGTAGTCCAGCTTCTTCAACACTATCTTGCCCATATCGTGCAATAAACCCATAAGATACAGGGTACTTAACGGCAAATCACAAACCACACAATCCTTGAACATGGGAGCGGACACAGCCACACCCAAGGAATGCTCCCATATATACCTATCATAAGCATCAGCCTTTCTGAACATGGACTTCATGGTAAACGTTACAATATTCTTTCTCACCTCCTCAAAACCAAGCAATGATATAGCCTCGTAGAGGTTTTCTACTTTCCTACTAAAGCCATAAAAAGGAGAATTAGCTATCCTCAAAAGAGATGAGGCAAGGTATGGATCGTAGGCTATAATATCGGCTAAATCATAAGCTGTTGTGCTTTCATCATCTATCATCTTCATAGCCTTCAAGGCCACCTTGGGAAACACAAGATCGTCCTTCACATCATCTACCAGTCTTTTTACAATCGCCTCCATGCTATCTCCCCTTTTAAATTGCTATTGAAAATATATATATCTCAAATATAATTTCAAGGAAGTTGTAGAAGGAGGAATCATGAAGTCAAAATATGTGATTTTGTTCATTATACTGCTGGTGTATGGGTGCACTTCCTCAGGACAGATCTCCAAAACCAACAACAAAGAAACCCTAGCTCTTCTCTACTATCAGATGGCTCAAAACATCGTTATGCATAAGGATATGGCCAACCTACCAAAGGCCTTTATTTACCTGCAAAAAGCTCAGGAGATAACCCCAAACAACCCCAACATATACTATGTACGAGCTTTGGCTTTCCAACTCAAAGGCAATAAAAAGGGATTTTTAAGTAACATCAAAGAAACACTGAGGCTCTCCCCAAATTTCTACGACGCTCTCAACGCCCTAGGCGTCTATTATTCTGAAAACGGTCAATACAAAAAGGCCATTGAGATATTTACACACCTGATAAACGACCCCTTATACCAGCACGCAGACGCCGCTATGTACAATAGGGCCCTAGTATGGGAAAGGGAAAGAGAAACCAACAAAGCTATAAACGACCTGAAAAACGCCATAATGTTTTCAAATTACCAGAACAAGCTTTTCTGGAAGCAATTAATAGCCATAGAAGTATCCCACAGGATGTACAAAAGGGCTTTAAATAGCCTGAAGACCATGGAACTCTACACAGGAAACTCAGACTACATAGCATATACAAAAGCCCTGTGCTACAAAGCACTGGGTATGACAAAACAAGCATTAATGGAACTGGACTCCATAACAAACAAGAAGTCACCATACTACTTACTCAAACTCAGGATGCTTAGGGATGTTGATAACGCTGATCACTGACTTTTCAGACTCCGGTGGTTTTGTAGCCCAAATAAAAATCACCATACTTAAAGAACTCCCTTCAGCTACTATCGTGGATGTAACACACAGCATCACCCCATTCAGACCCATTGAAGCAGCATACATACTCCTATCCATGGTCAGAATATCCCCTCCGGGAAGTGTACACATGGTCGTCGTAGATCCAGGCGTGGGCACCAAAAGAAACATCCTTGCTTTAGAATACAAAAAACAATTTATCATATCTCCGGACAATGAGGCACTTTCTCTCATCCTTCCGGAGAGTGTCACCTCCATTGATAAAACAAAATTATGTCCTAAAGGTTCTTCAACATTTGAAGCGAGAGACGTGATGGCAAGGGCAATACCTGTGCTTCTAAAATACGGACCCGCAAGCTTAGGAGGAAAAACCATGCTCAGCTGTAGTAATTTATTGCATCCCCAAGTCCAAGAAAACTCTGTAAGGGGACAGATAATACACATAGACAGATTCGGCAACTGTATATCAAACATAAGGGAAAATCACCTAAACAACTTTAGCTACATCAAGATAGGAAAAGTAACAATCAATCGCCTGTCAGAACATTACTGCTGCGGTAATGAACCCAAAGCAATTATAAACGCCAATGGTTTCCTTGAGTTCGCCATATTTAAAGGTAATTTCGCAGCCACATACAATATATCTTATCTTGAACCTGTTACAGTAACCCTTAGTAAATAAACCAAGGCAAGCATACAGGCATACACTATCAGCATGCCGATCCCACTGGGATGAATAGACAGTCCACCTATCCCAGAAAACAAATCCACCACATAAAATAATGGGCAAAGCACAATATGGAGTGCTTTAAACACAACCACTTCCAAACCATACACACCCATAGTGGCAATTATCATGCTCAAAAATGTACAGGGAATCACAACAAAACCAAAATACGGCACTACAACACTGTTAACAAAAGGGGAAAACAGGGAAACCCTACCAAAATAATAAGCGGAAAGCGGCACCGCAAAGATGCTCATAAGCAAAATAAACAGAACATATCTGAGCAGTTTACTGCCCCCAATCGAAGAAACAAAAATGGACAGAAAGATAGCAAAGAAACTCATGGCAAAAGACAAAACAAAGGAAGCAGAATGTAGAACCCTAAAATCAGAAGACACAACGAAGAGAAGAGCAACGAAGAATAAAACATTATATGCCATTCTTTCAAACCCTAAAACAAGAGAAACTATGAAAATAGCAACAAATAAAAAAGCTCTGAGAGATGGTATATTCATACCACTCATAACGAAATAGACAGAAACCGGAATAAAGGAAAGAAGCGAGGCTACAATCCCTAACCTATACCTCTCATAGAAACACTCCAGCCGGCCAATAAGAAAATAAAACAGCACATAAAATACACCGAACACAAACCCAATGTGAAGTCCGGACACAACCATTATATGAGCCGTTTGAGTGTTAACAAAGGGAGCCTTTATGCTCGCTTTCTCAGCTGTATCCCCAAACACAGCACTAGCCAGAAAAACAAAGTCTCTGCGAGGCAAAAAGTAGCGAAATTCTCTTTCGAGCCTTAGCTTTACATCTTCAATCATACTCATAAAGGATCGCCGAGCAATCGGTTCTATAGACGAAACATATCCATAATAATCAATACCCCTGGAGATAAGGTACTCTCTAAATCCCTTATCATCAACGAAACGAATAGATCTAAACCTCCCCTTGAAAAAAACCTCGTCGTATGGTAGAATGTTGTCATAAACCGGCGAGGCTATAGCATAGTAAGAATATTTCTTTCCTTTAATTTCAAAAGCAATTCTCTCTCCTTTACGCACCTTCATTACCATACCGGAAAATCTGCCTGAAACAGGAGGCATATGCCCTTGCCTACTAGTGAACGACGGAATGCACAATACCAAAAACAATACAGCAAAAGGCAAAGCCCTTCTATTGAACAGAGCAAGGGTAGCAATAGAGACAAAACCGATCACAATACCTAGTAGTATATTCCACTCCACCGCTATATACATACCCAGCAGAAAAACTAAAACGAAAAGAAACGGTATATCGTGGGAAATATCTTCTATCATTCAATAACTATGGAAGCATACCCCACCACACGGGAGTAATCTTTATTCACCTCACCACTTGTGGTATGCTCCACAAGTTCACCTTTTTTGGCACCAAGCAACTTAGAAGCAACAATAGATGCGTAGGCACACCCAGCACCACACATGGTTATATCATTGTTCCTCACTACATCCATAAGTCCATCTTCATCCAAGGATAGAATCCTTTCTACGGCCAACTCGTCCTTGAGAATAGTTGTCTTATGATCCTCATAGTGGTTAAAATCACTACTCACAACAATCAACACACTACCGTCATAAGCTTTTGAGGCCTTAGCCAGCGCTTCCCCAAGCAACCTTAACTCCTCACTATCCATTGTACCCACAACTACGGACACCACCCTATAATCGCCGTCGGAAATATAATCTACAAACGGTAACTGCACCTCTATACTATGCTCCCACAAATGCGCATAATAATCCAATTCAGCATTTGAATGTTCCACTATAACTCTAGCCAGCTCCTCATCACCCAAGACTTCCCCAAAAGGCATCCTGTATACACCGTTAAAAACCGATATAGAAGCACCCATACCCGTGTGATTCGGCCCAAGCACGATGTACCTATCAAAAGAAGGAATTTTACTATACACAGAAGCTGCAACAGCTCCAGAGTATACATAACCGGCGTGCGGGGCAATAATAACCTTGGGGTTATGGTATTCTACAAACCCTTTTTTCATCACAGATTCAAGATACTCCTTCAACTCCCCAGGATCAGCAGGATAAAAAGAACCAGCAACCGCAGCTTCCCTTATCATGCTTAAGTATCCTTTTTAAACTTCTCATCTATATATTTCTTCAGTTCTTCTATATCCTTCTTGGTGGCAAGCTCCATATCCCTAAACAACAACTTCTCCATTTGGTTTTTCCTCTTTTTGATATGCCCCCTGAACACATCAAGAATGTCTTCCCCCTCCGTCAACTCCCTGCCTTTGGATATGAGTCCCGTTACCTTCTCATGTATCTCTTCCTCTATACCCATACCAAGATACACCATATTCATCAGCAAACCCACAGCTCACCTCCCTACTAAATGAAGTTTTCCACTCCGTTGACAATCCTATCCAGCACCTCAGAATATCTTCCCCCACCTTGCGCAAAAGTTTTCTTACCCCCACCTTTACCTCCAAGGAGCTTAGAGACAGACGAAACAACCTTGTTGGCTGGGAATTTATCAGAACACTCCACCGAAACATTGCATATCACGTGTACCTTTCCCCTATCCACAGAGAAAAGCAATACAACTCCACCTTTCATTTTGGACTTAGCAACATCCGAAAAGTTTCTTAACTCCGCCATTCTCACTCCATCTATCCTATCAACATAAAACCTGCAATCATTGATAATTCTAATCCTTGACTCATCAAAGTCAAACATGCTCCCTTTTGGTTTCTTCTTAAGCTCCTCAATCTTGCCAACAACATCTTCCATTCCCACTGACAGTTTGTTCACAACGGCTCTCATCGTACGCTCAATATTCACAATATACTCATAAGCCGACATGCCAACCCGTGCTTCTATTCTCCTTACACCCCTGGCAACAGCACTCTCGGAAACTATCTTAAACAAACCTATCTCTCCCGTATGCCTTACATGAGTCCCACCACATAGCTCCATGCTCACATCACCCATGGAAACAACTCTCACTACGTCAGAGTACCTTTCATCAAACACAGCTATCGCTCCGGATTTCATTGCCTCATCTAAACTCATCACCCTCGTAACGACGGGATAGTTCTCAAGCACCCACAGATTAACCGTTTCCTCAACCTCACTGAGTTCATTCTCCGTAAGCTTTGAGAAGTGAGTAAAATCAAATCTCAATCTGTCCTCCTCAACCAAAGAACCTGCCTGTCTCACATGAGAACCAAGCACCCTAATAAGCGCAGCGTCCAGCAGGTGAGTGGCGGAGTGATGTCTTGCTATGTCCTTTCTACGAGCCTTATTAATCCTCAGCTCATACTCTCTACCCACATTAAATTCTCCCTCAAGCACTTCAACCTTATGCAAGAACAACTTTCCATCAAAATATCTCTTAACATCACTGACATATGCTCTACATTTCTCCCCCATTATAAAACCTGTATCAGCCACCTGACCACCTGTTTCCCCATAAAAAGGGGTTACATCAAAAACAAAAAAGTAATCACCCTTACCAGCATTGGCCTTCATCCCGCCGCTATGGGCAATAGCTTTCAGTCTCCCTTTTGCCGTGTGACTTTCATATCCAACAAAACTTGTTACACCAGCAGTCTTAAACAGCTCACCCACCATATCATCAATACTTTCGTCTCCCGTACCAGTCCACGTTGCTCGAGAAGCCTGTCTTCTCTTCTCCATACATCTGTTGAATCCATCTATATCAACACTGAAACCCTTTTCTCTAGCTATGCTTTCCGTAAGATCCAAGGGAAAACCATACGTGTCATATAACTTAAAAGCATCCTCACCACTTATCATCCCGCCTAAAGACCTAGCAAACATACCCTCCAACACCTTTAAGCCCGCATCTATCGTGCTGAGAAACTGCTCCTCCTCTTGCCTAAGCACCTTCTTCACAAGTTCAGCATTACTGACTATCTCAGGGTACACACCCCCAAGGCTCTCATTAACGCTCTTTACCAACACACACAAAAACGGCTCTTTGGCCCCAAGCTTCTTACCAAACCTCATAGCCCTCCTTATTATTCTCCTCAGCACATATCCCCTGCCTTCCTTATCCGGTAACACACCATCTGCTATGATAAAATCCAGAGCCCTGAGGTGATCAGCTATAACGCGCACAGCTACATCCATATCGCTGTCACTACCATATGCATACGAAAAATAATCACATATGTTATCCATTATACCCCTGAACAGATCAGTGTCAAAATTGCTAAGCACTCCCTGGGTAATAGCAGCAAGCCTCTCAAGACCAAGACCCGTGTCTATGTTCTTCTTGGGCAGAGGGACAAGATTCCCGTCTTCTCGCCTTTCAAGCTCCATGAATACGAGATTCCAAAGCTCCAAAAACCTATCACAATCACATGCAACCGAACACTCCGACCTACCACAGCCAACATTTGGGCCCTGATCTATGTGTATCTCAGAGCAGGGACCACAAGGTCCTGTATCGCCCATTGCCCAAAAATTATCCTTCTCATCCATTCTTACAATTCTGGATGAGGGAACCCCTTCCTGTTTGTTCCATATTTCAAATGCTTCATCATCCTCTCTGAATACCGTTACCCATAGAACCTCAGGTTTCAACCCTATAACACGTGTAATGAACTCCCATCCGAAATGGATTGCTTCTTTTTTGAAATAATCTCCAAAGGAAAAGTTGCCTAACATTTCAAAAAACGTATGATGCCGAGCAGTATACCCAACGTTCTCAAGATCATTGTGCTTTCCTCCTGCCCGGACACACTTTTGACAGCTCGTGGCCCTACTGTATTCCCTCTGCTCCACGCCGAGGAAAACATTTTTAAACTGCACCATACCAGCATTAACAAAGAGCAAAGTGGGATCATTCTGTGGCACAAGCGAAGCGCTTCTTACCACTGTATGACCATTTTCCCTGAAATATTCAAGAAAACCTTCTCTTATATCCGAAGATCTCATACACACTCCTGACCATATTCCAAGAGCAATTCGTTTATCACATCAAAATCAAAACCCCTCCTGACCATAAAATCATACAGCCTCTTCCTACAATTCTTTTTCCCCTTTAAAGCACCAAGCCTCTTGAAAAATACAACTTTAGCGATCTCCATCTCATCAATCCCTTTCAAGTATTCCCTCGCCAATTCCTCTCCTATACCTTTCCCCTTAAGCTCGTGAAATATTCTATTCTTGCCATATCCTTTCTTCAACCTGAAGAATACATAGTTTTCACAGAACCTCTGATCATCTATTAATTTCTTCTCCTCTAACTTCCTTACAACCCTCACCGCCAATTCTCTATCAACCCCTTTACCTCGAAGTTTTTCACCCATCTCAAAGCTGGAATAGTCTCTACGGTTGAGCAATCTCAATGCGTATCCAAGAGCCTCCTTTTCATTCATCAGGTTATCCCGCGAATTTTCAGCTTCAGATCTCCAGGATTAGTAGCATACTTCAAGGCATCATCAAGCGTGATAAAACCTTGGGAATACAAATCAAGCAAGGACTGATCAAAACTCTGAGTACCGTATACTTTCCTATTCATCTCTATTGAATGCATTATATTCCTTGTTTTTTCCGGATCCACTATAGCATCCCTCACAAATTCTGTAGCTATCATAATCTCAACAGCAGGGACCATACCCCTTCCATCGCTTTTCCTTATCAGCCTCTGAGATATTATAGCCTCAAGAACACCGGCAAGCTGATGTCTTATCTGGGATTGCTCCTCCATGGGAAAGGCAGATATAATCCTGTTCACCGTCTCCACTGCATTCAATGTGTGTAGCGTTGAAAACACCAAATGTCCCGTTTCAACAGCTTCTAAAGCTACTCTCATCGTCTCCCTATCCCTCATCTCTCCCACAAGTATAACATCTGGATCTTCCCTGAGTGCCCCCCTCAACCCATCAGAAAAACTCATAACATCAAATCCCACCTGTCTTTGAACAACAGCGCTCTTCTTATCCTGATGCAGATACTCTATGGGATCCTCTATGGTGATGATATATTTCTTTTTACTGTTGTTTATTATATTAACCATGGAAGCAAACGTGGTTGTTTTACCGGATCCTGTAACACCTGTTATGAGCACAAGTCCTCTCTCTTTCATTGCAAGCTTCCCTATAACCGGAGGAAGGTGCAGTTCCTCTATGGTAGGTATCTCAAACGGTATAAATCTGAAAGCAAAAGCAAGACTACCTCTTTGATAAAAAATATTCACCCTGAATCTACCAACACCTGGAAGACCATAGCCCACATCCACCTGTCTAAACCTCTGTAGTTTTTCAAGGGACAGCTCAGGCAATTCCATTTCCTCCAGTATGACCTCAGTATCACTTGTCCCCACAGGATCCATATCACTCCTCTCAAGGTCGCCAAAAATTCTGAATAGTGGTGGAGAGCCAACCTTTATATGAACATCGGAGGCTTCCCTTTCCCTTCCTGCCCTCAAAATGTCACTCAGCTTCATCACTCTCCCCTTCCATCGTCTTCACACACCCTACCTTCTCCCTTAGTCTAGCTTCGAGAAGCTCTCTAACGTCTGGATGTTCCTCAAGGAACCTGCGTGCATTGTCTTTCCCTTGTCCTAGCCTCTGGTCATTAAACGAAAACCACGACCCACTCTTCTCTACCACACCATTAGTAACACCAAGATCAATAACATCACCTAACACATCAACACCTTTACCATAAAGAATGTTGAACTCAGTCTCGCGAAACGGCGGAGCAACTTTGTTCTTAACTACCTTAACCTTCACACGAGAGCCTACAGCACTGTCACCATCCTTCAAGGGCTGTCCGACTTTCCTTATTTCTATCCTCACAGAAGCATAAAATTTAAGGGCATTGCCCCCCGTGGTAGTCTCAGGGTTGCCAAACATCACTCCTATTTTCATCCTGGTTTGATTAAGGAATATCACAGCGGTATTTGATTTACTTATGGCACCAGTAAGTTTCCTCAGTGCCTGACTCATAAGACGAGCCTGCAAACCCATATGCGAATCCCCCATATCTCCCTCTATCTCAGCCTGAGGAACAAGAGCAGCCACAGAGTCCACCACTATGATGTCAACAGCATTACTTCTTATAAGGGTATCCATAATTTCCAAAGCCTGTTCCCCAGAATCAGGCTGGCTTATAAGCAAATTATCCACGTCAACCCCAAGGTCCGCAGCATACTTCGCATCAAGCGCATGTTCAGCATCTATAAAAGCCGCTATACCCTCACCCTTTTGAGCAGAAGCTATACAGTGTAACGCAAGCGTTGTTTTGCCACTGGACTCAGCACCGTATATCTCTGTAACTCTGCCCCGTGGCACTCCACAAACTCCCAATATATAATCCAAGGAAAGGATTCCCGTGGATATGACATTCACACCTCTGTCAACAGCTCTTTGCCCCAACCTCATTAGCGAACCACTGCCATAAGCCTTTTCAATCTTGGCTATCGCCATATTTAACGACTCAAGTTTTCTCTTATCCATTTTCTTCTCCCTTCAGTTTGAATTCTCTGATAACAGAATATTCCGCTCCGCTCTTTCTAAGGAAACTCTCAAACAGTAATACCTTGTCCACGGTAAACGAAATCCTCTTGGTTTTCAAAAATCCATTCGATAATTCCACCAATCTTGACAATTTACCCTTCCCTACACCCTTCATCCTAGCCAGCGTAAGATGACATATGGGTCTATTATCATCCACAACACCTAACGCCCTCCTAAGATCTACACTAAGCCGTGCAAAGTTCTCATCATAACCTCCTACCCACAATACCCGGGGATTTTCCAAAGACGGAAAAACACCAGCCTTACCTAGCATAACCTCAAATGGCGGAAGATACGTACACTTACCTATGCTCTCCTCTATACCAGGAAGGGCACCTCTATCCACTTCACCTATGAAAACTAAAGTCATGTGCATATTCTCAGGACCTACATACCTTATTCCGCTATCAACAGACACCAATCTTGCCTTGAGCCTCTCAACAAACTCTATCACGTATTGCGGAGGTTTCACAGCAACAAACAATCTCATATCACACCCAGAACTAGACTCCTAAGAAGTAAAAAAGCATACCTCGTACTCTTGTTCCTGACCACAAACCTATTACCAGAAAATTCCCTTCTTCTAACAATTACCTCACGCCTCGAAGCAGCACCCACATATACCAATCCCACAGGTTTACTCTCGGTACCACCTCCTGGACCAGCAATCCCAGTGGTACACACAGCATAATCACTACCCGATCTTTGAAGAGCGCCAACTACCATTTGTCTTGCAACATCCTCACTCACAGCGCCGTATCTTCTAAGATCCTCTGGATACACACCCAGTGTCCTTTCCTTTAGACTGTTCGAATAGGTAACAAATCCACCGACAAACACCTCCGAAGAACCCGGGATATCTGTTATCGTCTTAGCTATCATACCACCCGTGCAGGACTCAGCCGTCGAGAGTGTCCCTCCCACACCCTTTAGAAGCTCAAACAATACCCTAGCCTCACTTTCTCCTTTCACAGTATAAATGTTATCTTTATTTCTCACCGGAATAGCAGAAATACGCGAGACAGGGCATACCACCCAGCTCCCCACCTCATCCACCGAGGCACCATCTACATCACTCAAATCCTCACCAAACACACCCACACACGCAAAGCTCCCCTTCATAACGGAGGACACCGGGGAAAGATTGGGCTCTCTGGAGTCTCCATCTATAAACAGAAACGGCTTACCATTAACCTCACCAACAAACGTACCACCACCTTTATGGACAAAACCAGCCGCAAGCACCATGGGCTTACCAGCCACACTTGAGTAAATTCCACTCCTTCCAAACTCCATCAGCATAGTCTTCTGGAGAAAATGCCAAGTAGAGGATGAGTAAACTACAACCACCCCATCGCAAGCCTCATAAACAAGCCCCACGGATTTCCTAATAAGCTCGTAGTGCCCTCTACATTCTACCCGCATGGCAACCACTGTTCCACTATCGCAAAACATACCCTCATCTAGCCCGTTGTAACTTCCAAGGTATACAATACCAACATTCATCGGAAGAACACCTGCAAAATAAGATTAACTATAAGGCCACCCACAGCATCATCCATCATTATACCAAAACCCCCTCCAAACTTCTCAAACACATTCAGTGGAGGAATCTTGGATATATCCATTATCCTGAACAGGATAAAACCCACAAAAATAGCCATAAAGGAGTATGGAACTCCCATCATTGCTATAAGCATACCAACGGTTTCATCAACAATAACAAAAGCTGGATCTTTTATACCATAAACTCCTTCCACTATATCACCCGCTACAACACCTAGCACAAACATAAAAAACACCACAAAACCATACACAAGCAGCGGAGTATCCTTCAAAAACATATATATCAATATCCCAAACAAACTTCCAATCGTGCCCGGTACCGAGGCACTATAGCCCACCCCCAGAATCGTCGAAAACTGCTCTGCCATCTTCTGGACAAAATCCTCAGATAGTTTCATACCGTCTGCTCAAGAAACTCAAGGAACTCATCAATGTGTTCCTTCTCTATAATCAATGGGGGCTCTATCCTAAGCACACCAGATGCTTTCCCCAACAAAAACCCGCTATCAAGGGCCTTTTCTATAACCCTATCAAGCAACTCCGTGTTCTTAAACTCCACTCCAACCATGAGTCCAAGCCCACGAACAGAGATTATACTATCGTTTCTGCGTGCAATATCATTCAGAATATCTATCATATACTCACCCATCCTGCGGGCATGTTCAGGAATATTCTTCTCAACAATGTACTTCACAACCCCGAGCGCTACACTACACACCAGTGGATTTCCACCAAAGGTACAGCCATGAGATCCGGGTCTGAAGGATTCAGCAACAGTTCCACGTGCAAGCAGTGCCCCTATAGGAACACCACCACCCAGAGCTTTGGCAAGACACATAATGTCCGGCTCAACCTCGAAATGTTCATAAGCAAATAATTTACCCGTCCTGCCTATCCCAGTCTGCACCTCGTCAGCTACAAACAACACATCCCGCTTCCTACACTCCTCAAAGAGGCCATACACAAACTCACGGTCCGCAACATGTATTCCCCCTTCTCCTTGAACAAACTCAACGAAGCATGCACATACACTGTCATCGAGCTTCGACAAGGCATCATCCAGGTTGTTGAACTCGGCATACACAAAGCCCTCGGGTAACGGTTTAAACCCTTCATGGTGTTTCGGCTGAGCCGTCATGGCAAGACTCCCCAAGGTTCTACCGTGAAAGGAATTCCAGAAACTCAATATCTTCCACCTCTTATTCCCACCGTACAGTCTTGCAAGCTTTATAGCAGCCTCATTAACCTCAGCCCCACTATTTGCAAAAAACACCTTATCAAAGGCGGAGTGCTCCACAAGAAACTGCGCAAGAGCTTCCTGTTCCCTTATACGATAAACGTTCGAAACGTGAATCAACTTCTTAGCCTGATCACAAACTGCGTTCACCACAACAGGATGCGAATGTCCAAGCACGTTCACAGCTATACCCGCAAGTAGATCCAAGTATCTTTTCCCGCTGAAATCAAACAGGTAAACGCCCTCTCCTCTTTCAAAGGATAAATCAAACCTCTTATATGTTTCCATAAGGTATTTTAGCGACATCTAACAACCCCCTGCACGGTGTTACAAAAATTATATGGCTATCCTCAGTTTGTCAAGCAGAAAAGGGGAAACCTGACACACCAAGAATGTATTACATTGGCACAATGCTGAGTTAAAATTAACTAATACTTGATAAAATAGTATCTATTGTGGCATACTCCCAAAGTGGGGTTTTAGTAATGAAACATTAATACATGGAGGGGTAACATGAAAGTGGATTTCTACGATACTGATTCTCTGCTGAATTCAGAGGACAAAATCATCCGCGACAGCCTCAGGGGATTCCTTGAAGAAAAAATCAAACCAATGGTAAAGGAGGCTTGGCACAGGGAAAAAACACTGGATTTCAGGTACATAGCGAAAAGTTTTGGCAGTATGGGAATACTTGGAGCATTCATAGAAGAAAAATACGAGTGCCCAGGCGCAAGCTACACTACCTATGGCATCATATGCCACGAGGTAGAAAGAATAGATAGCTCTCTGAGGAGCTTCATTGCCGTAAATACGGGCTTGGTGATGTACCCAATATGGACGTTCGGTTCAGAAGAACAGAAGCAAAAATGGCTACCTCCACTGGCGAAGGGAGAAATAATAGGATGTTACGGACTAACAGAACCAGATCATGGTAGCGATCCCGCTTCCATGAAAACTACAGCGGAAAAAAGAGGGAACCACTGGGTACTGAACGGGTCAAAAAGTTGGATCACAGAGGCAGGTATAGCGGACGTAGCAATCGTATGGGCTAAAGACAAAAATGATGGAAAGATCAAAGGGTTTATAGTAGAAAGAGGTACAGAGGGCTTCTACCAAACAGACATTTTAGAAAAAGGCTCCATGAGGGCCGGGGGCGTTGGTGAACTAGGGTTTGTAAACTGTGTGGTACCGGAAGAAAACAGGTTACCAGAGGCAGTAGGGCTTAAGGCTCCTCTATCCTGCTTGGATATGGCTCGATACGGCATTTCGTGGGGAGCAATAGGAGCAGCAACAGACTGCTACGAAACGGCACTCACCTATGCCCTGGATAGGAAACAATTCGGCAAACCCATAGCATCATACCAACTAGTGCAATCAAAACTCACCAACATGATAACAGAAATAACCAAGGGCCAACTCCTTTGCATCAGGCTTGGGGATCTGATGAATACCAACTCCGCTAAGCCATCCCAAATATCAATGGCAAAAATGAACAACGTGAGGGTTGCGAGGTACTGTGCGAGGACAGCAAGGGAAATACTTGGCGCAAACGGCATAAGCCTCGATTACTCACCAATAAGACACATGGCAAACATAGAATCCGTTTACACATATGAGGGTACAGACGACATGCACACCCTCATAATAGGAAGAGAAATAACAGGGATACAAGCCTTCAGGAGCGAGTGCTGATGATGGGTAAAATGTGTCTTGAGGGTATAAGGATAATAGACATGTCAAGGGTGCTTGCCCTACCCCTTGCCACCATGATACTCTCTGATCTAGGTGCGGAGGTGATAAAGATTGAATCACCAAATAGTGGAGATGAAACAAGGGGATGGGGGCCTCCTTACCTTGGCGAAGACAGCGCATACTATTTGTGTGTCAACAGGAATAAAAAAAGCATAACCTTGGATATAAAGACAGAGCACGGACAGAATCTTGTACACTCTCTCCTCAAAGAGGCTGATGTATTCGTGGAAAACTTTAAACCTGGAGTGCTAAAAAGATACAACCTGGACTATGAATCAGTAACAAAGACAAACCCCAAAATCATCTACTGCTCCCTCTCAGGCTTTGGTCAGGACAGCCCCAATCTCCCTGGATACGACTTTATAATTCAGGGACTGAGTGGGCTTATGTCAATCACGGGAGAACCAGAGGGAGAACCAATGAAGGTGGGCGTGGCTATAACAGATGTAGTAGCTGGTTTGTACGCCACTGTAGCTATACTGGCCGCCCTTTTCGGCAGGAGCAGAGACAGAGAGGGAGAATACATAGACATAGCCCTGTACGATACAGCCATAGCATCACTGGTGAACGTGGCATCAAACTATCTCGTCTCCGGCACTCCACCCAAGAGATATGGTAATGCTCATCCTAACATAGTACCATACCAAACATTTATGGCCAGTGATAGATACTTCAATGTGGCCATAGGTAACGATAATCAATGGAAGCGATTTGTAGAACTGGTCAAGGAACCAAAACTAAGGAAAAAGAAGTTCTCAACAAATGCAGATAGAGTTAGAAACCGCAAGGAACTTATACCCATCCTAAACAATGTCTTCAAAAGAAAAACCGCTTCGGAATGGATAAAGCTACTCAGAAAAAGCTCCATACCATGCGGAGAAATCAACACCTTAGTGGATGTATTCAATGACCCGCACATAAAAAAAAGAAATCTAATTACAGCCATCAAACACCCACGAGACAAACATCTGGAACTCAAGCTCGTGTCTAACCCCATAAAATTCAAAAAACACCTCATAAAACCCCCAGAATATCCCCCCTCTTTAGGGGAACACAATGAGGAAATACTAACCAAGCTTTCCCAACAATCCAGCGAATCGTAACCCCCATCGAAGTGGGGGTTATTTAATATCTAAATATAAGAAATATTATTAAAAAATTTGCAATTCTCGATACAATATTGTATACTATTTTTATGAATATTAATGAACAACTCAAAAACAAAATTTATCCAAAAAAAACCACCCAA
>CAZERD010000026.1:0-17672 GCA_964515405.1 uncultured Desulfurellales bacterium
ACCAGCACTCTTGATCTCGCACAACAAGACCCTGGCTGCACAGCTGTACAACGAATTTTCAAGATTCTTCCCAGAGAACGCTGTAGAATATTTCATAAGCTACTATGACTACTACCAGCCAGAGGCGTACATTCCAAGAACAGACACCTACATAGCAAAGGACGCTTCCATAAATGACGAAATAGACAGACTGAAACAGAAAACAACAATGAGTTTGTTAACAAGAAAAGATACAATAGTGGTTGCAAGCGTCTCATGCATATACGGCATAGGAGAAAAGGAGGAATATTCTGGGCTTTCTCTGAAGATATCCATAGGGGACACAATAACAAGAGAACAACTCATAAGAAGATTTGTGGAACTCCAGTATTCAAGAAATGATATCTCCTTTGAAAGAGGAACATTCAGAGTCAGAGGGGATATCATAGACATATATCCATCATATATGCATAACATGGCTATCAGGATAGAACTGTTTGACGACTACGTGGACAGAATGACACTGTTTGATCCTGTATCAGGAAAAACTATAGAAGAAAGACAATCAGCCATAATTTTCCCAACCACCCACTACGCCGTAAGCAGAAAAAAACAGCTCAAGGGTATAGCCTCTATAAGAAAAGAACTTGAAGAAAGAATAAAATACTTCAAAGAGAAGGGAAAACTTATAGAGTCTCAGAGAATAGAAGAAAGGGTAAATTTTGACATAGAAATGATAAGAGAAACAGGAACGTGTCATGGGATAGAAAACTATTCCATACATTTTTCAAATAGGAAAAGCGGAGAACCACCAGCAACTCTCATAGACTACTTTGGTGGGAATTTTTTAACAATCATAGACGAATCCCATGTAACCATACCACAACTTAGGGGCATGTACAGAGGTGACTATTCAAGAAAGAAAACCCTCGTGGATTATGGCTTTAGGCTACCTTCTGCCCTTGACAATAGACCTCTAAGATACGAGGAACTCACCAAGAAATGGGACCAAGTCTTATTCGTCTCAGCTACACCAGCAGAATACGAAAGGGAGCTATCAAAACCCCACATCGTAGAGCAGATAATAAGACCAACAGGACTCATGGATCCACCGATAGAGGTAAGAAGTATGGATACCGCTGTGGACGACCTCTACGGAGAAATTAAAAAAAGCACAAAAAAAGACTACAAAGTGCTTGTAACCACCCTAACAAAGAAAATGGCCGAGGACCTAAGTGAGTACTACAACAATCTGGGGCTCAAAACCCGGTATATGCACTCAGAACTGAACACCTTGGAAAGAGCCAAGCTCATAGCCGACCTGAGAAATAATCTCTTTGATGTCATAATAGGAGTTAATCTGCTGAGAGAAGGGTTGGATATACCCGAAGTAAACCTTGTGGCAATACTGGACGCTGACAAGGAAGGTTTCTTGAGAAGCTCTACAAGTCTCATACAAACCGCCGGAAGGGCTTCCAGAAATGCCGAATCGAAAGTCATATTTTATGCAAACTCAGTAACAGAATCTATGAGAGAAGCAATAGAAGAAACAGCAAGAAGACGAAAAATACAGGAAGAGTACAATAAGCAAAACAACATAAAACCACAGACGATAATAAAGGCAAAAGACTCTAAGGTGCTCGAAATGTGCAATCTTGACTATGTTAAGCTCGACGAAAGAATCAAGGAACTCCCGGTGGACAGAAAGAAAATTCCTGAATTGATAAAAAAACTCAAAAAGCAAATGATGGAAGTAGCAAAGAGAATGGAGTTTGAAAAAGCTATTCAGATAAGGGAAGAGATAGAACGTCTCAAAAAACTTGACCTTGAACTATAAAATCCTTATGATTCTTGAGACTTTTGAGGCTAACATAAGGAGTAAAAAACATGCTGAAGCTTGAAGCCATCAGTTACCAGAGAAATGGAAAAGAAATCATAAAGAACGTGTCCATGCAGTTTGAGGATGGAAAAACATACGGTATAGTTGGAAACAACGGTGTTGGTAAATCAACATTAGGATACATAATCATGGGGCTCTCAGATTACTCTCCTAAAACGGGTACAATAACACTCGACGGTGAGGATATAACCAAGTTAAGTATAACAGATAGGGCAAAAAAAGGTATAACCCTCTCATGGCAGGAACCAGCAAGATTTGAAGGACTAACAATTAAGCAGTACCTGTCCATCGGAAATCCTACCATGGACGACATAAGAAGTGCCCTAATTACAGTCAATTTGGATCCAGATAAATACCTTGGAAGATTTGTTGATAAGAAGCTCTCAGGCGGAGAAAGGAAAAAGGTGGAATTGGCAAGCTGTCTTCTGCTCAAGCCAAAATACGTAATACTGGACGAACCAGATTCAGGTATAGATATAATGAGCCTGGACATGATAATAAACCTTATAAAAACATTCAAGGACAGCGGAACTACGGTTATAGTGATAACCCATAGAAAAGAAATAGCAAGAATATGCGATTATTCCTACCTCGTCTGTGGAGGTAAAGTGCTGCTTGAAGGAGACAGTAATAAGATAATAAAATACTACGAAGAAGTATGTGATGCGTGTGATCACATAAACTATCCGGAGGAAAATGGTGAACGAAGTTAAGGGATACGAGAAAGAGTTTGAAGAACTGGTAAATATATATGAAAAAAACACAAACGATAAAAGCCTTAGAAACCCATCCATAGCCACAATAATTATAAACGAAAACAGAGTGGTTGGCCTAAACAGCATAGAAGGCATGCATATTTCATCAAAGGTACGCGGGGACGGGGTTGTCATAATAAATGTGGAAATAGATAACAACACAAAAATACCTATGCCCGTTCATTTATGCACCGGGTTTCTAAAAAAAACAGGAGAACAACTCCTCAGGTTCAACTACCATATAGGGAACAACGTGGTCGTGAGATTTAAGTCCCACTGCATCCTTACGAATGTTGAAAAGCTACATCACCACATGATAAGCGAAATGTACATTGGAAAAAACTCAAGGGTTGTGTATACCGATGAGCACTTCCACAATGAAAATGGTGGTATTTTTGTAGAAACTATCACAAACGTCAAAATAGATAGCAACTCTTACTTTGAAAGCAGGTTCTTTGAAACAAAAACCAGAGTTGGAAGAATTAACGTAATACTTGATATAGAACTCTTACACAATGCAAAGGCAGAACTAGAAAGTAAAATATACGGTAAAGAAGACGACATAATAGACATAAAGGAGGTACTAAAGCTCAACGGAGAACACTCTTCTGGAATAGCTAAGTCAACAGTGGTGGCTACAGACTCAACTGTAGCACACGTCATTAATGAAGCTTATGGCAATGGAGCCTACTCACGAGGACACATAGAGTGCAACGAGGTAGTGAAGGGACCATATGTCTCCGTATCAACTGTACCTGTACTTAAGGTTCAAAACGAAAAAGCGGAGCTTACACACGAGGCGAGCGTTGGAAGAATAAGTCATGATCAACTGGAAACGCTCATGGCAAAAGGACTGACAGAAGAAGAAGCAACCCAGCTTATAGTCAACGGATTACTATCTTAGAACATGATAAAACTGATATTTCTTGCCATTTTATTGTTCATAGTATGGCAGGCATATTCGCTGAAGAAAAAAGCCGACAGGTTTTTAGGCAGGAAAACGAAAGAAAGAGGAGAAGAACTGGTCCAATGTAAAAACTGCGGAGTATACATACCAAAATCCGAGGCTGAAAGTAAATTAAGCCTGAAAGGCGAAACACTTTACTTTTGCTCAAAACAATGCAAAAAAACCTATCTGAAAAAGCAGTAAGTATACTGTTCCTATCGGCACTGCTGTTAGCTATCTCAGCACCATTGTCCATAGCGGCCGATAACGTGGCAATAGGTATAGGTTTAGTAGGAATTATACTATACTCAAAACAACTCCACTTCAACAAACTCGACTACAGGATCCTATCCGTATCAGTAATCGGATTCATATCATCCATCCTCTCAATAAAGCCCATATACAGCCTGAAAAACAGCCACTACGCCTGGCACTTTATACCGTATGTGGTGGTTTCAAGGTTGCAAAAGAATAAAATAAAACCACTACTAACCGTGCTCGGGGTATCTGTTTCAGTGGCAAGCCTCGGAGTAATATTTCAAGCCTTTACAGGCATACCTCCACAACACATATTCCAGGCTGGAATACGCATCCACCTCCTTACGCATCCCATAAGAGCTGCCGGTTTCTTTGACGATGCCCTAACCACAGGGGGCGTAATTACACCTGCTCTTCTCCTCTTTCTTGGACTACTCATCTTTGAAAAAAACAAATCATTTAAAGTCTTATACATGCTTGTTATAGCGCTATCAGGACTTGCATTGATCTTCACCATGGATAGAGCATACTGGCTGGGATTCGCCTTAGCCGTCCTTGCACTCCCACTCGTATACAAACATAGGATATCCCTAATAATCACACTTCTGTTCATAACAGTATCATGGGGAATATATTTTTCCATTCCCATGATACATCAGAGAGTACAAACAGCTATCCACTACAAGCAAAACCCATCCGCTATTGATAGACTCAACATGTGGTCATCCGCCTTAGAAATATACAAACACTACAATCTCAGATACAAACTCATAGGATGCGGAAGTGGAAACGTATCTCATCTGTTGAGGCCATACCTGGTAAAAAAAGCAAAACAAACCTACGGCATTAAACACTTCAAAGAGCATATATTTAGCGCGGTTCACAATGAATACCTTCAGATACTCGTAAAATGGGGCATAATAGGTCTAATAATATGGCTCTACCTGTGGATTTATATACTACTGAGAAACATAACTTTTATCAAGAGAACGGAAAATCCATTCTCAAGGGCTGTAACCATAGGACTAACACTGGGTTTTATAGCATTTCTCGTAGGTGGATTCTTTGAACACAACGTTGGGGACGCTGAAGTTATAATCTTCATCATGTATCTTTTGGGTATTAACGGGAATATATTGGAGGGAGAGTTATGAAGATATTCCTTGACACAGCAAATGTTGAAAGCATACGTGAATATGCAGAAATGGGCATAGTTGACGGTGTTACCACCAATCCAACCCTTATAGCTAGAGAAAATAAGGAGTTCGAACCCCTAATAAGGGAAATCTCATCAATAGTGAAAGGACCAATCAGTGCGGAAGTATTATCCCTTGATGTGGAGGGAATGCTCAGAGAAGCCAAGAAACTCGCGTCCATAAATGACAACATCGTCGTAAAATTACCTATGACGAAGGAATCTGTAAAAGCAACACGCACTCTCTCAAAAGAGGGAATCAAGGTAAACATGACTCTAATATTCTCACCTGCACAGGCACTCCTGGCAGCAAAAGCTGGGGCAAGATTCCTTAGTCCCTTTATAGGCAGGCTAGACGATATATCTTCAAACGGAATAGAACTTGTATATTCCATAAGGGAGATACTGGACAACTATGATTTCGACTGCGAAATAATAGCTGCAAGCATAAGGCATCCCATGCACGTGTTAGAAGCAGCAAAAGCTGGGGCAGACATATCCACCATGCCACCAAGCGTGCTGGAACAGATGTTTAAACATCCGCTTACAGACATAGGGATACAGAGATTCCTGAACGACTGGGAGAAAACATTTGGAGAACCTTAGAGAAGCAGTTTTGGCTACAAATAATAGAAACAAGGTAAGAGAATTCAGAGAAATACTACCTGAGCTCCTGCTCAAACCAGCCTCTGACCTAACAGAAGAATTTTCTCCTGAGGAAACAGGCAGCACGTTTTACGAAAATGCCGTTATAAAAGCAAATGAACTGTACAGTCTAACAAAACATCCATTCATTATAGCCGAGGACTCCGGACTCGAAGTATTTGCCCTTAACGGTGCCCCAGGAATATTCTCATCCCGGTTTTCGGAAAAAGGAACAGACACAAGCAACATAACCAAACTACTAACATCTATGCTGAATAATGCAGATAGAAGAGCAAGATTTGTATGCTGTGCAATCGCCCTGATAAACGGCAACAAACTAATAAGCTCCCAAGGGTACATATATGGGAAAATTGCACATACCCCTCTTGGAACCTCAGGGTTTGGATATGACCCTGTATTTATACCGGAAGGATATGGAAAAACATTCGCCCAAATGAGAAAATGGGAGAAAAACAGTCTTTCACACAGGAGAAATGCCTTAGAAGAACTCAGAAAGAAGCTGAAAAAAGAGGGAGTAATAACATGAAAACATTGTTCGTTACTTTAATGACACTACTCATCATACCCCAAGCTATAGCATCTTCTGGAATTAAAAAGTTCATTAGGGAGAAAATACCAATACATATAACAGCAAGATCTTTCACTGCCCTCAATAACAAAGGGGTCTACATCTTCAAAGGAAACGTCATAGCAAAAAGAGGTAATGTAACACTTAAGTCAAACAAAATGGAAATATATAAAAACAAAAAATCCGGAGAAATAAAAGAAATTATCTGTACAGGAAATGTAATAATTACCCAGAAAAACAAAGAGGCCAAAGCACACAAAGCTATATACAACTACCCAACGGGTAGGATCACTCTAATAGGAAACGCATCTGTAAAGTCGAACAAAAACCTCATAAGGGCTTATGAAATAGTATATTACCTGAACAGCGGTTACGCAGTAGCAAACTCAAGCAACAAGCATCCTGTAAGCGTAACCCTGTACCCAAACAAAAATCTAACTCCTGGGGGAAACAAGAAATGATAAAAACAAGATTTGCACCCAGCCCAACAGGACATCTGCATATAGGAGGTCTAAGAACAGCAATCTTCAACTATCTTTATGCCAAAAAGAATAGTGGTCACTTTATACTGCGCATAGAAGACACAGATAAAGAACGTTCAAAGGAAAAATACGCCAGTGCGATACTAGAAGCCCTCAAATGGTGCGGACTGCTGTGGGACAAGATATACTACCAATCGCAGAGAACTGTCATATACGAACAATATATGGAAAAACTACTAAAAGAAGGCAAAGCCTACAGATGCTACTGTTCCAAGGAAAGACTTTTATCTCTAAAAAAAGAGCAAATAGAAAAAGGTGAAAATCCGCGCTACGACGGGTACTGTCGAGATCTTAACTTAAACATACCAGATAAACCACACGTTGTAAGAATAAAACTACCCAAGGAAGACATATCATATTACGACCATGTACATGGGCAAATAACGTATTCCTGGAGAAACTTTGAGGATTTCATCGTCAGAAGATCCGACGGCACCTTTATGTACAACTTTGCCAACGTAGTAGATGATATAGAAATGGGCATAACGCACGTCATAAGGGGAGATGATCACATGACAAACACCGCAAAACAGCTTGTTCTATACAAACTACTAAGAGAAAATCCTCCCGAGTATGCCCACATACCCATGATTCTGGGAGAAGACAAAACAAGACTATCAAAAAGGCACGGGGCAAAAAGTGTCCTGGAATACAGAGATGAAGGATTCCTTGCTGATGCACTTGTAAATTACCTGGCAAGATTGGGGTGGTCCCATGGCAATCAAGAAATATTCACAAGGGAAGAACTAGAGAGATACTTCGACATAGGCCATTTAAACAAAGCAAGCGCCGTATTCAATCCGGAAAAACTCCTGTGGGTAAACGAGCAACACATGAAAAATACAAACCCTGAAAGACTCGTGGAGCTTGCCCTACCATTCATGGACGAAAGCTGCAAAACAAAAAACAAAGAGTACTTAAAGAAGGCTATAACAACCTTAGTACCACGGGTTTCCACTCTGAAAGAACTCGGAGAAAAATCAACATTTTACTGCAAAGCCCCTACTTCCTATGAAGAAAAAGGAGTCAAAAAATATGTAAAGGATAGAATTAAAGAACCACTACGATACCTTAGAGAAAAACTAAAAGATGCCAGCTTCACCGACGAAGAAGAACTAAAGGGGATATTTACCGAGACAATGGAACGTTTCGGTGTAAAAATGATAGCAATAGCCCAACCCGTAAGAATAGCTATAACAGGCAAATCAGTTGGACCTGGTATATACGAATCGCTTGTGGTGCTTGGAAAAAAAGAATCACTAAGGAGAATAAATAGATTTATTGAAGCGCTTGGGATATAAAGAATTAGTCTCTTCATATACAGATAAAAGAATTCTACTATGGTCCGCGTTCCTTGCTTACCTATCTGTGTTAAATATGGCCCCTTTCATGTACTTTCTCATCCTTACAGCCACACACATCCCCTTTGTACACTTAAAGCTCAACGACATGTCCAAGTTTCTCTCAGAGATAATGCCAAAGTACTCGGGAGCTTTCGACAGATACATACATATGTTTCTCTCAAACACCAAAAACATGGAACTAATAAATACACTTATACTACTTGCAGCAGCTTTCAGCCTCGCGAAAGCGTTTCTATCCTGCGTTGACGATATATGGGGAGTAGAAAAGAGAAAGAACATAGTAAAAGAAGGTATACGGGTGCTCATATCAATGTTCATCTTTAGTCTCGCTATATCTCTAACCTTGGTTTTTAGCATCGTGTTACCTATATTCCTCCCTAATATAGCATACAAACTCTATCAGACTTTCCTCCCATTCTTACTATGGTTCACCATTACCACCATACTTTTCAGGATATCCATCAGGAAAAGCATAAAAACAAAATATCTTATAGTCTCCTCGTTCACAACCACAGCAATGGTATTCATCCTGAAAGGCATGTTAGCGATATATTTCAAATTCTTCATATACAACAAGATATACGGAAGCTTGAGTATAGTTCCAACCCTCCTATTATGGCTGTTCCTTTTTTGGAATGTTATACTGCTTGGTATTGCAGTAGCAAAACTACTTTCCGAACGAACAACATAGGGTTTTACTTGAAAATTACCCCTCCTGCGTTATTATTCCCTTAAGAACAATTTTGGAGGTGAAAACATGAAGGTAACACATGCCAAGCGGGTCATCCTGCTATTGCTCATCTTTACCATCCTACTCCCCTACACAACAACAGCTCAACAGCTACCTAACTTTACCAAGTTAGCAAAGAAGGCTCTGCCTGCTGTTGTAAACATAAGCACAACACAAATAATCAAAACACATAACCCATTCCCGAGGTTTCAACTCCCGTTCGATAAAAATTCCCCGTTCTACCAGTTTTTTAACCAATTCAACCAATTCTTTAATCAACCTCAAACGAGAAAGGTCTATGCTCTCGGCTCTGGCTTCATTATATCTCCTGACGGATATATACTGACAAACTATCACGTAATAAAACACGCTACAACAATCCAGGTAAGACTGCTCAACAACAATCAGTTCTACAAGGCCAGGGTTGTAGGAGTAGATCCAGAAGCTGACATAGCGCTCATAAAGATAAAACCCAGAGAGAAACTACCAACCCTCCAACTTGGAGACTCCAGTAAGATTCAAATAGGACAATGGGTCATAGCTGTAGGTAACCCCTTCGGTCTCAACGGTACAGTTACAGCAGGCATAATAAGTGCAAAGGGAAGAGTCATAGGAACAAGCCCTATAGACCACTTTCTCCAGACAGACGCTGCCATAAACCCAGGAAATTCTGGCGGACCACTAATAAATATGCAGGGCAAGGTAATAGGCATGAACACAGCCATAATAGAAGGAGGTACAGGCATAGGGTTTGCCATACCATCAAACATGATAAAGGAAGAACTCCCCTATCTAATGAAGGGAGAAAAGGTAAAAAGGGGTTATATAGGTGTTGATATAGAACCCATAACCCCAAG
Organism: uncultured Desulfurellales bacterium; assembly: GCA_964515405.1. Taxonomy (GTDB): domain Bacteria; phylum Campylobacterota_A; class Desulfurellia; order Desulfurellales; family CAZERD01; genus CAZERD01. Next base: position 9,761 of record CAZERD010000026.1, read on the forward strand.
CGCTGCCAGAGCTCTGGGGTTGCACTCTACAAACGGTGCAATTATCACCCAGGTATTCTCCCACACAGGAGCAGCCAAAGCCGGACTGAAACCGGGGGACATAATAGTCAGCGTAAACGGAAAGAAAATAACAAGCGCAAATGAACTCCCCTACATGATATCAATAATGAGACCAGGCACAAAAATAAAACTCGGCATACTTAGAAACGGAAAGCGCATAACAAAAATCGTCACATTGGGTGTTAGACCGTCGAAAACTCAAATGCAAAAGCAGGAAGAAAAAGAATATTACCAACCAAACTCGTATAAAACTCACTTTGGATTCAGCATATCAAACATAACACTCAACCTCAGAGAAAGATTTCATCTAAAAGAACACAAAGGTATAGTGATAACACATGTAAACCCAAACTCATTTGCCTACATGGCAGGTGTCAGACCAGGCGACGTTATAAAGGCTGTAAACTACCACAAGGTTTATTCTGTAAGGGAATTCAAAAAGGTGTTATCTGAAAGCAGGTCCAAAAACGTTATCTTCCTTACAATCAGAAGAGGGAACACTACAATATTCTTAAGCATACAAAAATAAGGAAAAAGGGGGGTCTGTACCCCCTTTTTCCAGAATCCATGCTCAAAACGGCAAAGTGGCAAGGTTTTTGTATATCTCATATCGCTCTTTAGCATCAGCTTCCGCTTTCTGGAACAGTTCTTCTGCAACATCTGGGAACGTAATCTTCAAAGAGGCAAACCTAACTTCACTCATAAGAAAATCCCTGAAAGATGCTGTAGGCTCCTTAGAATCAAGTATAAATGGATTCTTCCCTTCTTGTTTGAGCAACGGATTATACCTATACAGATGCCAATAACCTGCTTCCACAGCCCTCTTCTCCTGATCCATAGTTCTGCTGGAACCTCCCCTTATTCCATGGGCGATGCACGGACAATAAGCTATTATCAGTGACGGCCCCGGATAGCTCTCAGCCTCCAGAAACGCTTTGAGCGTCTGGTTATAATCAGCACCCATGGCTATCTGTGCCACATATACATAACCATAGGCCATAGCCATCCTGCCCAGATCCTTCTTTTTAGTTCTCTTCCCAGCAGCCGCAAATTGAGCTACAGCAGCCTCAAAGGTAGCTTTTGAAGCTTGCCCTCCAGTGTTGGAGTAAACTTCTGTATCAAGAACAAGCACATTAACATCCTCACCACTTGCAAGCACATGGTCAAGACCACCATATCCTATATCATATGCCCATCCATCTCCACCTATCGCCCACACGGATTTCTTCACAAGGTCATCACTTCTCTTACTTATCTCTCCAAGTAATTTCCTGGCTCTGCTATCAGCCACATCTGTCCTGAGCACATTCAAAACTCTAGCAGCAGCACGCTTGGAACCATCAGCGTTATCCATATTCTCTATCCACTCCTTAAAAGGAGATTTCAACTCCTCTGGGATATCAAGTGATATCAATTCCTCCATTAGAGTCCTCAACGATTTCCTTCTCTGCTTAGAGGCAAGAGCCATACCTAAAGCATACTCAGCATTATCCTCAAACAGAGAATTGGCCCAAGCTGGACCTCTACCCTGCTGATTCTTACAATACGGCATCGATGGGGCTGAAGCCCCCCAGATGGATGAGCAACCTGTGGCATTGGCTATTATCATCCTATCACCGAACAGCTGCGTTATCAACTTAACATAAGGAGTCTCGCCACACCCCGCGCACGCTCCAGAGAACTCAAGCAACGGTCTCCTGAACTGACTCCCTTTAACCGTATCAGGTGAGGCGATATCGTCCTTATCTGGTAGCGCATTGGCAAACTCCCAGTTCTTTATTTCTGCCTCCTGGGTGTCTATTGGTTTCATAACAAGCGCCTTCTTCTTAGACGGGCAAACTTCAACACACACACCGCATCCGGTGCAATCCAATACAGAAACCTGGATCCTATACTGGTACCCTTTAACATCTTTACCTATAGCTCTCTTCGTAACAAACCCTTCAGGAGCACCCTTGAGTTCATCCTCCATGAGCAAGAAAGGTCTTATAGCTGCATGAGGACACACATAAGCACAGTAATTACACTGAATACAATTATCCGGAATCCACTCCGGTACATCTATGGCAACTCCCCTCTTTTCGTACGCGGTTGTACCAAGTGGAAACTCTCCATTTTCTCTCCCAACAAACGTGGATACAGGTAGGCTATCACCTTCCTGGGCATTCATCACATCTACAACATTCCTTATGAAGTCAGGCCTATCCTTCGGGGTTTTCTCTATAACCGTATCTTCAGCATTCTTCCACTCCTCGGGCACATCAACTCTAACAAGTTCCTCGATTCCCCTATCCACAGCCTGATAGTTCATTTGTACAACCTTTTCACCCTTTCTGCCATACGTTTCCTTTATGGCTTTCTTAAGCAGTCCACGAGCCTTTTCTATCTCTATAACATTGGCAAGCTTGAAAAACGCAGCCTGCATTATCATATTAATCCTTACACCAAGACCTATTTCCTTCGCTATCTGCGTGGCATTTATTACATAGAACTTTATATCATTTTGAGCTATGTATCTCTTCATCTGGCCTGGCAACCTCTCACCCAATTGCTTTGTGCTCCACGTGGTATTGAGAACAAACGTACCGCCCTTCTTAAGTCCCTTGAGAAGATCATACTGATACACATAGGACTGCTTATGACACGCTATATAGTCAGCATCTGAAATAAGGTACGTAGACTTTATAGGCTTTTTCCCGAACCTAAGATGAGATACAGTCAAACCACCGGATTTCCTTGAGTCATAGGCAAAATAGCCTTGAGCATACATATCTGTATTATCACCTATTATCTTTATGGCATCCTTGTTAGCCCCAACGGTACCGTCAGATCCGAAGCCCCAGAACTTACACTGAATGGTACCCTCAGGTGTAGTATCTATCCTTTCCTTCTCCTCAAGGGACGTGAACGTTACGTCATCAACTATGCCTATGGTAAAACTGTTTTTGGGTTTATCTTCCTTGAGATTATCAAAAACAGCCTTTATTTGAGATGGAGTTGTGTCCTTGGAACTCAAACCATACCTACCACCGACTATAAGGGGCTTGAATTCCTTGTCATAAAAGAGGGACTTTATATCCTCATACATTGGCTCTCCAACAGAGCCAGGTTCCTTTGTCCTCTCAAGCACGGCTATTCTCTTAGCAGTGCCTGGCAAAGCCTCAAGAAAGTATTTCTCTGAGAAAGGTCTATAAAGATGAACCTTTATAACCCCAACCTTTTCACCTTTATCCAGCAGATAATCAACCGTTTCTTCTATGGTTTCAGTTACGGAACCCATGGCAACAACCACCCTATCCGCTTCAGGGTGTCCATAATAATTAAAGGGCTTATACTCTCTCCCTGTAAGCCTGGAAATCTCCTTCATATACCCTGCTACTATATCTGGAACAGCCTCGTAAAACCTGTTACCGGACTCCCTTGTCTGGAAAAATATGTCCGGATTCTGGGCAGTCCCCATTATCTTCGGATGCTCTGGGTTCAAGGCGTTCTCTCTAAACCTTCTCACAGCATCCATGTCTATAAGTTTGGCGAGGTCATCATAATCCAGCACCTCTATCTTTTGTATCTCATGAGAAGTCCTAAAACCATCGAAGAAGTGCAGGAACGGAACACTAGACTTCACAGCCGCAAGGTGGGCTATGCTACCAAGGTCCATAACCTCCTGAACACCTCCGCTCGCCAGCAGGGCAAAACCTGTTTGCCTTACAGCCATCACATCTGAATGATCACCAAATATGGAGAGTGCATGTGTGGCAACTGTTCTTGCAGAGACGTGAAATACGCCTGGTAAGAACTCCCCTGCTATCTTGTACATGTTTGGTATCATCAGTAACAATCCCTGGGAAGCTGTAAACGTGGTAGTAAGAGAACCAGCAGCCAAGGAACCATGCGTGGCACCAGAAGCCCCAGCTTCCGACTGCATCTCCATAACCTTCACCGTATGGCCAAATATGTTCTTCCTACCCTTGGCAGACCATAAATCAACAAGCTCTGCCATAGGGGAAGACGGTGTGATAGGGTAAATCGTAGCTACCTCAGTAAAAGCATATGCCACATGAGCCGCCGCAGTATTGCCATCCATACTTTTCCACTGAGCCATAAAAACCTCCTTACAAAAAGTAAATACACAAACCCCTATTTAAATTATAGGACTTACACAGCTAAATGCAATATATCTCTCACCATTCCCTTAGAGTATTTTTTATCCAACCCCCACTTAAAAGCAGAGTTGCATATACCCTCCGCTATCTTATCAATATCAGAGACTGGAATACCCAACTCCTCGAGAGAAACAGGAGCACCCACCTCTTTAAACCAGCTTTTCAATGCCACAACACCGAGGCGAGCCCTAAAACTTGCAGAACCCGACACCACACCAAACACACGCTCCGCAAAGAGAACAAATCTATCAATACAGCATCCAGAGTTAACCTGATACTGCATCCATGCAGGAAGCACTACAGCAAGACCCGCTCCATGAGCCACATCATACATCGCACTAAGCGTGTGCTCAATCATATGGTTGGGAAACTCGTACTTACCGACACCTGTCGTGCATATACCATTTAGCGCAAGGGTGCTTGCCCACATCATTGATGCCCTCGCCTCATAATCCTTAGGATTCCTTAGTATTTTTTCAACAGAAGACATCACCACTCTGACAAGATGCTCGGAGAAGCCATCTGTGATTGGGGTGTATTTATCCTCCTGAGTAAGATAAGACTCCAAAACGTGCGATATGATATCCACCGCGCCATATACCGAATACTCCCTGCCAACAGAATAGGTAACAGAAGGATCCATTATAGAAATCTTAGGAAAAAGCAGGGGTGACTTCACGTATAACTTCTGCTTAGTCTCATCATTTGTTATTACGGTGTTACCATTCATTTCGGATGCTGTTGCTGCCACAGTCAATACCACAGCAAGAGGCAAGGCTCTCTCAACAACCACCTTATCAAGAAAAAAATCCCAAACATCCCTGTCCGCTAGTACACCAAAAGCTATAGCCTTTGATTCATCTATGACGCTTCCACCCCCCACGGCAACAATAACCTGTACCCCTTCTCTTTTAGCGATATCAATACCCTCCCTGGTATGAGAAAGCACAGGATTAGGCTTCACACCCGGATGCTCCACAATTTCCACTCCATTACTTCTCAAAGAGGATACCACCCTATCATATACACCTATCTTTTTTATACTACCTCTACCATACACGAGTAGAGCTCTCTTCCCCATAGAGTTTACAAAATAACCAATTTCATCTATCCTATCCCTACCAAAAATAATTTTCGTCGGGTTATAAAACTCAAAATCACGCATATCCAGACCTCCCCAAATTTTTATCTAAACCTATACGAGCAGTAGATATGTGTCAAGGAAAACGGGGGACCAGCCCCCACAACTTAGAATCTGATATCTGCAGAACCTTCCCAGAGTCCATGAATGTTACAATAGCTCCAAGCATACAGGGTACCTGGTTTGCTCAACTTAACTTTGAACACTGCATAAGGAGATACGTAGACACCACCCTTATTCGGCCCAGCCGTTGATTCACCGTGAGACAAAAACTCGGCTTTACCCAAATCAGTAACAACTCCACTACCCTCAGCCTTATAAAAAAGCTGAATATAGGTAATGAAGTGCTCAGTAGTATTGGGATGCGGTACATCTCTTCCTACGCTAACCTTAACCTCAAACTCCTCTCCTGCCTTGATGCCATTAGGAATCTCAATCACTGGAACATGCTTTTCAGATTTAAAGTCCCCCGTCTTAACAAAACTACCCAACGCTCCCATATTTCACCTCCTTGATAAAATCCTTACATAATTATACTAATTTCAGTTAACCTATCAACTCTCTTTTGCCAACCCCACAAACACTTCATAAAGTGCCAGAGCGTTGGGGATATCTGTAGACAAGGGAGGTGTAACACTATTTACACGGGAATTCAACGACTTAAACATAACAAGACACCCCGACGGAACAAGATCCCTCACTTCTAACGTAGTAATAAAGGAACCAACATCGTTAAAGATCCTAACCACATCCCCGGGCGAAACCATAAGCTTAGTGGCGTCCTCCCCGGATATAAACACGACATCCCTTACCCCACATTTTCTTTGAGAATTCAGGTACCCAACATGTGATCTCGTTATAAGCCTAAACTTACCTGATGGCGGGCGAGAAGGAAACAACAAATCTATTCCCCTCTCTGAGAATCTTCTCTCAGCCCCACATTCTTTCCTCTCAACATATCCAGCACGAGGAATGTCAACGTCCACACCTACACAAGAAGCGAGTTTCTTTATAACATCAGTGTCAGAATACAACCTGTTATCAAAGCGTTCCCTTTCTCTCTCTTCATTGAAGAAATAGCTCCCACCAACATCCTCCTGAGCGAACATGCCACCAACTTTTACAAAATAGTCTGCACAAGAAGCCGTTTCATCTATATGGGTGCCCACAACGATGGTAGGTGTTTTCTCAAGCGTATCTTTCCACACATCTGCCCTCGGAAACGTTACAACTGGATTGGACGCTACCACAACAATCACATCAAAAAAACCACTCTCCAGGAAGGAAACAAGCTCAGATATCGGAACGGTATTCTTTCTGAACACAGCAGGTCTCACAAAACAACCCTTTGAAGGTCTACCGTAATACAGAAACTCTATATTCCCCGTATAATATCCAAGTCTATTTATCCACTGAACAGAATTTTTGCCATTTGAATATCTCTGAAGAGAATAACCCTCAATAATACCACACCTGCCTGAGGAAAACATACCCAACAGGTACTCAAAGTCTTCCCCACTCACACCGGAAATTCGAAGCAACTCATCAGCATCATAATCATACATACCCAGACCGCTTAGAAGAGCACAAGAAAGAACACCATCCGCCCCCGGTTTTATCCTTACAAATCTCGTTGCTATGCTACACGTTTCTGACTCTACAGGGTCTATACACACTATCTTCTTACCCTTACCTGCAAGATAAAGCAAATAGGCGTAGAGATGTGGACTGGTAACCTTAGCATTCTTCCCGAAAAGTATAATTGCATCAACCATTTCGAGGTTTCTTATGTCCGGATTGACACAACATCCAAAGTCTTCAATGTGAGCCCTGATTCCAGACTCATCACACGGAGATCCATCAACAAAATAGCAGTTTTCAAAATTGGAAAAAAACAAATCCCAGAACTCCATGTAATAACCAAGACTGCCTGAACCTCTATAGAATAAAATCCTTTTATCTCTATTACTCTTCAAGAACTCTCCAAGGTTCCCTATAACATCACGATACACTCTACTCCCCGAGGAAACATAAAAAGACTTATCCTTTGCAAGTACATCCAAGGCATAAAAATCCCTGAGCTTTGAACAAACAAAATCCCTCTTTAAATATGATTTCCCCCTTGGATTTATGGAAATATCTCCCCCAATAGCCTTTTGGATATCAAATACACAAAAATCGGGGCAATCTTTAGAACAAAAAAATCTCATGAAATACCTATATCAAAAAGTATACCTACAAATAACCGCTACTTCTCCAGAACAGCCCTTCTGTAGAGCCTGGAAATCAGCCTTGAAGCCTTGTTTTTGTGTATAACACCCTTTGAATTTATTTTCCTTATGGCCCTTTCAGCCTCTTTCAAAATATCCGGAAACCTGGACGGATCTTCACTCGCAAGAGCAATCCTTGTCTTCTTCAATACATTCTTGAGACGTGTCCTATAGGCCTTGTTTCTCATATACCTCTTTCTCGACTGCCTTGCCCTTTTTTCCGCAGACTTATGATTCGCCAAATCCATACCCCCCTTTACTAAAAAGATTCAATAACG
>CAZERD010000027.1:0-17454 GCA_964515405.1 uncultured Desulfurellales bacterium
CTGCATCTGGCACGGAGGACGGCTTTGCAGACGCCACGTATGCCACTATGCCAAGCATATGTAGCACCTACCTGCCAAGGGCTGGTTTGACACCACCTGCAACGAATACATCCGAATGCTTTGAGGAAACCATTTCTGGGAGATATGTAACACGCAGAACAGTTCTTACCGTTATGCATATATGGGTAGGCGGGAATGAACATAATGTATTATATATAGCTTACCTCCCAACCGATGTAGCTGTTGCTCTGGATAAAATTATAGATGGGAAAGCAAACGCTACGGCAGGTACTTTCAGGCAATGGTCTCCTACTCCTCCTGGGAGTGGAATAGGTGGTTGGTCTGATCCAACAACGCAGGCTACTGTCAACTGTATATACATTCTGGATTAGGGGGGCATTATGGAGTCTCGGAGCGGTTTTACTCTTATAGAGATGGCTATTGTGCTTGTCATAATAGGTATACTCATGGGAGCTGTGCTCAGGGGTCAAGAGCTCATAAAAGATGCGAAAGAGAAGAATTTTTTCTCAAAGCTTAGGTATGTAGCAGCAGCTCAGTTTACTTACCTTGACAGGGTCGGCAGGTATGCTGGTGATACAAGTGTTCCACCTGATGGTATAATAGACTCTAACTCTACCGCTTGGAGTGAGCTTGAAGCACAACAGCTTGTCCATCCAACTGATGAGCACCATGTATTTAACGGTGTGTTTATATTTGGAGGTGGTGTGTATCCTTATACCAACTACAATTATATAGAGGCGACGAGGGTTCCGGAGTGGGTTGCAAAGTCGATAGATGTAAAGATTGATGATGGTGTTGGCAATACCGGAAATGTTAGGTGGGGTAGTAGGACTGGAGTGTTGTATTCAAGTGTATCAGATCCAGATGATGCGGCTGATATGTACTGGTGGTTTGATAGGTAACGATGTTTAAGTCACAGGGTTTCACGCTCGTAGAGATGGCTATAGTTTTGGTGATAGTAGGATTGTTGCTGGGGTTTTCTTTTGCCATATCCTCAAGATTGATGAAGATAAACAGAGCGAAAGAGGCTAAGGCGCGTATGGAGGCAGTGAAGAAGGCTTTAATAGGTTTTGCTGTACAACAGGGTAGATTTCCATATGCTGCTTCTAATACTTTGGGCGTTGAGGATACTACTACCCCAACGTATGCGGATTATGTGCCCTATTTGACTATTAATATGACGAAGGCAAATGCAAGGGGGATGTACAGTAATATATTCAGGTATGATATAACAGGTAGCGGATCGCAAACAACAGACCCAAAACTTACTGACACATCGCCTCAAACTATTTGTCTTCAGATTGATGCCTATCTTGATAAAGTGGATACACCAACCACGTCGGTGACTATAGGGTCCACCTCTATGCCTGTTGCCTTTGTTTTACTTTCCCCTGGTCCAGATAAGGTGTTTGCAGATTCCTATGTGTTTCCTAACAACGCTGTAAGCAGGAGCTATATAGCCCAGAGCTCAAGTTCTGATGACATAGTAGTGTGGGAAACGTTTGACGAACTGTATAAGGACTTGGGATGCGGAAACGAGTTTTTTAAGCTCTATAATGATGCTTATATTACCACCAATCCTTTTAAGGGAATCACGATATATGTACTTGGTGGGGGGTACTCCACATGCACTCCTGTTAAATATCAGGACTGGGCTTATATACAGAAGGGCACTGTGGGGTACTCTGATTCTAACTGTACCTATAAGATATTTACGTTTCAAGACTGCCTTGAAGCAGATTTTTCTAATGGTGATAGGGATTCTAAAGTAGAACTTATAGGGAATCCCACCAGTGGTTATACTGTGATTGATTATTAGTGAAGGGAAGGGCGGGAATTATAGTTTAATCTATGTTTTTTATGACAGCTTCCTCTTTGCAGTCTGGGAAGAAGGGACATTTAATACAATCTTCCCATATCTTGTTGGATGGTAGCTCCTTCTTGTCTATGATGGAGAATCCCAGTCTGACGAAGAACTCCTTTTTGAATGTGAGTGCGAATACCTTTTTTACGCCGAGGGTTCTGGCTTCTTCAAGCTCAAACTCCACCAGCAATTTACCTATCCCTTTGCCTTGGTATTCTGTGTCTACCACTATGGTTCTTATCTCCGCGAGGTCGGGGTAGTATAGTCTCAATCCACTTACCCCTATGAGCTTATTGTTTTCTTTGACGATGACAAATTCTCTTACTCGTTCTGCTATGTCATGAAGAGACCGAGGGAGTATATCACCTTTTCTCGCAAACTCGTCTACAAAATTTTTTATCAAGTTGACTTCTCTTAGACTAGGTTTCAGTATCCTCATGGAACCTTGTTTCCACAGAGTGTTGATGGGCGAATAAGCCCTCAATTGATGCAAGCAAGGATGTGTACACCCCATCGCGGTTAAATGCTTTTTTTGTATAGTATATTATGCTACTCTTCTTCATGAAGGTGTCGCAAGAGAGAGGAGATGAAAAGCGAGCTGTGCCAGATGTTGGAAGAGTATGATTAGGTCCAGCTATGTAATCTCCTATGGGTTCTGGTGAGTACTCGCCGAGAAAGATAGCTCCTGCGTTTCTTACGGAGATCAGGAACTCAACCGGGCTCACAGTGAGTATCTCAAGATGCTCCGGTGCTATTTCGTCCACCACCGCTGCGGCTATTTTTAGGTTTGGGGTATAAATAAAAACGGATTTTTTGAGGGATTTTTGTATTATGTTTCTTCGGGGTTGTGACGGAATGGATAGCTCTATGAGCCTTTCCACACTGTTGAGTATTTCCTCTTCTGTGCTTACCAGGTACGCCATGGCCATTTCATCGTGTTCCATCTGACTCATTAGGTCTGCGGTCACGAACTTAGGGTTTGCACTGTGATCTGCTACCACGCATATCTCGGATGGTCCTGCCACTGAATCTATTCCGACATCACCGAATACGAGTTTTTTTGCTGTGGCCACATAGACATTTCCTGGTCCTGCGATTACATCAACCCGTGGTATGCTTTCTGTGCCGTAAGCAAATGCTGCTATAGCATGTGCTCCGCCCATTTTGTAGACATTTTTTATTCCATACAGCTTTGAGATATAAAGTACATGTTTGTTTGCCTTTCCCTTATGTGGTGGTGTTGCAATATATATATTTTTCACACCTGCAACCACTGCAGGTATTATTGTCATTATGGCAGTGGACGGATATGCAGCTTTACCTCCTGGTACGTATAACCCCGCCTTTCCCACTGGTGTGACCCTTGTGCCAACGATAATACCGTCTTCCTCAACAATACACGTTTTCTGGATAAATCTTTTGTGGAATGTTTCCACTCTTTTGGAAGCATACTCTATGGCTTTCTTTTCCCTGTCGTTTATGGACTTTACTGCCTCTGCAAATTCTTCGTCGGTTACAGCCAGAGATTCGCTGGTTGCTTTGTAATTGTCAAATTTTTCCACATATTTGAGTAATGAGGTGTTACCGTGGCGCTTGATGTTCTCGATAATTTCTCTTACTAATCCCTCCTTCAGCTCTGCGTGTGACTGAATATGCTGAGATAGTTTTTGAATGTCCTCCCCCGATTCTACGCGGATACGGATCAAATTTCTATCCTCCTTAGTATTTCAAACGCTATGTTTTCTTTGGTGTCTTTCTTTAGGTATTCCATTTTTCCGTTTTTGAACACCATTGTAACCTCATTATAGTTGGAGCCGAACCCTATGTCTCTTCGCGATACGTCATTAATCACTATTACATCCATGCCTTTTTCCTTCAGCTTCAAGAGACCATTTTTATGTATATCCTGTGTCTCTGCTGCGAATCCAACGACGTGCACGTGCGGATGTATGCTTTTTATCGTTTTTGCTATATCTGTTGTCTTTATGAGGTTGAGGTGTAGTTTATTTCCTACATCGCTTTTTTTGAGTTTGTTATCCATAGTAGATTCAGGTTTGAAATCAGCCACCGCTGCCGCCATGATGAGTAGCACATTCCCTGTTTCTTCTGACAACAATTTGTCCAGCACTCTCAGCATGTCTTCGGAGGACTCAACGTCTATACGTTCTGTGATGAGAGGTGGTGTTTTCAGGGATACAGGTCCTGTTACAAGCGTTACATCAGCTCCCATCTTTGCAGCTGTTTTTGCTAAGTCGAATCCCATTTTACCGCTGGAGTGATTACTTACGAATCTGACTGGATCTATGGATTCTCTTGTGGGTCCTGCTGTTACTATAACCCTGAGTCCGTTCAGGTTTTTAGGATAGAATGTGGAGTCAACAACTTCAATGATGTCTTTACATCCGGCTAAGTGCCCTATTCCCTTTCTCATACACGCGAGTACTCCCACTGTTGCGTCTGCAAATACCCACCCATTTTCTTTGAGTATGTCCATGTTCCTCATAGTTATGGGATTTTCGTACATGTTTGAGTTCATGGCCGGTGCTATGATTTTGTTGGCACGGGTAGCTAGAGAAATTACGCTTACGGCATCGTCTGCCAGTCCGTGTGCTATTTTGGCTATTATATTTGCTGTTGCTGGGGCCACAAGAATTGCATCAGCCCATTCGGAGAGTTTTATGTGTGTAATGTTTGTGTCTTCTTTAGTTCCTTCGAGATCCCCAAGGTGGTCAACATACACCGGTGCATTTGTCAAAGCTTTGAAAACCACGGGAGAGATCCATGAGGCAGCCTCTCTCGTCATTGCAACCCTTATATTAGCTTTTTTTTCTTTGAGGACACTTATGAGCTCACATGCCTTGTATATGGCAATGCTCGCCGAGACCCCAAGCAAGATGTTCTTACCCTCAAGCATTGTTTATCCTCCTTTTGAGTATAGATTCAACCTTAAGTACGTCGCCCGGTTGATCAACCCCTATCAAGGTGAGTTCTGTACTGAGAGTGTATATGGGAATTCCTGTTTCCAGTGCTCTGAGCTGTTCCAATTTTTCTGTTTCTTCAAGAGTTCCAGGTGGAGTGCTTGACAATTTTAAGAGTGTTTCCTTGGAGTATAGGTATACTCCTACGTGTTTTTTATATCCGCTAAATTTGGTTTTTGAGTAAGGAATAACGGCTCTTGAGAAGTATAGTGCCTTCCCAGAGCGGTCCGTTACTACTTTGACAACGTTTGGGTTGTTTATCTCATCTTGGTTGCAGGTTGCAACGAAGGTGGCCATATCAACAGAATGTTTTATGGAGAAATTTATCAGTTTGTCTAGTTCGTTTCCTTTAATAAGTGGTTCGTCTCCTTGAACGTTTACGATGTAATCGAAGTTTTTGTCTTTGCAGAACTCAGCTATTCTATCTGTTCCGCTTTTAAAATCACCACGCACTATGAATGCTTTGCCCCCTATATCTCCAATGGCCTTGGCTATCTGGGGGCTATCCGTTATAACAGCCTTGAATCCGCTCAACTTTGATGATTTTATCCCCTCATACACCCATTGTATCATGGGTTTTCCCAGTATTTTTGCCAGCGGTTTTCCGGGAAATCTGCTGGATTCCATTCTTGCAGGAATTAATATAGCTGTCATAAATCCAGTTCCTTCTCCAGCTCTTCTAATGTTACGGTTGCAGTTCCGGCTTTCCCAACTACGATGCCGGCCGCTACATTGGCTACCCTTACTGCGTCTTTTATATCAAAGCCGTGGATAAAGAATGCTGTTACCGTGGCAACTACTGTATCCCCTGCACCAGTTACATCATAAACTTCCTTTGCTTTTGCTTTCTGATAGAAGGATGTGCCGTCTCGTGAGAAAAGTGTCATTCCTTTCTCACCTTGAGTGATCAATACGTATTCTGCGTTTGAGTCTTTCAGTATAACATTTGCTGCTAATTTCAGGCCGTTTTTAAGCCCTGTTACGTCTATTCTGCTCATTTCTTCGGCTTCTTTGAGGTTTGGTGTTATCAGGTTTACATCTCTGTAATACTTAGCGTTTTTGACCTTGGGGTCAGCACTTATGAATAATCCATTCATGGAAGTAAGCCCTTCGATGAGTTCTCTTGTTATAACCCCTTTGCCGTAGTCGGATATTATTAGAGCATCCAGGGAGGCATGTTTTACGTTCTCTATTATTTTATCAACCATTTCCTGTTTTATCCTGGTGATCTCCTCTTTGTCAAATCTTACCACTTGTTGAGAGTGGGCAATTACCCTTGTTTTTATGGTTGTGGACCTATGCTTATCAACGATGAGATAATCTGATTCTATCCCCTCTGCTTTTACCATGTCAATGAGCTTTTTGCCGGTGATATCGCTCCCAACGACTCCAAATAAAGCTACGTCGATTCCTATACTCTTCAGGTTTCTTGCTACGTTTGAAGCTCCACCAAGAAAACTGTACTCGTTTGTCACCTTTACTATGGGGACAGGTGCTTCAGGTGATATGCGTTCAACCTTTCCAATGATGAAGTGGTCAAATATTAAGTCACCAACTACACCTATCCTTATTTTATTCATCCTGGGTAGTTTCATTCTATCCCTCTTTCTTTCTTTGCTATTTCCATCTGTTTCTTGAGGCAAAATTTTATTATTGAATCTTCTGCTTTCTTGTCCATTTCTATGAATTTCAATCCGTAGTGATTAACAGTTCCATCGCCAGCTTTTATTTTGCGCACCACCATTGCTTTCAGATAATTAAAGAATGTGTTATCAACCGAAAAACTTATGGTTATCACCTCGCCTATTTTAAGTTCTTCTTCTGTTGATATTTTGAGGCCGCCTGCACTGATATCCAGTATTGTGGCCTTTTTCTCCGTAGGCTTGCCCTTTTCTATTCTGAAAAACTTCGTTTCAATGAACACGTCAACCCTGAAGTTTTCCCGTAGCTCTATCCTGTAGAACTCGTCTGGAATTGTTAACTTGCAAAGTATGTTGTCACCGTCTTTTATTATATCAATTACTGTGGTGTCGAAGCCTATCCTTCTTTTGCGCTCATCGAGGAAACTTACTCCAACTCTTTGGTTCGGCCGGATAAAGGCACGTACCCCTCTTTCATCTGTTGGAGATAGAGCATATATGTAGTTGTCGTCCACATCGTACACGAAGCTGGAGTAAATGCCCTTAAAGTCTCCCTCGTAGATTTCTACCGCTATGCTTTGCCCTATAAGTTTTTCGGGGTTAAAGGCCCTGCTGGATATAGGTTCTTTTCTCATCTGTAAATTACCTCTAATATCTTATTTTTTATCAAATCAAGCAGGGTGGAAGAAAATATCTTCTTGCCGCTGCGGGTGCATATGTAAAAGGTATCCACGGCAACTTCACCCTTTGTGTCCAATATAAACATACCGACCATCAGATTGAATGAAGAAAATACCTTGGTGATATCATAAAGCAAACCTACCCTGTCGGGTGCGTAAACCCTGATAACTGTATAGACGTCGCTTTGAGAGTTGTTGACCTTCACTCTTATCCTATCCAATGACATAGTTAATTTTGCCCTTTGGAATCTGTTTAGAAATTTTTTTCTTTTGTTTTCCACGCAATTGTCAAGATTCGCTTTATTATTATGAATATCCCTGAGCATATTGTTGATCCTTGTTTCGTCAATATCTTCTGTACCGCTCACTGTGAATACATCTATTATCATGCCGTTCGCCAGCGCATAGGATTTACCCCTCAGTATGTTTCCATCCAGGCATGTCAAGATTCCACTGATCTTGTTGAAGAATCCAAACTCGTCCCTGTAGTATACAAAAACCTTCAGTAGGTTTGAACCTGTTTTGTATGTTTTGACGAAGCTGTGTTTACAGAGTAGATGCTTGATGAATCTCTCTAGGTGTTCCCTATTTTCATCTGTGAGTATTGCTGGAGGTAGGGATAAGATGAGTTGCATGTAGTCTGCACCTAACTCTTCCAGGAGTCTCTTTTTTGACTGTTCGGCTTGTGTGGATATGTATGCATTGTAGTTTTTGTACTCAAAGAATCTGATTGTGTTTGTGTAAAGGTCATCTACGAGGTCCTCTTTCCAATTTGTCCATACGTTATCATTTACAGCATTCATATCAGCGTACGTCAGCAATACAAGCAGATTTAATGTTTCCACGTCCTTGACGAGTTCAGCGAATCTTTTTATTACGGTTGGGCTGTAAACATCGTTCTTTGATATTATTTTATTTATCACAAGGTGATTTCTTACAAGAAATATAAGTTTTTCGGATAAGTCTTTTCCAAGACCCATTCTTTCGGCTATAGGAAGACACAAGTTGGCCCCAATATCGGTGTGTTTTCCCTGTTTTACCTTTCCTATATCGTGAAGCAAGATTGATAGTCTGAGAATGAGTATGTCATGGGCCTCAAGTGTGGTTAGTATTTCCTTTAGTCTCAGTATGAAGTTGCTTCCTTCCTCTATAGTGAATAGTTTGTCTATGTGTTCAAGTGCCTGTATGGAGTGTTCATCAACTGTGTATTTATGGTACAGGCTTGCCTCAGTGAGACAGTATGTGTTTCCAAATTCAGGGATAAATTTGTCAAGCACCGCTGATTCATGCATCTTTCTTATTTGTGTTGATATGGATGATTTGAGCGATAGCAACGATTTAAACATGAAGTTTATGAACCTGCTGTTTCGTTCTTTCCATACCTCCCTTTTTATAATGTGTTGGGTATGCTCAAGTATATGTTCGTCTGGGGTTTTGTTGTACAGAGAAGAATAGTAGAAGAGCTCAAATATGTCGGTAAGGCTTATATTTTCTTGAAAAACCAACGAAACATGGTTTTCTCTCAGGAGTATTTTGTCACTTATAAAGAATGTTTTAGGTGTGACATTTAGGGGTTCTCTGTGGTTGAACATATCTATATATTTTTCAGAAATTCTATGAAGATTGCTAGCGTAGTAGTAGTATTTTCTCATTAACCTGTCGTTAAATTTTGTGTCTGTTTTGGGGAGCCCCAGCATGTCTGCCACTGTTGGTCTATGGTCTATGTATAGCACGTCGTTTTTCTTGCCTGAAATGAGGTGCAGTGCATTTCTAAGTTGCCATAGGAAATATAGGGCATTTCTGAGTTTTGAGTAGTCTTCCTCGCTAATGAACCCCTTGTTTCTCATATCCAGTATGTTTTTCGTTGAGAACCATGCCTTTCCCAGCCAGAGGAGGGTGTGGTAGTCTCTTATACCCCCTACACCTTCTTTGACATTCGGCTCAAGCACGAAGACTGTGTTGCCGAAATGAGAATGCCTTGTTTTTAGATTCTCTACTTTTCTTGATACAAATTCGTATATGTCTCTGTGTATTACGCCTGATTGTATGGAATCGGTGTAATTTTCATACAGTTTTCTGTTTCCGTAAACCAACCTGTGGTCAAAGAGGGATGTCTTTATAATATCATCTCTTGAGGAGAGTTTTATACACTCGTCTACTGTTCGTGTTACTATGCTTATTTCATAGTCCAGTGCATAGAATATGTCGTATATCTCCCTTGAAATGTCTGCCAACATTTCGTTTGTATCAGTTGTGACTATCATTATATCCACGTCAGAGTGGGGATTCATTTGTCTTCTCCCGTAGCTGCCAAGGGCTACTATGCACCAGTTTTCAGGTGGATAGAATGCTTTTACTGTTTCTTTTGTTACCCAATCTACAAACTTTGTATGTTCGTGCATTATATATCTTACTTTATTTTTTATCTTATTTTGTTCTGCCCATATTTTGAACAACTTCTCTTTTTGGGTTTTTAGAGTGGAAACTGCTTGATTCATCGGATTGAGGTCGATTATTTGTTGAAGTTGCTAATTACTTCATCGTCTATGTCAAAGTTTGCGTAGATGTTTGCTACGTCCTCGTCTTCGTCAAGCTTATCCATGAGTTTCAGCATTCTCTGGGCATCTTCTCCTTCAAGCTTGATAGTTGTTTGAGGTATCCTGGTAAATTCAGCACTGACTGGCTTGAACCCCTGCATTTCCAATGCTTCTTTTACCTTCATTAGATTCTTTGGTTCTGTTATAACTGCGTATGTATTGTCTCCAAAGTCATCGTTCACATCTTTTGCGCCAGCTTCTATGGCTGCTTCAAATAGACTTTCTTCATCTATTGATTTCTTATCGAACGTAATGCACCCTACGTGGTTAAACATCCATGAGACACAGCCAGTTTCCCCCAAGCTTCCCCCATATTTGCTGAGTATATGTCTTATGCTAGCTGTTGTTCTCTGTCGATTATCTGTCGTAGCTTCTATTATCATTGCGACACCTTTTGGACCATAGCCCTCATACACGACTTCTTCGTATCCTTCGCCGGATGCTGCTCCAACCCCCTTTTGGATGGCCTTTTCTATGTTTTGTTTGGGCATGTTAGCATTTCTTGCGCGCTCTATGGCGATTCTTAATCTTGGGTTGGTTTCCGGGTTCCCACCGCCTTCTCTTGCTGCTACGGTTAATTCCTTTATAAGTTTTGTGAATATTGCGCTCCTTTTGCTGTCTTCCCTTGCTTTCTTATGCTTTATACTGCTCCATTTGTTGTGTCCTGACATGGGTCCCCTCCTTAGATTCTTGCTATAGTAAGGCCCTGCTGTTTTTGGTATTTTCCTTTTTTATCCGCATAACTTGTTATGCACTCCTCGTCGGACTCAAAGAACAGCACCTGTGCGATTCCTTCAAAAGCATATATCTTGGCTGGCAGTGGGGTGGTATTTGAGATCTCTATTGTTACATACCCCTCCCATTCCGGTTCAAAGGGGGTTACGTTTACTATTATACCGCACCTCGCGTATGTTGATTTTCCAACGCATATGGTGAGTATGTTTCTGGGAATTCGGAAGTATTCTACGCTCTTTGCCAGGGCAAAGCTGTTAGGTGGTATGATGCATTCTGGTCCTTTGAAGTCCACATAGCTTCTCTGGTCAAAATGTTTGGGGTCTACTACAGTAGTGTTTATATTGGTAAATATCTTGAACTCGTCCGCTATTCTCATGTCGTATCCATAACTTGATACGCCGTAGCTTATTACACCTTCTTTAACCTGATGTTCTACAAAAGGTTCTATCATACCCTTTTTTGCTTGTTCAATGATCCATCTGTCGGATTTGATGCTCATTTCATGGTCCTTCCTTTTTAATGATTTTACCTGCAAAGTGGAGGAGCAGCCACTTCTTTTCTTTGTTGAATTCCTCACCTTGTTCAACCTTTATTCGTCTTAAATGGTTGTTATCGTATTCTATACCGTGTTCTTCAAGTAAGTGTTCCAGTGATAGTATATATTCCGCTATTTCTTCAAGTTCTTCTACTATAGCTGAATGAGAACCCCTGTCGAGTATCATAGTTATTGTGTCAAAGACCTCCTCTTCTGTTGGTTCTTCTACAGGTTTCAATTCCTCTCCTATAATGTTCATGTCACTTCCCCTATGACTTGTCTTGTTAGTTCAACCATTTCATAATCGAACCTCATAAGATGGATCCCGGATATCTCTTTCAAATGACCGGACTTCTCTATGTTCAATAGCAATTTTTCAAAGTGTTTTTTGCCTTCAGTCTTTTCATCTGGGGCTCCCTGAAGGTGTATGAGCATAGATTCAGGTAGGCTTATTCCCTTTACGTTTTTGTGCAGATATAAGGCTAGCTTGTAGCTTGTGACCGGGAAAAACCCTATGATTTTGATGACGTTTATACTGGATGTCAAGTTGAGAAACTCGTCTAGCGTTTCCACGGAGTAGATTGGTTGTGTGATGGTAAACGATGCTCCGAGTTCAACCTTTCTAGATAGTCTTCTTTTTATAGCTTTGTTGTTTTTTCCATTGGGTATGTCAGAGGCAACGCCCACAAAGAAGTCTGTGGGGGCTGAAAGCTTCTTCCCGTCTGCGCTGATCCCATTGTTCAGTCGATTGGTGAGGTTCAGTAGCCCATATGTATTCAGAGAATAAACATTGTTTTTACTTTCTCTTGATGGATCACCCCCAACGAGTAGAACATTCTCAAGGCCAAGAGCATACGCTCCAAGCATGTCTGATTGTAGGGCGAGTATGTTTCTGTCTCGGCATGTCATGTTGAATATGCATTCCAGCCCTATTGAGTTCTTTACGATATATGCTGTTACTATAGCACTCATTCTGGGTGAAGCCATAGGGGAATCTGTAACATTGATGAAGTCTATCATATGGGCTACCGAACTCAGACGCGAGAGTTCAGGTTTAGTTCCCTTTGGGGGATTGTATTCAATACTGACTAATTTACCCTGTTTAAATCGGTTTCTTAGTTTCCCGAGCTCCATGTTTTTATTTCACCAACTCCATCCTTCTTTCAGTAATTTTCTCATGATTGGAAAAACTCTGTCATATGTGCCTTCAAAGTAACCCTTTATTGTTCCTGGAGGTGATACGTCAAATTTTATGCCCATCTCATCCAGATGTCTTCTGAGCGTTTCTTCTTCTTCCTTTGTCAGATCAACAGCTATAATGTCAAGGTAACACTCTCCCTTCATGGCCCAATCAGAGGCGTTGTAAAAGCCTAAAAGTTTTTTGTTAGATGCTACATGGGCTTCACTCATTTTTGTACCCCCTTGAATATTTGCTTGAATATAATACGCCCGTACGTGCTTGTCAATCAAGCCTTTAAATCTATGTGTTCGTTCTCATCCTTGAGGCTTGATTTTCTCTTTCTGGTGTGTTCTCTGTCCGGGTTTATTGTAGGATCTACATCGTTCTCTGACTCGTTAACCCGGGAAGTTTTTTCGCTGTTTTCTCTTTTTTCAAGGGCGGCTTTGAAGGCTTCTGCTGCAAGAGCGGGATTTACTGGATTGTTAACAGTTGAGGCACTCTGGGCGTATGCATTTAGTATAACGTTTTGCACGTCAATTGGGCCTACCATTGTTCCTCCGAAAACAGGATTTCTTTTATGAATTTATATCCCTTGGCTATGAAGATCCCCTTTGAACAACTGATTTCACTATACGTGGATGGTTTGATATCTAATGAAGAGTCAAAGATGGCAAATGGTACGGGATTTCTAGTGTGAGTTTTGATACTGATGGGAGTGGGGTGGTCTGGCAATACAGCTATTCTTATTCTGTCCGGATACTGATGTGCAAACTCAATTGCTCTGCTTACTACTTCTTTGTCAAACAATTCTATTGCTTCAATCTTTTTTTCAACATCCCCCATGTGAGATGCTTCGTCGGGGGCTTCAACATGCACGTATGCAAAATCCCCTCCGCTGCTCAAAAAGGACGTAGCGGCTTCTATTTTTCCTTTGTAGTTCGTGTCAATGAAACCTGTAACACCTGGTACTTTGAGTATGTGAAATCCTATAAGTGTACCTATCCCGAGCATGAGGTCCACTGCTGATACTATACAACCATCTTTTCCCCATAGGTCTGAAAATGCTGGCAGGTTGGGCTTTTTCCCCTCGCCCCATAGCCATATTGAGTTTGCTTGTGGATAAATACTATTACCCTCAAGTATTTTTGATGCTTTGTTCATTATGTTTATTAGAAATGCACCTGATGTTCCTGAAGGGAGATAGTGTTTTACTGGCCTGTCAGATATATCGTGTGGGGGAGTAGTGGAGTCTGTTTCCCCATTTTCCCATATCATGATGTTTCTGTAACTTACGCCAGGGTAGAACCGCACATTTGGTATTTCCATTTCCCTGTTTAGCATATCTATGAGGAGGTGTGCTTTGTTTGAGTTTATGTGGTTGGCTGAAAAATCTGCCATTGCACCGTTTTTTATGGTAACAAAGTTGCACCTGTAGGCTACGTCTCTTTCCCTTAACTTTATGCCCTTTGCCGCTGCTTCAAGAGGGGCTCTTCCAGTATAGTACTTTTCAACGTCATATCCAAGGATGCTAAGATTGGCTACATCGCTTCCAGGAGGAAGTGAGTCTGGCACGGTTTTTAGCATACCTTTCATATGTCCGGCGCAGATATCCATGTTGGGGGTGTGAGCGTATTCTAGAGGCGTTTTACCTTTCAATTCCTTTATGGGTTCATCTGCCATTCCATCGCCGAGCAGTATCATGTACTTCATTATCCCTCCAGAATCTTTGCCCAAACCTCTCTGTGTCTTGGGCCGTCAAATTCAAGGAAGAATACCCCTTGCCATCTCCCCATTTCAAGTTTTCCATCCTTAACAATTAATGTAACACTGGAACCAACTATTGAGGACTGAATGTGGGCGTCGGCGTTCCCTTCTACATGTCTGTATCTGTCCCCGTGAGGTATAAGTTCGGAGAGCTTATTCATGATATCCCTTGCCACATCGGGGTCGTATGATTCGTTTACAACAATGCCGGCAGTTGTGTGAGGTACATACAACACAATGATACCTTCTTTGGTGTTTTTTACGAGACTTTCCACTTTCCCCGTGATTTCCACGGCCTCCTTTCTGTTTTTAGTTGTCACGCTTATTCTAATCACAAGCCCTCCCTAAATCATTTTCTTGCTGTAGCTTTCTAACACTCCGAGTATTGTTGGTAAAAGTTGTTTTTTCCTTGACAACACATCTGGGAGAAAGTATTCCTTTTCCCCACGTTTCATATATGGTAAAGCCTTTTCACACGTGTAACCTGTTGTGAGCAGTACACTATCCTCCTTCACTATATCTGTTATGAGTAGCATTGTCCAGTCAAGATTCCTCTCATTTTTGATTCTTTCAAGTTCTTTTATAAGTTTGTTTTTGGTCTCTCTTATTTCTTCCAGATTTACAACTTCGACCTGTCCGATTCCAAATTTCACTCCATACTCTTCATATATTTTGAAGTCAGAGTTTACTATTTCTTGAGGTTCTCTTGAGTTTAGGGAGTCTGTTGATGAAAACAGTTCTGTTCCGTATTCAGCTATGTTAACACCAGCTATTTTTGATAGCGTTTCTGCGGCTTTCATATCTTCATCCGTCGTTGTTGGAGACTTTAGTATGATTGTATCAGATAATACTCCACTTAGCAAAATGAGTGCCGTACTTGGATCAGGTGTTATATTGTATTCCCTGTATAGTTCAGAGACCAATGTTGATGTGCTTCCTACAGGTTTGGCACAGAAATGTATTGGTCTTGTGGTTTTGATTGTTCCTAGCCTGTGGTGATCGACTACTTCAATTATCTCGGCTGTTTCTATGCCATCCACGGCTTGAGATAACTCGTTGTGGTCCATTAATATAACCTTTTTAGCGTATCTCTTTATGAGATCGGATCTTGTAACGATTCCCACCAGCTTTCCATGGTCGTCGACCACAGGGAGTCCCCTGACGTTGCTTGTTGCCATTTTTTCTCGGGCACGTTCTAGGTGGTCATCTTTGTGAACAGTGTCGGGATTCTTTCGCATTATGGAATTTACAGGAGTGCTCAGCACGAGCCTTCTCATGGTTTCTGCGGAGTCGAAGTCTGAAATAACGACATGCCCGTGGTATCCAGAGAAGTTTACCTCTTTTATCTCGGATGTTTTTTTAAGACCTGCGAGAATTATGGCTGCTACGTTATTTTTGATTGAGTAGTCCAGTATCTTCATTCTTTTTCCCACGACCACGATGACCTCTCTCAGGTTGCATCTTTCAATATATTCTCTGAATCTTGTAAATGGCATTGCTCCTATGATTATTTGAGCTTTGAATTCCTTGATATTCCCTGATTTGTATAAATGCCCATTTAGAATAGAAACGATGTTCTTTATGTTGAACTGATAATAAGGTTTTTCTTCTACATCTCCACCTGCGAAGTAGTCGGATATTTCAAACACGCTTACTATACCGGAAAGTATACATTCGTTGTTGACCACTGGTGTAAGTCTGATATTTCTTGTTTTTACGTCTCTCATAACATAGAATAACGGATCTTGTTCTTTTACACACACCACATCCCCGGTCATTACATCCTTTACGCGTGGGTAAACGTCTCCTATAAATACGGGAGGCTGTTCCCCTACCCTTTTGAAAATAAAGTCACTTTGCTTGTTTAGTCTTCCACAACGGGCTGGGATGTATGTGTGATGGGGATCAACCATGGATTTTAGTTTGGCGTATGCAAATGCTGAGCACACCGAATCAGCGTCGGGGTTCTTGTGCCCTATTACATAGATATTCTCCATTGTAATTCACCCCTTTTTATTATATATATTACACATTGTAGCACTATTTTCAACTCGCACTCAGTTGTTTGAATTGCGTATTCTGCTCATCATGTAGTCTTTGAATAATCTGGCTGTGGGGATGGATAATCTGGGTATGATGAGATACATATCCCTGCTGAGTGATATCCCCTCCACGTTGAACACACTGAGCATTCTCATTGAAATTTCGTTTTTCACGGCGAATTCGCTCAGAATTGAGAGGCCAAGATTGCAGGAAACAGCATTCTTTATGGCTTCGTCGTTGTTGAACTCATAGGCAACTGTTATACTTATCCCTTTGCTTTCGAGTGTTTTTTCTATCATATTCCTGGTAAATGATGTGGTTTCTCTGAGTACGAAGGGTTCACCTTCCAGTTCTCTCAAGCTTACGTTGGGTTTTGTTGAGAATCTGTGTTGCGGTGAACACACGAACAGTAGCTTGTCTTTTATAAACCTATAGCACTCAAAGTCATCTTTTTTATGGGGTATTGTTTCTAGGAATCCGATATTTATCCTTGATCTTTTCATCTTCTCAAGCACTTCTTTGTTTGTTCCTATGAAGAGATCTATATCTATTTCCGGATAATCACTCTTGAAACTTTTTACTATGGAAGAAAGCAAGTAGTTGCCTATTGTGAAACTTGCGCCTATAGAAATTCTCTTATCTTTTGTTCTCTTCAGCGTTTCTACGAATTCAAGGGTTTCATCTAGTGAAAGTATCACTTTCTTGGTATGCGCAAAGAGTTCTTCTCCTTCTCTGGTTAGTGATAGTTTTTTGCCGTCTCTCACAAATAGCTTTATGGTTAGGTTCTTTTCCAGTTCCAATATCGTTTGACTTATGGCTGACTGTGTTACTAGTAGTTCTTCTGCAGCTTTTGTCATGCTCATTTTTGATGCTACAGTGTGGAAAACGATTATCTGTCTGAGATTTATACCGTAAATATTCATAAGTTTTTCT
Source organism: uncultured Desulfurellales bacterium (assembly GCA_964515405.1). GTDB lineage: Bacteria > Campylobacterota_A > Desulfurellia > Desulfurellales > CAZERD01 > CAZERD01. The sequence continues at coordinate 16,971 of CAZERD010000027.1, forward strand.
AATGCTTACCCACAGAATTCTAATTTGCAATTATATGGACTTCAAATATACTTTACAACAGTTTTTTGTGAAGGGAGGGTAGCGTGAAAAGGGTACTTGTTACTGAGCATGTTGCTAGGGAGGGTCTTGACCTATTGAGAGGGGAAGGAATAGAGGTGGACGAGAAGATAGGACTTAGTCCCGAGGAATTAAAAAGAATTATAGGTGAGTATGACGCAATAATAACGAGGAGCGGGACAAAGATAACCAGATACATACTTGAGGAGCCTGGTAAGCTGAAAGTTATAGGAAGGGCTGGAGTGGGGCTTGATAACGTTGATGTGGAAGAAGCGAGTAAGAAAGGGATTATTGTCATAAACACACCAGGTGGAAATTCAATAGCTGCGGCTGAGCTTACCATGGCCATGATGTTGAACACTGCGAGGAAGGTTCCTTCAGCTCATTACTCTTTAAAATATGAGAGAAAGTGGGAAAGGAAGAAATT
>CAZERD010000028.1:0-17307 GCA_964515405.1 uncultured Desulfurellales bacterium
TTATAGAGGAAGCTGGGTACTGGAGAATCTTTCTGAAAAGAGGGAAGTGATGAGTACCTCCAGTGGTGGCGGGGATTTTCGTCCGAAAATCCTCGTCTTTTCAACGGAATATATTTCTGATTTGGGGATTGATTTTGCGGGTAGTTCTCACATGCATTACCCGACAAGCGTGGTTGTGATACCCGTACCATGCTCAAGCTCTATAAAACCAAAGTGGATTCTCCATGCCATTGAAAAGGGGTTTGATGGTGTTTTTGTAGCCGCTGATGGAACGGATTGTCCATTCTTGCAGGACTGTGGCTCGAGAACAGCGACCATCACGGGTAAGGCTCAGGAAATGTTGAAAGGAAAGGGGTACAACCCTATGAGGTTGAAGATGGCAGCTATATGTTCCGTTTGTGCTGAGCCTTTTGTGAATCATATGAAGAATTTTTATGAGACGCTTAGGAGCCTTGGCCCCGTGAGGGAGGGGGAGGTGGAGGCATGAGCTATGATGTTCTGATTATAGGTGGTGGTATAGCTGGAATGGAGTCGGCCATAAACTTGGGTGATATGGGATACAAGGTGCTTGTTGTTGAAAAATCGCCTAGCATAGGTGGAAAGATGATCCTGTTGAGTAAAGTTTTTCCGACCCTGGATTGTGCAAGCTGTATTGCTACTCCTAAGATGGCTCAAACGGCTCATCACCCGAATGTGGATATAATGGTTTATAGCGAGGTGAAGGAGGTTGAGAGGAAGGATGGGGGTGGGTTCAGGGTTAAAGTGTACAAGAAGCCCACCTATATCAATGAGGATGCATGCACTGGTTGTCAGCACTGTGAGTTTGCGTGCACTGTGGCTGTTCCTGATGAGTTCAACTACGGGATGGTGAGCAGACGGGCTGCATACATTGCTTTTCCTCAGGCTATTCCTAAGAAGGCTGTTATAGATAGACAGGCAAGTTCTCCATGCACGTATTACTGCCCTGCTGGGATAAAGGCGCACGGATATATTTCGCTCTCAAGGAGTGGCAAGTATGATGAGGCTTTCGGGTTGATAGCAGAAGCTACTCCCTTTGTTGGTACGCTTGGTAGGGCATGTTTTGCTCCGTGTGAAGCAAAGTGTACACGTGGTGAACTTGAAGGTTCTGTTCCCATAAGGAGAATAAAAAGGTTTCTTGCGGATAGGTATTATGAAAGTCATCCTTCTCCATCGGTGGAGCTCCCAGAACGTAAATCGGATAAGAGAGTTGCCATTGTGGGTTCTGGTCCTGCTGGTCTTACGGCCGCTTATCATCTTGCCAGGATGGGTCATGTAGTGAAGGTGTTTGAGGCGGAGGATGTTATTGGGGGGTTACCGAGAACAGTAATTCCTTCCTACAGACTGCCAGAACATGTTCTTGAGCGGGATGTGAAGAATGTCACCTCGCTTGGGGTTGATATAGAGACGGGTAAGAAAATTACAAGTCTCAATGAGTTAAAAAAGCAGGGGTTTGATGCTGTATTTGTTGCGGTCGGAGCGTCTGCCGGTAAAAATTCGGGGATTGAAGGTGAGGAACTTGATGGTGTTTACAAGTGTATAGATTTTTTGAAGGGCGCAAAGTTCGGAAAAGCTCTTGATCTGAAAGGCAAAAGAGTGCTTGTTGTCGGTGGCGGGAATGCAGCTATAGATCCGGCCAGAGTGGCACTCAGGTTGGGTGCGAGTAGGGTTGTTCTTGAGTACAGGAGAACGAGGGACGAAATGCCTGCTTCCGAACAGGAGATAAGGGCTGCTGAGGATGAGGGTGTTGAGTTTTGTTTTCTCTCGGTACCGGTGAAATTTTTGGGTGAGAATGGGAAGCTTAAAAGGGTTGTGTCCCAGAAGATGGAGCTAGGCGAGCCTGATTCTTCTGGTAGAAGACGCCCCATTCCGATTTCCGGGGCTTTCTTTGAGATGGAGATGGATCTCGTTGTTATGTCCATAGGTAATGTGCCGTCAACATCTGAATTTTCGGGTGAGGTGGAGCTGAACAGCAACGGTACGATAAAGGTTGATCCGGAGACACTACAGTCTTCCGTGCCGTTTGTTTTCTCTGGAGGGGATGCGGTGCTTGGGCCTTCCTCTATAGCTGAGGCCTGTGGTCAGGGATGGAGAGCAGCTTATTATATTGATAGGTTTTTGAAGGGTGAACCGCTTGAAGCTGGTGTGTTTGATGATAGGTTACCTGTTGTTGATGCTAAGGATGTTCTTTCGAGGCAAGATAGGTATTCTGTACTTCGTCCGGGTAAAGTACACGAACTTTCCGTTGCAGACAGGATATGCAGTTTTGATGAGGTTGAGCTCCCCATGAGTGAGGAAGAAGTGGAGCAGGAAACAAGGAGATGTCTTGATTGTGGGATATGTTCTGAGTGTCATCAGTGTGTTAAGGCCTGTCCTGCGAATGCCATAGACTTTTCAAAGAGGGGAGAAGAGCTGGATATAGAAGCTGGTGCTGTAATCACCTCAATAGGATTTAACCTGTTTCCTGCTCAGAAAAAAGCGCTTTATGGATACGGCAGGTTCAGGAATGTTATAGATGCTATGCAAATGGACAGGCTTCTGTCTCCGACCAGGCCTTATAACACGGTGCTTAGACCGTCTGATGGAAAGGTGCCTGATAGTATAGCATTTGTGCTTTGTACAGGTTCCAGGGATCATCTTGCCGGAAATCCAATATGTTCAAGGGTGTGCTGTATGTACTCACTCAAACAGGCTCAACTTCTTATGGGGGCTTTGCCACTTGCGGATATAACGGTGTACTATATTGATATAAGAGCTTTTGGTAAAGGTTTTGAGGAATTCTACGAGCAGGCTAGGTCCATGGGTGTCAATCTGATTAAGGGCAAGGTATCCCGTATTACGCCTGCGGAAAACGATAGCCTTGTTCTGCATTACGAGGATATAGAAGGTGATGGCGGTATAAAGACGGCTGAGCATGATCTTGTTGTGCTTTCGGTTGGGTTTCTGCCAAACGTTGAGGCTGCGGGTGTCTTTAAAGACAGCATAGAGCTTGAGGACCTTGGGTACATAAGGGAAGTTGACGAGGATTTGAACCCAGGAGTAACAAGTATAGATGGTGTGTATGTGGCGGGGACCTCTTCCGGTCCTATGGATATACCGGACACCATACTGCATGCAGGGGCTTCGGTGGTTCATGCGGCCTCTTACATTGAAAAGCTTAAGGGGAGCGGAGAATGAGTTCACAGAGAATAGGTGTATATATCTGCCATTGCGGGGGTAACATCTCGGATTATGTGGATGTGGAAAAGGTCAGGAGTGCTGTTGAAAATGAGCCTGGTGTGATTGTGGCTAAGACAGTGATGTTTGCCTGTTCTGATGCTGCTCAAGGGGAGATGATAGAAGATGTAAAAGGTGAAAATCTTGACGGTTTAGTGGTTGCTTCCTGCTCTCCGAGATTGCACCTTTTCACGTTCAGGGGAACAGCCAGGAGGGCTGGTTTGAATCCTTATCAGTATATTCAGGTGAACCTCAGGGAGCAGGATTCGTGGGCTCATACGGATGATAAGAGTGGGGCTACGGAAAAAGCTATTAGGATGTTGAGGGCGGGAATAGCCAAAACAAGGCATTCGGTGCCTCTTGAACCTCAACGTATAGATACAGCACCTCGGGTGCTTGTCATTGGGGCGGGTATATCTGGGCTTAGGGCAGCTCTTGCTCTGTCTGATCTCGGTCTAACTGTATTTGTGGTTGAAAGAGAAAAGAAAGTAGGTGGCTGGGTTGCAGAGCTGGGTGAGATGTATCCGAATAATAGAAAGGGGGTAGAACTCATCCAGAGTCTTATGGAGAAGGTAAGCGAATGCGATAACATCCAAGTGTACACAGATGCTGAAGTTGTAGAGAAACAAGGATGTGTGGGTAATTTTGATGTAAAAGTCAGGGTCTCTGATGGAAATGTTGTTTCTCTGAATGTGGGTTCTATTATTGTTGCCACTGGATTTGAAACATATACCCCGGCTGAGGGAGAGTTTGGATATGGTTTGAAAGGTGTGGTTACCCTGCCTGAGTTCAGAAAATGGCTGGATACCTCCGGTGGTACGGAATACGATGGCAAGAGAATAAATAGCATTGCGTATGTATACTGTGTTGGCTCTAGACAGTCTCCTGAGGTGGACAATGCCCATGAGTATTGTTCTCGTTATTGCTGTACCGCTGCTGTCCACACCTCTGTGGTTGTTTCGGAGAAGTTTCCCTCTGTGGTGCAGTATCATCTGTACAGAGATATGAGAACCTACGGTAAATATGAAAGGTTGTATGAGGATTCAAGGAATTATGGAGCTGTATTTTTGAGGTACTCTGAAAGCGAGCCACCTGTGGTTGAGGAAAGCGGAGGCAAACTCGTGGTGAGGGTAAAGGATGTGCTTACAGAGGGTGAGGAAATAGGGATTGCGGTTGATATGGTGGTTCTTGTCACTGGGATGGTGCCGCGTTCTAACGATGCCCTCATAAATATATTTAAGCTCCCTGTGGGGAGGGATGGTTTCTTCAACGAAATACATCCCAAGCTTAGGCCTGTTGAGACTATATCCAATGGGGTATTTATCTGCGGTGCTTGTCAGGGCCCGAAGAACTCTGTGGAGAGCGTTGCGTCTTCACTTGCGGCAGTTGCAAAGTCTGCGGCACCCCTTAAGAGGGGATATGTAGAACTTGAACCTTTAATTGCCACCGTTAATTCTGATGCCTGCGAATGGTGTGGTGAGTGCGAGAAAGCTTGTCCTTATTCGGCTGTGGATAAGGTAAATAGGGATGGCAGGGATGTAGCAGTAATTAATGCGGCTCTGTGCAAGGGATGTGGTGCGTGTGTTCCTGTTTGTGAGAAGGATGCCATAGATGTTCTTGGGTATTCTGATGGGCAGATTTTGGATATGATAGATGCTCTCCTTGTGGAGGTGCCAGCATGAAATCAAGGGTTTTAAGGGATACCAGAGAGATTATAAGAGAGGAAATGGTAATGCGCCGTAGGATTTTGAATGTGCTGAGTGAGGGCAACAAGACTGTGCCTGAGGTTGCTGAAGAAATAGGCTGTCCTGCGGATGAGATTATGTTTTGGATGATGGGTATGAGGAAATATGGCTACATTGAGGAAACGGATGAAGTTACGGATGAGGGGTTTTACAGGTATGCGTTAACAGAGAAGGGGAGAGAAGATGGCACTCAGAAGTAATCCTGTGCTTATTAGAGAAGTGGCAGGCTCTCGTGAGTTTAATGCCTCTGCTTGTATGAACTGTGGATGCTGTACTGCTATATGTCCTATGGAGACAGGTATTCTTGCTAGGAAGCTGTTCAGGTATGTGGTGCTTGGTCTTGAGGATAAACTGTTGGAGAATACAGAGGTTATATTTTCGTGCCTTCTCTGTAAACTGTGTGAAGAGGCCTGCCCTGCTGATGTTCATATCTCTGATAATCTGAGGGTGATAAGGCATTACATAAACACACACGTTTATAAGGTGTAGAGGGGGGCGATATGGCGTTCAATACTGCGGATATTATAGGTATACTTCAGGATAATGTTGAACTAAGAAAATCTGTGCTCCCCATTTCCCCAAATGCGGCGGCCAAATGGGCTGACAAGTTGCGCCTACCGAGGGGAGGGAAGACGGTAATATACACGGGGTTTATGTATCAGCTTGTACCATATATTAGTGCCTCTGTTAAGTATGCGGAGAAATTCGGAGATTCCAAGCTTGCCGAATACACCGGGATTGCTAGAAGAATAAACAGAGTGGTAAATCTTACTGGACTTATGGCTCTTTTCTCAAGGGTTGAGGAGAGAGAATATAGCGGCATACTTCAATCCGTAGCCAAACTTCTTATGCTCACGAGGGAAAACTTTGGGTATCTTTACGAAGATGAGATATATGCAGGTGCCCTTGCACATGACCTTGGCTCTCTTGATGTGTTTGAGGCTCACGCGTCCTATGTGTATAGGAAGCTTAAAGGTTTAGGTGTTAAGAAGCTTATAACTGTAGATCCTCATACAACCAATATGTTGAAGACAGTGTATCCCAAGGTTGTAAGCGGGTTCGATATCGAGGTTAAGAGTTATATTGAGGTGCTTGCAGAAAATGTTAACACGCTTGAACCTGTTAAAGAAACGGGTGGACGTCTTGTGGTGCATGATTCCTGTGTGTATGCGAGATATGAAGGTGTGATTGATGAACCGAGGGCGCTCCTTAGGAAGGCAGGTTATGAGGTTGTGGAGCCTGAGAACTCAGGTGTTTTTACTTTTTGTTGTGGGGGTCCTGTGGAGTCTCTATATCCGGATAAGGCTCTCAGCATAGCAGAGAGAAGAGTTAAGGAGCTCGTGGAGTACGGGGACAGCGTGGTGACAATGTGTCCCATATGTCTTGCCAATCTGAGAAGAGTTGCTAATGAAGTAGAAGTGCTGGATATAGCTACCTACCTTGAGCGGGCTTTTGTAGAGGAGGGGTAAGTACCTTTGGGGTGTTTTGCTCCTCTTTTATTTTCTATTCAATTCTTTCTACTTTATTATTAAGAGGCTGTAAAGGGGGGGCAGGGAAAGGCTGTGCCTTCCCTGCATGGGAGAGTTATTTTGCCACGGGGAGTGGCATCCTGGAGTACTCATACAGTGAGGCATCATACATTTTTATATTTTTAGCGCCGGCTATGAATTTAAATGCGAACCAATCGCCCGTTGCGAGGTGTCCTGTATTACAGTAGACGATGATAGGTTTGTTGGGATCTATGCTGTGTTTCTTCAGAATTGAGAGTATGCCCTTAGGCCCACGAAGAGCGTAGTATCCATCCACCTTCTTTGTTAGTGTGTAACAACCTATTTCTACTGCACCGGGTATGTGACCATGTCTTGCAAGTCTTCTGTCATGGTCTGTTCCGTTATAATGAGCTGGTTCCCTTGCATCCACGAGTTGAACCTTATGGGTTGCAAGTGCATAGTATATGTCTGGCCATGTTGCGATGGAGGAAAGTTGCATGGTTGTTACTTTGAAGTTGCCTTTGGGTGGTGTGTATGTTTTAGTGCTTACAGGTTGCTTGGCTGTTTTCCATGCTGCTAAGCCACCGTGGAGCAAGGCTATGTTTTTCAGTCCGTACATCCAAGCCGTCCAGAACTCTCTTGTGGAGAGTGCATAGTCTTTGGGGCTTCTCCCATAGCTGTAAAATATCACTATGCTGTCGTTGGATATTCCCGCGTTCCTGAAGACCTTTGTTATTTTTTCGGGAGTGTCGAGTACATGTTTGATGTTTCCGAAGTAGCCTTTCTGGAAGTACTCATGTTTCGGTAGGTTTACCGCATGTGGAATGTGCCCAGCCCTATAAGCCTTGGGTGACCTGACATCAACAATCACCAGATGAGGATTGTTCATGTGACTTGCCAGCCACTGGGGTGATACTAAGTGTGTGGACGGCACTTGCAAGGCTAGCGCCGGTGAAACCAGCAATAACAATAATCCTAGAACGCTTAAACCAAGTCGTTTCATTGAAAAGACCTCCTTACGTAAGTTTCTCATATCTATAAGAATGATAGTCTTTTTTGCTCACTTTTTCAAGTTTTTTGAAAAAAATTGTTCGGTTTTTTGTAATTGTGAAAAATGCTTTTATATCAAGGAATTTTCAGTTTCAACATACGGGCTCTTATGGTTTTGTATTTTGTGGAGTGGAGTTTGTTAAGCACTTTGTTTGATAATGGATGACCGTATAACACTGGACCCCACAGTAGTCTCATTACTGAGTGTTTTTCTCTGCCAGGTTTTATCAGTGGATTATTGTGGCAAGCTTCACATGATTTACCGTGTAGGGTAATTGTGTGTGGATCGTATGGCAAAAAGGCGGACATAATTCGGCCGGCTTTTGTTTTTTCTGTGCTGTTCAGTATGATACGCCCCTCCTTATCCCTGTAGCTGACTACGTATTCAAACAGCGGTCTGAGTATTTTGAATTCCCCGTAGAGTGTTTCTCCAAGTGTGAAGAAGCTCCATCTTCTCATTATCCAACCGGTTAACCATATACCGGGGTACATCTTTTCTGTAATTCTGTCGGGCATGGTTGGTTTTGGTGGGGATTTTCCTTCTTCAATGAGGTGTATGGCCCTGTTGAGGAACGACTGGAGGTAGGGATCCTCTTGGGAGGTTACATTCTTCCATGCGGGATAGTCGGGTTTCATGTCAAGGAAAACATTGAAGCCGTAGTTTTCGTTTTGCCAGGCAGAGTGACACGCTGAGCAGGACACCTTGGAGTGATAGCTTCTGTGTGGTGGTATGGTGGGATTGAACGGTGTAGTATGCCATTTTTTTGCCCATTTAGCGGGGTGTTTTGAGAAACCTCCGTGGCACATATAGCAGGAGATCTTGATTGCTCCTTTCTCTTCCTCTGAGTTGTAGATTCTACCGTCTCCCATAACCCCTGCCTTGCCGTGACAGTCGGTGCATGTTAGTCCAGCCCTGTAGTGTACGTCACTTATGAGGTGATGGAATTCTATCCCATAGTATGCCGTGGGGAATCTACCGTTTGACAAGATAGGAGAATTGAATGAGTATGGATAATCGTGTGGGAACCAACCTATGTAGTCTGTTCCTACAAATTCAGTATTGTGACAGGAAAGACAATTTCTCATTGGTGGTGTTTTCAGGAACTTGTGCGTTTCAGAGAACACGGATTTTCCTCTCATTACCGTGTCTGTGCCGTCATATGTGCCGTATGGATTGAATCTCATGTGGCAGGCAGCGCATCCTCGAGCCCTATATGTTCCGGGTGCTCCTGCTCCGTTGTCTGTGCCGTTATTCAGTAAGTGGCACCTCAGGCACTTCCTTCTCAGGAAGTTGTTTACAAGTGCTTTCGGTGAGTGTGCGTGTTTTGTGTATATCGTTGGGAGGGGTTTTACACTACCAGCACCTATAACGCCGTAGTGAGCCGCTAAGTCCCTTTGCGCCCCCCAAGTATATCTGGTTATGGCTATTGCTCCTGCGAGGGTTCCGTGAAGCGAGTGCCTGATGTTGTATATGTCCTTTCTGTGGCATCTAATACACAGCACGGACACATACTTGAGTGAGGATGGATTATCTATGATTTCCTGGTGTGATGTTATTTTTTTTCTCCTTCTGTTTGGGAACACGTGGCATTTTATACAGCTGAAATTGTGGTTCGGTCCTATTGACTCCACGTGATGGCATTTAAGGCAGTTGTTCAGTGTTAATCCCCACATAGGGGTAATCTGAAACGCTATCATTAAAGTGAAAAAAGTGAAAGCTATTTTCTTAAGCACTTTGTCACTCCCTCACGGAACATTTTTAGGGATTGCTTGAAGTTTCTGTATATAGGGTCAGAGTACTTGTCATGGCATATTATGCATTTCCATGCACCTATTATACGTCTGAGTTCCTTGCCTGTGAATGGGTGTTCCCCCGGCATTGAGGTCTTTACATAAGGTTTTCCAGTTATGCTTTCCGTGGCATCCAGGGGGTAGCTTATAGGTAATCCAGAGGTTTTTGACTTGAATATGGGATAGAATTCTATATTTCCATGTGATATAAAAAGAGTCCCTCTACCAAGCCCCAGCGTTACGGGATTTATATGGCAATTGGCACATGAGCGAGCTTTCAGTTGGGTTGTATGTGGATCCCATGGCGCAAAGGCTACACTGTGGAACTGATGTATGTTCCTTTTTCCCGAATACTGGGTCACGAACGTTTGACATCCTGGTCCAAAGGGTGTAATTTTTCCGTTATAGCTGACGCCAAGCTGGATGGAATGCCTGTAGAAACTGCTGAATTCCCTGAAGGCTGGTGCTGTTATCCTGTGGGATACCCAGTCAAACTGTTTTGCTGTTTGAAATTCTGCGACATGACACCCGTAGCACTCCGGCATCCACTTTGAATGGCAGGCCTGACACGAGAGTTTTTTGTGGAACTTTAGTGTGTGGTACGGCTTGCTGTTGAGAGTCGGAACAGTTATGGGCTTGCCTGATTTCTTCAAGTATAGGATTATTTTTTTCCCCTTTTCCTGAACGTTGTAAAGCGGTGTGTGAAATCTGTGGGTGTAGGCTATGATGTGTGGTGTTGGCACCTTTCCGTTGTAGAATGCGAGTTTTTCGGCCAAAGGGTTTGCCTGGCCGAGCTGTGGTTTATGACAGTCAATGCATTCTATATCTTCCTGATACCACATTCTCAGTTTCCTTTGTCCATTCCCCATAACACCAACGGAGGTGTGACAGTCTATACAGCCCATACCGGCTTTTTCGTGTACGTCCGGTGTTAGTGGATACCAGTATCTGCTACCGCCCAGTATTCTGTGTGAAAAATGGCCGTTTTCATAGGGTGTTCCGTAGCCTGGAGATTCAAACCTGCCGAAGTAGGAGAGGCCTATTCTGTTTGACCTGTTGTGACACTTTACGCAGTTTGATGATGGTATTCTGGTGGTGAGAACTATGTGGTGATTTTTCTTTGAAAAGACCGCATGGCAGTCAACGCATCCTCCGCCTCTTCTGGCTGTCTTAGGGAATATTGACTGTGGCTGATCTATGTGACATGCGCCACACATTTTCCTGAAGTACTGGATAGCGAAAGAACGTTTGTTTTTTTGTTCCTCCAGCTCGCTTACCGTTATTGTGCCAAACGGATTTTTTGTGCCTCCGAGCTGGTAGTTTGTTTCATTTATTATACCTTCCATGGTGTTCATTATGCTGTTTTTGACCCTTTCTGCCACGTGCGGATGACATTTTTCGCAACTGCTGTTTGATAAATTCAGCAGGGCTGGATTTGAGACCATATCCTCGTGGGCTACTTTTTTGTTTGTGGCATACGGGTTTCCACCGTGGCATTTATAACAACCGAATGCTGAGATGGGATGTGATTTGCCCACGTTTGTTATGTTCCCATGGCATGATATGCACTCGTCTGGTGATGTTTCGGGAGGAGGCTTCTTCACCGAGGTTAGCACTACAGCGCCGAGCACGATGATGGAGCTAAGTATAACAAGCGCTCTAAACCAGGCTGAGCGAAACATACCATATAAACCACAATATGAAGGCGACTGTCACTACCCTTTTAAACCTTACGAAGGGGTAGATCAGTACTAGCGCTGATGGAAGGAACATGGCGGACATGACAACCACGGTATCGCTTGTTCCTCCATCCAGCATTCGTTGTATTCCGTTAAAGAACCATGGTCCCTCTATGTATCTGTGTAGCGCTGTACCGGGGGGTATGTCCGAGGGTATTTTCAGCGCGGCTATAAGTACGACAGTGAGTGCTATTGAGATTGCGGTTATTCCCAGTGGTGAGCTTATTCTCCCTGAATGGTGGTACACAAGTGCTGTTGCTACTACTGGGAGAAACAATATGTGCCATAGAAAAAACTTCCAGTAAAAGTAGTGGGATGATGATTCTATTAGGCGTGTGAGGAACGAGAGCCCCGGCATATTGCGGAGCATGCTTATTGCCACGACACCAGCCGAGTATCCGCTTTGGTCTCCTTTTATGATAAATCCGGTGAACAGTAGTGTGATGACACAGATTCCCGCCAACGAGCCTGTTATCCATGAGGACTTGGGTATTTTCACATCTTTGAGGACCATTTGCTCAATGAGGTGGAAAAATAAAACTACAAGTAGTGCTTCGGAAGAGAAATAGTGGAACTCCCTCACAAATGCTCCATATGGTACTGTATAGGTAATTTTCTGGACGGAGTTATAAGCATCTGTGGGATGGTACAGGAACAGGAGTGGGATCCCTGAGCATACAGATATGACAAAAAGTCCCTGAGTCAGCCAAGTGGTGAGTACTGTTAACCGTTTCATGATATTTTGTAGTATATATAATCCACGATTATTGTTCCATTACTTACCTTCAAGGGTTCCCTGTGGAGAGGTCTTTTTGTAGGTCCCCTTATATTTATTCCCCTTATGTTGTATTCGCTACCGTGGCACGGGCATATGAATATTCCCTTTTGCTTGTCGTAGTTGACGATGCATCCCATGTGGGTGCAGTGTGAGTCAAGTGCTATCCAGCTTGTGCCTTCCTTTACTATGAACATGGGTGGATTATTTACTCTGGATACCTCTCCTGTAAGTTTGCTTATGGGTATTCTGACCACACTTTTTCTTGGTTTTTCGGAGAAAAAAATGACCTTGAGAAAGGGGAAGGCTACGCTGCCCACCGCCGCGATGGACAGCCAGCCCGCAAGTTTATCAAGGAAAGAGCGGCGAGAGAGCTTCATTTCCAGAATTAGCAGCCTTCTTCTTCTCCGCCAGACGGAGGTGCAGGCATGGGGTTCTGTGGTGGTGAGGGCTGAGGTTTCTTTATCATAGGCTTCTGTGGGAGTGGGTTTTTGCCCTTGACTACTGGGAGCGGCATTCTGGAGTACTCGGCCATTGATCCGTCATAAACCTTGACCTCTTTTGCACCCGCAAGAAATTTGGCCGCAAACCATGGGGCTGTACCCCAGTATCCTATAAATCCGTAAGAAATCACGGGTTTGCTCAGATCGATTCCTTTATTTTCAAATACGTTTTTTATCTCGGATGGCCCCATGAGCTCATAGTGATTTCCGGCTTTTTTTGTCAGTGCTCCTGCGAAGACATCCACTGCCCCTGCTATGTGACCTCCGTTACCTTTTATCAGGGGATAACCTGCGATGATAGGCCCCTTCAGTTTTCCGGTGTAGAACACAGGTGGCCTGCTGTCCACAAGTTGGATTTTATGGGTCGCTACAGCGTAGTATATATCAGGCCATGTTGCTATGGCTGATAACCTCATTGTTTTGATTGTGAAATTCCCGGGTGTGGGAGTGTATGTCTGTTTTGTTGTTGGTCGGTTTTCGGATTTCCATTTCTCTATTCCCCCGTGGAGTATAGCTATGTTGCTTAGTCCGTAGACCCAAGCGGTCCAGAAGGCTCTTGTTGCATCTGAGTATCCTGCAGACCTGGCGTTGCTTCCGTAGAATATCACTATGCTGTCGTTGGATATTCCCGCTTTTCTAAATTCTTTGGTAATTTGCTTGTATGTATTGAGCATGAATTTTATGTGGTCAACCTGCCCAGCAAAGAATTTAAAGAACAGGGGAATATTTACCGCATGTGGAATGTGCCCAGCCCTATAAGCCTTGGGTGACCTGACATCAACAATCACCAGATGAGGATTGTTCATGTGACTTGCCAGCCACTGGGGTGATACTAAGTGTGTGGACGGCACTTGCAAGGCTAGCGCCGGTGAAACCAGCAATAACAATAATCCTAGAACGCTTAAACCAAGTCGTTTCATTGAAAAGACCTCCTTAAATGAGTTTCTCACATCTATGAGAATGATAGCTTTATAAGGTCTTTTGTCAAGGATCACTGGTTAGCAGATGTGTATTCGACGATTTTGTGTTATTTCCCAAATTCACTAGCAGGTTCATGAGTTGTTCCATGATTTTTCTTGTAGTTTACTTGGAAGGGATATAGATGGATTTGAATAGATTTGTATAATGACACATTTATTAGTGTGCTTGTTGTATAAATTAACCTTTATTTTCGTTTAGGGAAAAACTCCCAGTGTTATAATCATACCTCGGACCATGACCCGTATAACTCCAGTAGTCAAGAATATGTTGGAGCACTATTTCCTTCTACGTGTGGTGCTCTATTAGGTATATAATCCTTGTAGAATAAGGACAGAAGACTTCTCGTCACTTATTTTTACCATTTAAAACTCTTTGCATATCTATTTCTTAAACACGGAAATCAAACTGCCAGCATCCATTATTGGAGTAATCCTCTTCTGTTTTTCCAGAGTTTTGCCCATGAAAACACTTGTATCTCCTGTTTTTCCTTCCTTTTTCTCTACTTTCGGTAATGTTAATGTTTATGGTTTACAAGTGCTATTTTATTTCCGTTTTGTCAAGTGTTTTTGATATTTATTCGTCCATTTTCTTGTCTGCTTTCCATATCCCTATGCCTAAAAGCACAATTACGACAATGGAGATTATGAGAACAACAGGTATACCGAGGAGGGTTGGCCCTGAGTGGTTTGATACCAGCAGGCCCATAGTGAGAATGACAGAGCTTATTATGAGACTGATACCTATCTGCCTTGAGACGTATCTAACCGTGTTGATGAGTTTGTCCAAGTCTTCTATGTGGATCTCAACATTTATCCTGCCGCTTTCCATAGATTCCAGCGTGTTCTTGAATATGATTGGGAGCTTTTTTATGCCAAGAAGGTAGCCTGAGTGTGGTTTGAGAAGCAGTTTTACAACACTCCCCAGAGAATAATACTTTTTCGCGAACCTTCTGAAATATGGTTTTGCAACCTCGACGAAGTTGAAATCCGGATAAAAGTCTCTCCCGACACCATCGGCTATTATTATAGCCCTCATAAGTCTTGAGCTCGCTTTTTTTATTATTATTCCATTCCTCCTCAGTACTGAGAATATGTCCTTTATCATATTTGATAAGTTTAATCTCTGAAGCGGCACGGAGTGATAAAGCTCTATCAGTTCGGATATGTCGTTTTTTAGGGACTCAGGGTTTCCCTCTGAGACGGTGAAGTTTTCAATAGCGTAAAAAACCCTATCGGTGTCTTTCTCTATGAATCCTAGAAGCATGTCTATGAGGTTTATTTTGTCTTCTTCATCTATTCTTCCCACCATACCATAGTCAATGTAGCATATCCTGCTGTCCTTCATTATTATTATGTTCCCTGGATGGGGATCGGCGTGAAAAAGCCCAGCGTCAAATATCTGATACCAGAATACCTTTGCTCCTTCAACGGCAAGCTTTTCCAGATTAAAACCTTTTTCTATGAGCTTTTGTTTGTCTGTTGCCTTGTAGCCGAAGATGTACTCCATGGTGAGGATGTCGTATGTTGTATAGTCCCACCACACAGACGGAACATACACGTTTTTGAAACGGGCAAGATTCTTCTTGAACACCTCTATGAAATGTGCCTCTATGGTGTAATTGAGCTCTCTTTTAATAGTTTTTTCAAATTCCTTTATCAACGGCAATATCTCAAAGTGGAAGAGTTCCTTCACTCTGTCGTTTATCATTTGACCCAGGCGGGTAAGTATGAACATGTCGCTGTCTATGACCTGTTCTATTCCGGGTCTTTTTACCTTTACAGCTACAAACTCCCCGGATTTGAGTTTTGCTTTGTGTACCTGGCCCAGTGATGCGCTCGCCTCCGGTAGTGGTTCAAAGTCATCGAATATATCTTCAAGCTTCCTACCGAAGCTTTTTTCTATTTGCTTTTTTACCTCTTCAAAGCCGAAGGGTTCCACCTGGTCTTGAAGTTTTTTTAGTTCTGTTATGAAACTTGAAGGCAGAACAGCTTCTTGTGTACTCAGGAGCTGTCCGAATTTCACGAACGTTGGGCCCAACTCCTCAAGCATTCTTTTGAACCGCACTGCTGCTGTAGTTTCATTTAGCTCGTGCGATAGGCTTAAGTGGGAAAGTTTTAGGAGCTCCCCCAATCCGTACTTCATGAGTATTCGTGATATCTCGTTTAGTCTAAGTATGCTTTTCACGGATCTGTAAATGTTTCACACCCCTTTTTTCAGATGCGCCACCTCTCGTAGATATTATTTTTAATTTTTAATAAATCAAGCACTCTCCCCACGACTGAACTTACAAGATCGTCCACCGTTTTGGGGTGGTTGTAAAACGGAGGGGATGGTATAACGATGCTCACGCCCAGTCTGGCAAGTTTGAGCATATTTTCAAGATGAATGGCTGAAAGGGGCATTTCACGGGGTGCCAGTATGAGTTTTCTTTGCTCTTTGATTGAAATGTCAGCACATCTGGATATCAGGGTGTCTGAATACCCATTAGCTATGGATGATAGTGTTTTCATA
The DNA here is from genome assembly GCA_964515405.1 of uncultured Desulfurellales bacterium. Lineage (GTDB taxonomy): Bacteria > Campylobacterota_A > Desulfurellia > Desulfurellales > CAZERD01 > CAZERD01. The sequence continues at coordinate 15,820 of CAZERD010000028.1, forward strand.
GAGCAGGGTATTATTATGCAGGCATCTGTTATGAAGGAGCCTGACGACAGGGGAGAGTTCATCTGGTTGTTTTCAAACAGGTGCACTTTCTTTGTTTTTATGAAGGAGTAGAAATTCAGCCCTGTTTCTTGGGCGAATATATTTTTTGCGTTCTGGGACGCCACTACGAACAGTTCATGAGCTCCATTAAGGTATTCTATAAGCTTTTTTGTGTACACTGAACCACTGGCGCCGCTTATGCCGATAACTATTCTCATTCCACCACCACCTTTTTGTACCCTACTATCACAGCATTTACTATTCTGTTGGAGTCGGGGTACAGTATTCTGATAATGTTGCCCATGTACCCGCTTCCCAGTGATTTTGCTGTTGTGTTCACCGTGACACTTCCAACCCTTACTGTCACATTTACTATATCATTGAATCTAACGAGTTTTCTTTTCCTTGTGTTGGACAGAGTAAAGAAACTACCTTTCCTTATATTTGTTGATGCGACGGTTCCTATAATGGAAGGGAGGCTTACAAGTATTCCCCTGGATATGTGTGTAACCTTTTTGAAGGATATGTCAGTGGGGGTTATTATTTGGTTGTATCTTATGTCAACCCTTGCCACCGGCACGAGTTGGGTTGTATGCTGGGTAGCGTTTATGCCTATGTTTCTAAAGAGCTTGTGGTGTCTCATCACATATATGTCTATATACACAAATCCGTTTAGGTTTTTGAGATTATGGAGCTTCAAAGAGTATCTACCATAGGGTAGTGCAATGGGCATGTTCTGCTCAAAACTCAGGTGTTTGAGTCCCGTGAGCTTGAGCACGTCTTCTCTTGTTATGAGAAATGCCTTTCTTTTTATTGTTACGTAGGAACTGCCGCATATTCTGATGTTGTCTATACCTCGGTTTCTCAAAATGGCCTGTATATATGCTTTGCTTACCTTGAGCGAGTGGTTGGGTAAAGGGGATAATAGAATAGGCTGTTTTGAGATAGATTGTGGGCATTTCTGGGTTATGTCTGAAAGGAGTACCCTATAGTGCGTTACCACCGCGTAGTGCTTTAGAACAATACTGCACCCGAAGGCCGGTGTGCCAAGTATTGCAGCACTAGCGTATAAGATTATTAGCAGTTTGAAGCATCTGATTGCTTGCTTGAATAGCTCTTGCACTGACCTCATATGCCCTCTGAGCGGCTATCATGGCTACCATTTCTCTGACAACGCTTACGTTTGACATCTCCAGCATTCCTTGTTCCAGTGTTCCTAATCCGTTGGTTCCGGGCGTACCTACTATTGGTGTGCCTGAAGCTGTTGTTGGTTTGTAAAGATTATGTCCTATGGCATTCAATCCGGCTGGGTTGATGAAGTTTGCAAGCTGTATCTGGCCCACCTGGGTGGGTGTGTTCTGCCCAGCTTCTATTACGGAAACGGTTCCATCGTTGCCTATGCTTATGCTTGTTGTATCGCTGGGTATGGTTATTTGGGGGGTCAGTGGA
>CAZERD010000029.1:0-17223 GCA_964515405.1 uncultured Desulfurellales bacterium
GTTGGGAAGAACGTGATGTTATTTGATGGTGACCTTGGGCTTGCTAATGTTGATGTACTGTTGGGCCTCAAGAGTAAGTATTCGTTGGCTGACGTTGTGAAGAGGAATAAGAAGTTTAGTGAGATTGTGGTTCAGGTAAAGGAGGGTTTTTCAGTTGTTCCAGCCGGGAGTGGAATAGAGGAGATGGCTAACATAGACCGAGGGACATTTGAGTCCTTGATGGGGGAACTTCAGCTTGTTTCCAAGGGTGTTGATGTGCTAATAATAGATACTGGAGCTGGTATTTCAAGGAAGGTAATAGCTTTTTTGCAGGCTACAGACAATATTCTTATTGTTACAACTCCTGAACCCACGTCCATAACGGACGCTTATGCTATGATAAAGATTCTCACTTTGAACTATGGCAAGAAGCATATAAAGTTTTTTGTGAACATGGCAAAAAGTAGGGATGAGGCTGTAGGAGTGTACGAGAATATGAATCGTATATGTAAGAAGTTTCTAAACACTTCCATAGAAGATGCAGGATATTCTTTGTATGATAAGAATTTACCGTTGAGCGTGAAGAGTCAGAAGGCTCTAGTTGATACCAATCCCAACAGTATATTCTCGGTGGCTATGAAGGAACTTGCAAGTACATTGTTTGGTGAGAGGATCCCGGTTGTGAGGAACCCTATACTGAGATTCTTTTCAAGCCTCTTCGGGAGGTAGGTTTAGACAGAAGCTATATATGGCCATGCGTGTGTAGATGCTGTTTTCCACCTGGTTTATTATTAATGACTTTCCGGAGTGATCTATTACTTCGCTTGACAGTTCTACGTTTCTATTTACTGGTCCGGGATGCATCACATATGTATCCTTTGGTAAGGCTGATGGTGAGCTTATACCGAAGTGTCTTGAGTATTCCTGTAAAGATGGTATATCCTCCCCGCTTTTTCTTTCCAGTTGTATTCTCAGGAATATTATAAAGTCCTTTCCGTGTAGCGCTTCTTTGAGGTTCTTTTCTATTTTTATGTTGCTTAACCATTCTTCCCTGGGTAACATTGTTTTTGGTCCATAGAGACTTATCTGCCAGTTGAGCATTCTTGACAGGTGGATATGGCTTTTTGCCACTCTGCTATGCAGTATGTCTCCTATGATGCAGACCTTAAGGTTGTCTATTCTGCTTTTCACCTCGTACATAGTTAGGAGATCCAATATGGCTTGGGAGGGATGTTCACAGAGCCCATCTCCAGCATTTATCACGGGGACATCTGTGAACTGTTTGATGAACACTGGATAGCCGGAGTTTGCATTCCTAACAACGAAGCAGTCTGGCTTCATAGCTGTCAGGTTGACTATGGTATCCTTGTGTGTTTCACCTTTTACCATGCTTGACTGATGATAGTCAATGTTTACTACGCTGGCGCCCATATTCTTTGCCGCTATCTCAAAGGATGTTCTTGTTCTTGTGCTACTTTCAAAGAATATGCTTATTATTTTTCTGCCCTTCAGTTTTTCAGAGACGTCCCTGTGGCCGTGTTTTATGTAGAATGAGAGTTTAAGCACATTTTCAACATCATCTCTGGTTAGGTATCTTATTCCCAGGAAGTCCTTTCCCTTCATGGCCTTTCTTCTACTTATTAATGTCCCTGTGTGTTATATGCACTTGGAATCCGCTGTTCTCCATGAATTCCCTTAGGTGTTCTGTTATAACCACAGATCTGTGCCTGCCTCCTGTACATCCGACGGATATTGTGAGATAGCTTTTTGCTTCTTTTTGATACATCGGTAGTAACAAGCCTAATAGCTCTTTTAACTTTGTGAGAAATATCCTTGTTTCTTTTTGGTTGAACACGTATTTTTTTGTTTTCTCGTCAAGGCCCGTGGCATTCCTTAGCTCCTCCACAAAGAATGGGTTCGGGATGAATCTCACGTCAAATATAATATCGCTTTCCACGGGTATGCCGTACTTAAAACCAAATGATACAAGCTGAATGAAGAAACTTTTACTGTTCTCTGAAGAAAATCTGCTAAGTATAAATCTCCTGAGATCATTGGGGCTCATGGCTGATGTATCCACTATTAAATCCGATATTTCCTTAATACCAGACATTAAACGTTTTTCTTCCTCTATTGACCCTTTAAGAGTAGTGTTCCTTAGGATGCTTAGGGGGTGTTTCCTACGGGTTTGTGAGTATCTCTTTATGATTGTTTTTTCATCTGCCTCCAGAAACAGTAGAGTATTTTTTATTCCTTCCCTGTTGAGGAGTTCCTTTGCTTCTCTGATGTCGTCTTCGATGTGTAGGTCTCTTATGTCACAGGCTATAGCTATTCTTTTTACCTCATCGTTTTTTGATGCCAGTTCTAGGAAGCTCCTCAGGAGTGTAAGGGGCATATTGTCAACACAGAAATATCCCAGGTCCTCAAACGTATTCAGTGCAACGCTCTTACCAGAGCCTGAGAGCCCTGTTATAAAGAGAACCTCTTCAACACTCATGAAATTTCCTTTTCTCTTCTTGCTATGAGGTTTTTTACCTCTCTTTCGGTTTGGGCTTTTAAAATAGTTTCCTTGAACTCGTGAGGCTTGAACACTTTTGCTATTTTAGCCATAGCTTTGAGTTGGATGGCTGGTTTTATGGATGGGGCTAAAAAAGCAAAAATTATGTTTACAGGGGTATTATCCACGGCGTTGAAATCTATACCCTTGTCCAGCAGAAACAACCCGCCCACAAGTTTGTGTATATTTTCTGATTTCACATGCGGCAGAGCAAAGCCATCGCCCAGCCCTGTACTTCCAAGGAGCTCCCTGGTTTTGAATAATCCTAGTAACTCTTCCTGGCTTATATTGGCTACTGGTGCTAGTTCTTCACTTATTTTTTTCAAGCAATCATCTTTGGAATCACAGTGGATCCTCCGGATGACAGCTAAAAAATCTTGGATAGATATACTCATCTTGTAACAATATACCCAATATTACCGTTCTTCTTTTTATAGACAACACAGACTTTTGAATTTTCTGCGTTGTTGAACACAACGAAGTGTTTTTCGTTCTCTTCAAGTTTCATTATTGCTTCCTCCAGCGTCAGAGGCTTTGGTATAAATTCTTCCTCAACTATTATGGGAGTTTCGGCTTCTGGCTCAGGTGTTTCACTGATTAGTTCTTCAGCTCTTTTTTTTGCTCTTATTTTTTCCTTGGATTTTTTCAGCTGCCTTTCGAGGGTATCGTATATGAGGTCCACCGAGGAGAACATGTCCTTTGATGATTCCTTTGCCTTTATTAAGTCTATCGGTGTTTTTATCTTGACATCCACTATGTGGTTGTACCTTTCGACGCTTATAACGACATCTACACTTATGATTCTGTTATCTATCCTTTTAAGCCTACTGAGTTTCTTTTCTATGTATTTTCTGATATTATCTGTGAGTTCTGTATTTTTGGCAGTGATGTTTATATCCATTGCTTCCCCCTTTAATGAGTGTGGTGTTCTATAGTGAAAGATCTATCCAGTGTTCCGTTTATGTAATCATCGATGATTTTTCTTGCGTCGTCTGGGGATACGTTTGGAATTACCTTTATTCCATAACTGTTGAATCGTTCAATGGCTTTTGCACCTATTCCTCCTGCTATTACGACATTGGCGCCATTGGATTTTATCCACTCTGGGAAACTACCTTCCACATGCTCTGGTGCCGGAACTACCTCTACAAACATTATTTTTCCATCTTCAATTTCAAAGAACATGAATTTGTCTGCTTTCCCAAAGTGTGGACTTAGTTTGCCCTCAAGTACAGGTATGGCTACTTTTTTCATGTTGCTCCTCCTCTAAGTGAAGTGGTGTACCCACCACTCATGGTAATTTTCTATCTGGTATCTGTTTTTCTTCAGCATTTCTCTCATATCGTTTTCTGACAGTGTTATAAAGGATATGTGTTCCATGTTTTTCTCTTTACCTGTGAGTATTCTGTAAGCTGTGTTTATATCCTTGAACATATCCTCAGTATTACCGTTAGTATCGGGATGGTACTTCTTAGCGAGTTTTATGAATTGTGCTCTAATTATCCAAGGTGGTGCACTTTCGTCTACTCCCAGGATAGCTCTGGATGCTGCTTCGTAAAGGATCCTTTTTTTGTAGCGTTCAAACGTGAAATCGTAAATCATAGATACACCACTTCTTTTGGAAATCTGGTTAGCCTCTCAAGTGAATTGTATTGGACAAGATATGTGTTTTCTATACCTACGGCGCCTATGCCTGGAAATACCATTTTTGGTTCTATGGCAAATACCATACCTCTTTCCAGCACATAATGCTGATTTTTTGCTATGAATGGGTATTCGTTTAATTCAAGACCAACTCCGTGGCCTATAAATGGTACTTGACTTTCTCTGAAGCCCATAAAGTTGTTTTTGAATCTTGTTTTTGAAACCATTTCCATGGCTTTATCGTATATTTCACCGGCTGATACACCGGGTTTGGCTTCTTCTTCAACCATAGACATCACATCCAGGCATACCTCAAAGGCATCCTCAAGTTCTTTGCTGAGTTTGCCAATCACAAAAGTTCTCGTTTCGTCGGTTATGTATCCCATGTAGTTGCCAAGGAAGTCTGCAATTATGGGCTCATTCTTATCTATTCTGCTGGTTGATGCTCCCTCCATGTATGCCGGGCTTAAACCCATACCCACCGTTGGTTTCATGCTCGCGGCTGGTAAAGCGGCACGGGCGCCGGATATAAGACTCCCCATGAATACCTCGCTGTTTAGTCCTCTCATTCTGCTCAGGCCTTGGTGAAGCCTTTTTCTTGCGCGGGATTCTATTTCAGCGCTCACATCTATCTCCCTTATACCTACACGAATTAGTTCCTTTGCGTCCTCCATGGTACAATCAAGTTTCCTTGCTGATTCCCTAAGAAATATGATTTCTTCGTTACTTTTGCAAGCTCTCTGCCACCTTGTTTCGAATGATATGTCCACGAATTCTGAGCCTGGGAATATGGATCTGAGTTTTTCGTATAATTCTACGGGTACCACATCTTTTTCTATCCCTATCCTTCTGAAACGCATGTTTTTTGATGTAAGAATGCTGGTAAATTCGCGGAAACTTCTTACTTGCACAGTCTCTACTGGTGTATCCTTAGGGATAAGTTCCATTCCCCTTCTTACCAAATATATGCTTTTGCCTGAATCTGCTATAGCGAGAGTACCATTTACTATTATGCCAGAGTAATAGTACAAATTGGTATTCTCCATTATTAGAGCTAGATCTACTCCTCCCTTTTGGAGGTTTTCACTCAAGAGGTTTAGCCTAGCGGCTATAGTGTCTCTCATTGACCCTCCTTTTATATTTTCATTTTAACCACAATATAGTATAGTGTCAAACAAAAGGCCTATTCTGAGGAGGTATGAATGAGGATTAGAAGGTTTGTTTCTCTCACGCTCTTACTGTCGTTTGTTGTTATGAGCTTCACAGGTATTATGTTGTTTATAGTGCCGAAAGGGAGAGTAGCCAACTGGGTTCATTGGAGGATGTTTGGACTGACGAAAACTCAATACGGAGATATACACACTACGACAATGATTCTCTTCCTTATCTTGGTTGTATGGCATATTGTATTGAACTGGAAGCCTATGATTAACTATATAAAGGGAGCTTTTGTACGGGAATTTTTGTATGCTTTTGTTTTAGTTTCTACATTTGTTGTAGGAACGCTTGCCATGGTTCCTCCATTTTCCAGTTTTGTTAATTTGGGAAACTCCATAAAGGGACACTGGGCGCGCAGGTATGGTGCACCTCCGTATGGTCATGCTGAGGAGAGTACGCTTGGAAAGTTTTGTTCGTACGTGGGTATAGAACCCAGCAAGGCACTGGAGTTGCTCAGGAGTAAAGGGATAAAAGTTAAGGGTTTATCTGAGACGCTTAACGATATAGCCAGGAGAAACAGTATAACACCTCAGATGATATACTTAATCCTTAAACATTCCCCTAGTGGTTCGAGTAGTGGCTGGGGTCAAGGAGGATTCCATGGTAGTGATGATTTGAGGGTTTCAGGAGTACCACAGTTCCTCGGGCGTAGGACATTAGGTGAGCTTGATGCTATGGGTAAAATAAAGCTTGAAGTTGTTGTAAAGTTTCTAAAGAAAAGAGGGGTGAAGGCTGATAAGAACTCAATGATTAGGGATATAGCTAAGCAACTTGGTGTCACGCCGGTGGAACTCTATGAGGAGCTTGTCGATGCTAGTAGAGGGAAACATAGTTGATGTTTTTAAGGGAGAGATTTTCCCTGGTGTTGTTGTGGTTAAAGATGGATATATAGTTGATATTGAGCGGGGTGTTGATGGTGGGGGCGAATATATAATACCTGGATTCGTTGATGCTCATGTGCATATTGAGAGTTCTATGTTGCCACCTTACGAATTCTCAAGACTGGATCTCTTGCATGGTACGGTGGCTGCTATTTGTGATCCACATGAGATAGCTAATGTGCTTGGTGTGGATGGGGTGAGGTACATGGTAAGGGAATCCAGAACTTCTCCCATGAAAATGGTATTTAGTGCACCTTCATGTGTGCCTGCTACGGAGTTTGAGACCAATGGTGCAACAGTGGGTGTAAATGATGTAGAGGAGATTTTAAATATGGATGGGGTTGTGTGTCTGGGTGAAGTTATGGATTTCCCTGGAGTTATACGTGGTGAACGTGATGTGATGGAGAAAATAGCGGTGGCAAAGCGCTTGGGTAAACCTGTCGATGGTCATGCTCCGGGTCTTATGGGAGAGAGATTGTTTGTGTATGCGGGAGCCGGTATATCCACGGACCATGAGTCCATTTCACTGGAGGAAGCACGGGAAAAGATAGAGTTTGGTGTTAAAATACTGATAAGGGAAGGTTCAGCGGCCGGGATCTTGGACAGGTTATATCCGCTTATTGATGAGTTTCCCGATATGGTTATGTTTTGCACGGACGATAAACATCCTGATGATCTTCTTGAGGGTTGTATAGATAAGATGGTAAAGCGTGCTGTAGAACTGGGGTGTGATGTTTTCAATGTTCTTAAAGCTGCTTCTGTTAATCCTGTTTTGCATTACGGGATCGATGTGGGTCTTTTAAGGGTGGGTGATAGGGCTGATTTTTTGAAGGTGAATAACCTGAGAGAATTTAGGGTAGTGGATGTTTACATTGATGGTGAATGTATTGTAAGTAACGGGGATCTTGCTCTCCCTTACAAGAGAGCTAAAGTAGTAAACAGGTTTGTTGAACGTGACGTGGATGTATCAGAGATTCAAGTAAGACATCGTGGAGGTGGCCTAAGGGTAATGGGAGTTAGGGATAAAACGCTTGTTACAACCTCCATGGTGGTTGATCCTAGAGTGGAGAAAGGGATGGTTATTTCGGATGTGGCGGAGGATGTACTGAAAGTTGTGGTGGTTAATAGGTATGGTAATACTCCGCCGGCTATTGGATTTGTTCATGGTTTTGGTCTCCAGAGGGGTGCTATTGCCTCCAGTGTGGCACATGACTCTCATAATGTTGTTGCAGTTGGATGTGATGACCGCAGCATTGTTGAGGTTTTGAAACTGATATTTGGAGAGAAAGGAGGGATTGCTGCTTTCTGGGATGGGAATAGGGAAGTTTTGCCTCTACCTGTGGCTGGGCTCATGAGCGATGGGGAATGTTTTGCGGTAGCCGAGAAGTACAGCTGTATAAGCGATTTTGTAAAGAGTGTGCTTGGTTCATGTATGGTTTCTCCATTTATGACACTTTCCTTTCTTTGTCTTCCAGTGATACCTGAACTCAAGATCACAGATAAGGGTTTGTTTGATGTGCTGTCCTTTAAATTTGTAAGTTTGTTTGTTTGAATATAATATTTAATTAATAATTAAATTTTTTTCTGGTTTCTCTAACATAAAGATAAAAAGTTGACATTATTTTAAATATGATTTAGAATAGGTGAGTTTTCAATAAATACAGGAGGTGTGTTTGTATGTTCAAGAAACTGTTGTTGTTTGTGATGGTTTTGTGTGTGGGTATGGTATTTAAACTTCCAGCGGTTCATGCGGCTAAGTTCCCTAAAAAGGTTATCGTAGTTGGTGTTGACACGACTTTTCCGCCCTTTGAAATGGAACAGAACGGAAAGGTTGTTGGATTTGATGTGGATCTTATTAAAGCTGTAACCAAGGCTGAGGGTTTGAAGATTAAATTTAAGACAATGGATTTTCAGGGTCTTATTCCCGCACTTCAGACGGGAACCATTGACGCAGCTGTCGCCGGCATGACGATCACCCCCCAGAGGGCAAAGGTTGTGTTCTTTTCTCACCCATACTACCATTCTGGTCTTTCTATTCTTGTTAAGAAGAGTAGTTCCATAAAATGCTTCAAAGATTTGAAGGGAAAAAAGGTAGCAGTCAAGCTTGGTACTACTGCGGATATTCTTATGTCGAAAACTCCAGGTGTTACAGTTGAGAGGTTTATAAACATAGATGATGCGTATAATCAGATGCAAAACGGCGGGGCAGATGCTGTTGTGTTTGATAACCCCGTAAACCTGAATTATGCCAAAACCCATAAGAATGTTCATGTGGTAGGCAAGCTGCTCACGGGCGAGAATTATGGTATAGCTGTTACAAAGAAGGAACCTTGGCTTCTTAAAGCGATTAATGATGGTCTTTACAAGGTGTACAAGAGTGGTGAGTATGCCAGGCTTTACAAGAAGTACTTTGATGGTGATAAAAACGGCTTCATGAAGATAGAGAAATAACCAATCAAGGGGCCCACGTTGTGGGTCTTTTCATATCAACAAAGATTTAGATGGAGAAAGAGAAGTGGATTTTGTGGGGATAATAAAAGCGGCTTTGCCGCAGCTCCTCTACGGAGCTAAGCTTACTTTATTTTATTCTTTGGCGACAATATTCTTTGCCACCATAGTGGGTCTTATCTTTGCTTTATGTAAGCTTTCTCAATCCTTTGTGTTGAGGAAGATAGGTGAAGTTTATGTGCATATATTCAGAGGATTGCCACTGCTTGTTGAAATATTCTACATATATTTTGCTCTCCCGATGATACTGCCGCTTCATGAGCTGTTTGATCCGTATTTTACGCCTGTTGCTGGGACGCTCGCGCTCACGTTGAATGAAGGTGCCTATATAACGGAGATAATAAGAGCTGGTATACTGTCCATTCATAAGGGTCAAACGGAAGCGGCTTTGAGCATAGGCATGACTCGTGGGCAAACCATGAGGTATATTATCCTGCCGCAGGCGTTTAAAAGAATGATTCCACCATTGGTGAACCAGTTTATACAAACAATCAAGGATACTTCGTTGCTTTCTGTTATTTCCATCAATGAGCTTACAAGGCAGGGTCAGATAATCATTTCTACTACATTCGCCTCACTACAGATTTGGACAGCGGTTGCGGTTATATATCTTGCTATGATATTGAGCCTCACGGCTCTTTCCGGATACCTGGAAAGGAAGCTGCAAATTGAAAAGAGATAGTGATAATGTAAAGAAGGATATGGTAATAGTTGAACGTGTCTCAAAGGCCTTCGGAGATCATGTTGTATTGAAGGATATTTCGCTTACCATTAAGGAGGGTGAGGTTGTAGTAGTCATAGGAGCCTCCGGGTCTGGTAAAACGACCTTCATAAGGTGCATTAATGGTCTTGAGAAGGTTTCTGGTGGCAGAATATATGTGAATGGCATTGAAATAACCCATAGTAAGACAAATCTATACCGAGTGAGAAGGGAAATAGGCATGGTGTTTCAGCACTTCAATCTGTTTGCCCATTATACAGCTTTGCAAAATGTGTCCATAGGGCCGATAAAGGTGCTGAAGATAGATAAGGAGGAAGCAGAGGAAAGGGCTCTTAGGTTGCTTGAAAGGGTTGGGCTGAAGGATAAGGCAGATGCTTATCCAGATGAACTTTCAGGAGGGCAACAACAGAGGGTAGCGATTGCTAGGGCGCTGGCTATGAATCCCTTGGTTATGTTGTTTGATGAGCCGACCAGTGCATTGGATCCCGAGATGGTGGGTGAAGTACTTGATGTTATGAAAGAGCTTGCTAAGGAGAACATGACGATGATAGTTGTTACCCATGAGATGGGGTTCGCAAAGGAGGTGGGGGATAGGGTTATATTTATGGATGATGGTGTCATAGTGGAACAGGGGACACCGAAGGAGGTATTTAGCAATCCGAGAGAGGAGAGAACCAGGGCATTCTTGAGCAAAATACTTGTTTAGTCTTTTGACTGAGAGTAAAATCCTAGAGCCTTGAGCCATGTGGTTTGTTCTTTTCCCTTCTCCTCTCCGGAGAATCTGTAATCCAATTTGTGAAAAAAGTTTTCAAAGAGGAGCTGAAGAGTATCCAATCGTTTAAGCGTTTCTTTCAAAATGAATTCTATTCTTTCGTCCTTCTCTCCTATATGCCTGATGAGCTGAATTGTGTGTTTTCTGCATAGCCCACCTGAAGCCGAGTACATTTCTCTAATGTTCCTGTCCTTCAACATGTTTGCAAATGTTTCTATAGCATGTTTTTCAATGTTCTTTTCGTTTTCACAAAACTTACACGAATTATAAGGAATGTGATGCAACTCTTTTTTAAACCTCCTGTTGTTGAGTTTTAATAGGTTCCGGAAAAGCCTTGAGTCCGCCTTTACCAAGAACTCAAGGGTCGTTGAGAGTTTGTCCCCCATTTCCGTGAGCTGCTTTTTGTGTTTTTCGCAAATGTAGGGAAATTCTCTCAGACTCTCCAAAGTGGAATGTTCATGATAGTTTTCTGTTTTGAACCACCATATCACCTTGCTCATGCTTTCTTCGACGGCTACACAGATAATGCAATCTTTGCCCTTGAGGGCATTTTTTATATCGTATTCAATCACGAGGATCTCCTCTCTGCAGTGGATGAGGTATGGACTGATGTAGCTCCACATGTAGCCCTACGTACACCTGACATGGTCCCAAGAATACAATAAAACCTGCGTTTTTTCCAGACTCACACGTGTTTACAAAATAATGGTAGAATGATATGATTTGTTTAATTGTTTGTGGGGGGTAGAAATGAAAAAGCGGATTATGAGTGTAATGCTGTTGTTTCTATCCTTGTTTGTTGTTTGTAGCTGTACTCCGCTTGTTGTGGGAACTGCTGCTGTAGGAGGAGCTGCTGTTGGGTATGCTCTAAGGGACGAGGGATACACCATAAGAGTTACCAAGCAGGCTCCCGGAGAGAAAAAGAAAACAGAGAACTCCACAGCCCCTACTTCTACAGTGAATAAATCCACAGGTAATTAGTTTTCCTCTGTTGATGGATTTCAAACGTTTTTCTGACAAGGTAGATAGGTGGCTTCGTAGGTTCAGAGCCACCGGGCTTGGGAAGAAACTTCAGTATGAACCGCACGTAATAAGGACCGTGGAATATATCGATCCAGATGGGGATGATAAGTTATTGGTGATTTTTCCTGAGGTTGACTATTTGAAATCTCTGTTTCTACAGGTTGCTCCTAAGATGGAGTATACAGGATATGATATTACCTCTGGTGATCCTTTGCCAGTAGGACCCTTTGGAAAATGTGTGCTATTTCTTGTTACAAGGTTTATTGAAAGGGAGTTTCTTTGTTCTATTTGTGATAGGGTTTCTGGGAGATTTTATCTTGTGTCTTATCTGGGTGGGCATCGTTTTTTTGATATGACTCTCAGGATAGTTGATGCTGTTTCTCACAGCTTGCTTGGTAAAGAGGAAGAGATAGTTGCTCAATGTGATTGTTTTGAGTTTTTAAACAGGGTGGAGTACCAGCGGGAGCATATTGTGATAGTTGAGTATCGTGTTAATCACTAAGCTCGGATGCAAGGATAGCTGCTCCTATTGCGCCAGTTATTTGGGGTTCGGGTGGGATATACACGGTCCCTAGTTTCTCTTTGAGCGCCATTATAACACCCTCATTTTTTGCTACGCCTCCTGTAAAGATGATATCTCCCTCTAGATTTACCCTACCTGTTAAAGAGAGTATTCTCTCGGTGATGGCCCTACATAGGCCTCTTATTATGTCTTCTTTTTTCTCTCCGCCTGAGATTAACGATACTACCTCTGATTCTGCAAACACTGTGCATGTGCTACTTATCCTCAGCTTTTTGGTGCTTTTCTTGTAGTAGCTTCCAAAATTCTCGAGCTTGACATCCAGTGCTTCGGACATTACTTCCAGAAATCTTCCTGTTCCAGCGGCACATCTATCATTCATAGCAAAGTCTTCTATTCTGCCGTTCTCATCAAGGCTGATTGTTTTGCTATCCTGGCCGCCTATGTCGATTATACCCCGAGCAGAGGGAAACAGGTATTTGCATCCCCTGGCGTGGCATGTTATTTCCGTGTATACTTTGTCTGCGAATGGTACGTTGAATCTCCCATAACCTGTTGCAACGCACCGTTTGACATCTCTTTCGTTTAGGTTTGTGAGCTTCAAGAGTTCTTTCCAGGTTTCGTTCAGCGTTTGAATCTGGTTTGAGCCCGTTCTTTTTATTGTGTACCCTGCCACATTTCCGTTCATCATTATGACTACTTTGGTTGTTAGAGAACCTATGTCTATTCCAGCGGTTATCATTTCCCCTCCAACAGTTCTATGAATGCTTTTATTCTTGTTTTAGTTTGTTCTGTTTCGTAGTTTCTCTCGTCTATAGCGTCTCCGTGCAATATGAGTGTGGGTATGCCTATCCTTTTCAGTGCATCCTTTATCAAGTAGGCACTTCCAGATGATTGTCTACATCCCCATTGTGAGAAGTGGATAGCGCCGTCCACCCTATATTGGAGAGATAAGTTTAGAGCTAGGTTTATCCTTCTCTCCACTGTACCGTACGGGTGAGATAATATTTTTCTTGACAGGGATGTGTATGGGTCATCTGGATTTAATTCTTCCCATACATAACTTGATTCGTCTATTACAACTTTTACTCCTTCTTCCTCAAGCCAGTTGACTATCCCGTAGTGCTTAAAGTAGGGTCTGACATGGTGTAGCCACAGGAGTCTGAATCTTTCCTGTGATGGTTTTCTTTTTTTTAACATGCGGAGCAAGGCTTTGTAAAATTTAACGCACTCTGGAGAACCCCAGCAGGAGAAATACATGCTTGATACAAAACCGAGAGATTCATCGGCGTTCATAGGCGACGGTGAGAGCATACGCATTTTGTTTATTTCAAGCAGTATTTTTCTGGCTTCGTTTGAAAGCTTTATTGAATTCCTTAGTCTTTCTGGTTTTATGTGTAGCTCTGCACTGAGTCTTATGAGCTGTTCATTGAGCACCCTTATTGCTGCTCCGTCGTTTCCGTATGGGACGTTTACTAGGTAAAACGGACACCGATAAAAATTGGCTGCTTCTTCAAAGAATTTTACTGAGCCGTTGCATATGTGGGATGTGACTACTACAGCACTCGGTTTTGGTAGTATATTCTTCCGCATCATTCCAAATCCTGCTTTGTAGAATGAGCATAGGTCACTTGAGAACAGTTTCTCACCCTCGGATACGAGCTTCCCCCCGAATCCTAAGTATGAAAAGAATCCAGCCGCGGGTTCTGGAAATATGGGGATCATACCTGAGGCATAGAGGAATTCCGATGGCATGAATCCATTACTCCACACTACAGGCTTTCTAGATGCTTCTCTGAATCTTTTTGACATAAAGCCCAACCACACCGATGTGGCCGTGTTTTCAAGCAGTCTTATGGGTAGAGATATGGGTGATTTGATGAGAGAAGCAATGGTTTTTTCATTCATAGCATTTCCAGGAAGGCTTGAAGTCTTGTTTTTAGTCCTGCGAATGAGGCTGGTCTAAATAGACCGTCAACCATCAAGACAGGTATACCATGCTCTTTTAGTTCTTTTTTTATCCGAGGTGCTGAGAATAAAAATGTGTCGCAGAATTTTAGTCCATAGAGTATTACACCATCTGCCTCTGATTCCTTTGCAATCCTTAGTAGATTGTAAGCCCTGTCAATCGTTGAGCACATTCTTGGGCATTGAATGCGTTTCATATATGCTTCCGCTATTGCTGTTAGTGGTTCTTTGGTTTCTTTAATCTCCATGTCGAGGTATCTGTTGGAATTGCAGAGATCTTCGTGGATGATTGTTGTTTCTCCAAGTATATCCTGGAGCTCATCTGTATTTAGTATGGTTCCGGATACAATCAGTTTTTTGCTGTTTGTTTTGTTTTTAATGTGCTTAAGAGAGTTTTTTCTTTGTTTGTTGGCTTCCTTTATTGCCTCCTGAAGTCTGCTCTCTGTGATGTTTGTTGAGAAAGCTTTCTCAATAGACTTTATGAGTTTCTCAAGCTCTTGTAGAAAAATGATTTTGTTTGTCGAGAACGGCAAGTTCATGAAATAGATGAATTTTGGTTTGTTTATTATCTTGCGCCACGTATCGTAAAGTCTTCTCATTCCGTCGCAGGAGTTTGCAAAGATTAAACCCGACAGTGAGTCGTATTTTCCATCCAACCCTTCGGAGAATGTGTTGAGTATATATGGGCAGTAATTGGTATCTAGGAACACAGCCCCTCTTTGGGATAATGTTTCGGGTAATATTCTTACAGGCATCAAGCCTGCTGCCATTAGTAGTTCTACTGGCACATAGCTGCACAGAATGCCTACTTCTTCCATTGCATATTGTTTATAGCTGTTTTTTGAAAAGTCAAGGGGTTGTCTTATCGGAGGTATTTATTTTAACTCTAATGGGTGAAAAGGGCTTTAAGGAGAGTTTGTATTTGATAGGGATGTTTATGAGCGCTGAGATGTTTCCGTGGGATGACTGAAGCGATATAATTGTGCCTGGGATGGTTTCTTTGCCGTCTGGTTGATATACTGTGACCTTGCTGTTCACTTTTACGTATTTTATATAGGAGGCCGGGAGGATCATTTTTATTAGCACGTCCCGGGGACTGTAAATGGATGCAATCTTCTGTCCGCGCTCTACGTAGGTTCCAGGTGCTCTGTAGATCTTGTATACTATTCCATTCAAAGGGCTTGCTATGGCAAGGTAGGATATCTTTATGTCAGTTGCTCGTATTTTGTTTTCCAATCTCAGCATTTCAAGGGCGAGTTGTTTTAGTTTTAGCTGTTCCACTTGGGAGTTTTCATTTATTGTGGCCTTTAGGTTTAGTTTTTCTTGTTTCTTTGAATCTATGGATGATTGTATGCCCATTTCAATGTATTTTTCAATGGTGTTCAGGGTTTGTATTTTTTCCTTGAGGAGATTTATAGCGTGTCGCTCGTATGTTATTTTGCTGCGTAGGAGGTCAAGGTTTGCTCTGAATACAGTGCATTCGCCTTTGACTTGCCTGTTACACAAGCTCAACAGGTGATTGAGCAGGGATATGTTTGTTTTGAGTGTTGTTATTCTATGGATTTCGCTGGCTATTTGGTTTTTTATGGAGTTTGTTTCCATTCTCTCTCTTTCTTTCTGTAGTTTGAGCTCGTATCCCAATGCTTTTATTTCGGAATCAACCTGAGAAATTGTCTTCTTTATTTTCAGTATCTTTGCACTATACAGGGCTTCCACGATGTGTTCTCTTTCTACCACATTCTCAAGCTCTGTTTTGTACATTTGCAGTGTTTTTCTTAGTATAGAATCATCGAGCATTACCAGGGGTTGAGCTTTCTTGACTATTGCACCTGGTTTTACATACACGGTTTTTATGTATGAGGGGCTTGGTGAAACAATGTATAGGAGTTTTGGATACACATATGCTGTTTCTATGTTTAAAGTGGTCAAGGATTCTCGTGCCTCTTTGTAGGCGGCAGCTACACCTATTATGAGGGTTATGGATAGTATGGCATATATAAGCTTTAAAGTTTTCTTATCCATTGAATATGGATTTTAGGAAAAGGTATTATAGGTGTCAATCAGCTTGTTTTTTTGTATTGTTTTTCTATATTTATAGAAAGAGCTTGGTGGAGGTGATCTATGAGGTTGAGATACCTTATCGCTGGTGTTGTCATCTTTCTTGCTATTCCTGGGTTTGCTTTAGGTATCACAGTAGCAGGGTATCATCTCAAGGATACCATTAAATATTCCAACAAAACGTTGAGATTGAATGGGTATGCTGTGAGAACAGCTACAATATTTGCAATAAAGGTGTACATAGGTGCTTTCTACACAGAGAAACCATTAAGGAGCTACAGAGCGGTTGTGGACGACAAAAATCCAAAAGTTATATTCATGCATTTTCTTAGGTCTGTATCCCATTCTCAATTCAGGGATGCGTTCATTGATGATTTTAAATACTCTAACCCTCAGGGGGTGGAGAAGACCTGGTATGTAAAGAAGTTTATGGAATTGTTCAAGAATAGCATAAAAAGCGGGGAAGATATATCCATTGTGCTGCTCCCGGAAAGGCAATGCGTTGTTGTGTTGATAGATGGTAGGAAAGTGGGTAAAGTGCGTAGTGGTGCACTTATAAGGGCAATTGAAAGGGTGTTCGTTGGGCCTAGACCAGCTAAAGGATATTTAAAGAAGGGTTTTCTGGGTTTAAAGTAGCTCTGTTTTTTTGTTTTTGGTTTTTATAGACTGGATGAGGGTAAATTTTTGACTTTTAGTAGGTTAGATGTTATATTCCCTCACGCAAGTTCTTAGAGCTTGTGAAATTTTATTTTATAAAGGAGGGTACATGAGTGAAGGCACTTGGAAGACACATTTTGGCTGAGTACTTTGAGTGTGACAGGGCTTTACTGGATGATCCTGGGAGGCTTGAGGAACTTCTCAGGGAAGCCGCAGTGGCGGCTAATGCTACGGTTATTTCTTCCTCTTTCAGGCGTTTTGAACCCTTCGGGGTGAGCGGTGTTGTAATTATCGCTGAATCTCACCTATCCATTCATACGTGGCCTGAGTATGGTTATGCTGCCGTTGATTATTTCACCTGCGGTGATGCGGCGGATCCATGGAAGGCGCACGAGTATCTGAAGAAACTTTTACATCCAAAACACACGGAAGAAAGGGAGTTGCTGAGGGGCGTGCTCGGAGTTGAGGAGCTTCAGTTTAAGCCCCAATTCTTGAAGCAGTCACCACAACTCGGTTCATCTTTTTCATAATTCTCAGGAGGCAAGAGATGTTTGAGAGGGTGCCCAATATATATACGTTGAAGTGTGCCTATGGCGAGGGTATTTCTGAACTCAATGCATTTGATGTTGCCCTCCTTAAGAGCGGGGTTGGGAATACCAACCTAGTAAAAATGAGCTCCATTTTGCCTCCTAATTGCAGGTTTAAAGAGAATATAAT
>CAZERD010000030.1:0-16656 GCA_964515405.1 uncultured Desulfurellales bacterium
GGTTCGAATCCCGCCCTCTCCGTTTTTACGAGAATTACTCCTATATAGGATTGATATTTATGTTCAATGTTCTATAATGGGGAAGCTATATTTTTTCTAAGGGGGTACCATGGAAAAGAAACAATTAAGGAAGGAAGCTCTGGAATACCACAGGTCAGGCAGACCTGGTAAGATTGAGGTGAGGGTTACAAAACCCTTCAGCACTCAAAAGGATCTATCCCTTGCTTACACCCCTGGGGTGGCTGAGGTTTCTTTGGAGGTTCATAAGGATCCTCACTTGGCTTATAGATATACGGCCAAGGGTAACCTTGTAGCGGTCATATCGAATGGCACGGCAGTTTTGGGACTTGGTAATATAGGTGCTTTGGCGAGTAAACCTGTGATGGAGGGAAAGGGCAATCTGTTTAAGAAATTTGCCGATATAGATGTATTTGATATAGAGGTAGATGAAACAGATCCAGATAAGATAATAGATATAGTTGCTGCCCTTGAACCTACCTTTGGCGGTGTTAATCTCGAGGATATTAAGGCTCCAGAATGCTTCTATATTGAGGAGAAGTTGAGAGAGAGGATGTCTATCCCTGTGTTTCATGATGATCAGCATGGGACAGCTATAGTCTCCGGGGCTGCACTCATAAATGCTATGGAAATAGCAGGCAAGAAGTGGGAGGAAGCTGTTCTTATCGTTAATGGTGCAGGGGCTGCGGGCATAGCGTGTGCCAAATTCTATATGGTTTTGGGTATAAGGAAAGAAAATATTATAATGCTTGACTCTAAGGGTGTCATAAGACAAGATAGGGAGGATTTAAATCCGTACAAGAGATTTTTTGCTACAGATAGGGATGTCTATACCCTTGAGGACGCTATAAAGGGTGCTGACATATTTGTTGGTGTTTCAACCGCTGATGTGTTAACGGCTGATATGGTGAGGAGTATGAATGAGAACCCTATCATATTTGCGCTTGCTAATCCGGATCCAGAAATAAAGTACGAGGTGGCTAAAGAAGCTAACCCCAACGTGATAATGGGTACAGGGAGGAGTGATTATCCAAATCAGATAAATAATGTTCTTGTCTTCCCATTTCTGTTTAGAGGGGCCCTTGATGTTCAAGCGAAGATGATAAATGAAGAGATGAAAATGGCTGCTGCTAGGGCTCTCGCTCAGCTTGCAAAGGAGGAGATACCTGAGAGTGTGTTGAAAGCTTATGGGCTCAAGAAACTTGAATTTGGTCGTGATTACATCATTCCAAAGCCATTTGACCCACGTGCTCTTTTCTACGTTGCGCCCGCTGTGGCTAAGGCTGCCGTGGAGTCGGGTGCAGCGAGGGTTGACAGTATAGATATTGATGCCTATAGAGAGGTACTCCTCACGCGAGTTGATCAAATAAGGTCCGTTACCCGATATATCTATGACAGGGCTAGAGAAAATCCCAAGAGGGTAGTGTTTACAGAGACTACTGATGAAGAGATACTAAGAGCTGTTTCGGATGCTGTTGATGAGGGTATAGTTAAACCTGTGTTTGTTGGCGCAAGGAGTTTTACCAGGGATGATGTGGCTAAAAAAATAAGAGATATTGGATTGAAGGAATCTCTCCTTGAGAAAATTGAGTTTATTGATCCGCTTTACTATGAGAAATCCAAAGAGTATGCCCGCGTGTTGTTTGAGGAGAATGGTAGAAAGGGGATCACTATGCAGGAGGCTTGCTATCTGATAAGGCACAGACCGACTTTCTTTGCATCCATGATGGTAAAACAGGGTGATGCTGATTCCCTGCTTATAGGTACCACGTTTAATTATCCTACAGTTGTGAAGCCATTATTGAGGGTGCTGGATAAGAGAAGGAGGGATTCTGTTGTGGCAGGTATTTATATAATGGTGATAAATAATGAGATATATGTTTTTGCAGATACAACCATGGTCCCAAACCCCACAAGCGAGCAGCTTGCTGAGATAGCCCATGAAGCGGCTGTATTTTACAAGGATGTGGCGGGTAAGGAACCTGTTGTCGCCATGCTTTCCTTTTCTAACTTTGGCTCAAATACACAGGAAGAAGCAAGGAAAGTTAGAGAGGCTGTGAAAATAGTAAGGGAGAAATACCCTGATTTGCTTGTTGATGGTGAGATGCAGGCTAACATCGCGGCTGATAGGGAATTGAGAGATGCGTTCTATCCATTTAACAGACTCAAGGAGAGAGATGTGAACGTTATGGTATTCCCAGATCTGAATTCGGCTAATATAGCGTATAAGTTGCTCTACAAAATGGGTGGTGCTTATCCTATAGGGCCTATTATTGTGGGTATGAAGCAGTCTGCTCACGCCCTTGAGATGGGCTCTACGGCGAGAATGATACTGGACATGATAGCTGTAGCTGTTGTGGATGCTCAAAGGAAACAAACTCCAGGGGTATGATTATGGGTATGACTATATCTCAGAAAATACTGGCGTTGAAATCGGGAAAGGACGAAGTAAAGCCTGGTGAGATTGTTCTTACAGATGTGGACTTGGCTTTTGCCAACGATATCACGGCTCCTATAGTGATAGATTTTGTGAATTCCCTCGGTGTAAAGGTATTTGATAGGAAGAAGGTGGCTCTTATACCGGATCATTTTACTCCTAACAAAGATATTAGTTCTGCTAACCAGTGCAGGATAGTGCGTGAATTCGCAAGAAGATGGAAGCTTCCGAACTACTGGGAGGCGGGGGAGGTGGGTATTGAACATGCCATGCTTCCTGAGAAGGGTTTTATAAAGCCGGGTATGCTGGTCGTTGGTGCTGATTCCCATACCTGTACCCATGGAGCGTTGGGGGCATTTGCTACAGGTATGGGTAGCAGTGATGTTGGGTTTGCTTTCGCCACAGGAAAGGCCTGGTTTAAGGTGCCACACTCCATGAAGTTTATATATTCAGGCGAGAGGAACAGGTGGGTTGGTGGTAAGGATCTTATTCTTCACACTATAGGTAGAATAGGTGTTTCTGGGGCTCTTTATAAGTCCATGGAGTTTACGGGGGATGTAATTGAGTCTTTGCCTGTTGATGATAGACTTACTATGTGCAACATGGCTATAGAGGCTGGGGCTAAAAACGGGATAGTACCCCCGGATAAGTTGACCTTTGAGTATCTAAGAACGCATGGGGTTGACACTTGGGAACCTGTTTACGGCGATGAGGATGCTGAATATAGTGATGTGGTTAGGATAGATGTGGGCAATATAGAGCCGCAGGTGGCCTTTCCTCATTTGCCTGAGAACGTGGTTGGGGTGAGTGAGATTAAAAAGGATATAAAGATAGACCAGGCTTTTATAGGTTCGTGCACTAATGGTAGACTTAGTGACCTTGAGATGGCTGCTGAGGTGCTCAGCGGTAACAAGGTGGCTAAGTATGTGAGGTTGATTATCATTCCGGCTACTGTTGATGTTTACAGGGAGGCGATGAAGAAGGGACTCTTTGATATTTTCCTAGATGCTGGAGCTGTTATTTCAACACCTACGTGTGGCCCGTGTCTTGGAGGGTATATGGGCGTGCTTGGTGATGGTGAGGTGTGTATTTCGACGTCCAATAGGAATTTTGTGGGCAGGATGGGTTCTCCGAAGTCGTTTGTTTATCTTGCCAATCCGGCAGTTGTGGCTGCCTCTGCTGTTGCAGGTAAGATTATTTCTCCTGAGGAGGTTGTGGGGTGATAATGAAAGGTAGAGCTTGGGTATTCGGTGATAACATAGATACAGATGTTATCATACCGGCGAGGTACTTGAACACGTCTGATCCAGAAGAACTTGCCAAGCACTGTATGGAAGATGTGGATAGTAGTTTTGTTGATAAGGTATCCCCTGGGGACATTATTGTGGCTGGGCATAATTTCGGTAGTGGTTCCAGCAGGGAACATGCGCCTATAGCCATAAAGGCTTGTGGGGTTTCCTGTGTGATAGCCAAGAGCTTTGCAAGGATATTTTATAGAAATGCATTTAATATAGGCCTACCTATACTTGAGTCTGAAGACGCCCCTTCCGAGATTGAGAGTGGGGATGAAATAGAGGTGGATATGGAGGCTGGCGTAATAAGGGATGTTGCAAAGGATGAAGAATACAGCGTGCTTCCTATTCCGGAGTTTATGAGGGATTTGATAAGGGCTGGTGGCTTGTTTGAGTATGCTAAAAAGATTCTTGGAGTTGGATAGTGGAGGGATTATGGGGGAATTTAGAATAGCCGTGATGAAAGGTGATGGAATAGGCCCTGAGGTAGTAGATGAAGGGATAAAGGTGCTTAATGAGATAGGATTAAAGTTTGGGCATAGGTTTTCCTATACTGAGGTGTTTATAGGGGGGTGCGCCATAGATAGGTACGGAGAGCCGCTTCCCAATGAATCTGTGGATACAGTTTTGGGATGCGATGCTTTGTTTTTTGGTGCTGTCGGGGGGCCAAAGTGGGAAAAACTTCCTCACAATAAGAAGCCAGAGGTTGGTCTGCTGGGTATCAGGAAGGCGCTTTCGGCTTATGCAAATTTGAGACCAGCGAAGGTTTTCAAGGAATTGGTGAAGGCAAGCACCCTTAAACCGGAGGTTGTGGAAGGTGTTGATATACTGGTAGTGAGAGAGTTAACGGGGGGAATCTACTTTGGTGAGCCCCGTGGGATATTTGATGAGCCTGGTGGTGGGAGAAAGGCTATAAACACAATGGTATATACTACTCATGAGGTCGAAAGAATTGTAAGGCTTGCTTTTGACATTGCAGTGAAAAGGAGAAAAAAGCTCACAAGCGTTGACAAGGCAAATGTGCTTGATGTTTCTCAGTTCTGGAGGGATATAACAGAAAATGTGGCGAGGGATTATCCGGATGTGGAGTACAACAACATGCTTGTTGATAATGCTGCGATGCAACTTGTTAGGGATCCTAAGCAGTTTGATGTTATAGTTACAGGGAATATGTTTGGTGATATACTTTCAGATGAGGCGAGTATGCTTACAGGTTCTATAGGTATGCTTGCCTCTGCTAGTATAGGCGGTAGGGTAGGTATGTTTGAACCGATTCATGGATCTGCTCCAGATATAGCTGGACTTGGTATAGCTAACCCTATAGCTCAAATCGAGTCTGCTGCCATGATGCTGAGGTATGGACTTGAGCTTGATAGAGAAGCGGATGCAGTTGAGAGAGCGATTGATACTGTCCTTGAGATGGGGTATAGGACTAAGGACATAATGAGTGAGGGCAAGAAGCTTGTTAATACGTCCCAAATGGGTGATCTCATAGCGAAAGTGATTTCTGAGGTGTGAGCTTTTGCGGGTGTGAGTTTATCAAGTCTTCTTTATTCCATAAGTCCATGTGGAAATTTGAGGAAGTTTGGCTTCCTCAAATTGTTTTCGCTGGTAGGAGTAACGTTGGTAAGTCCTCTTTGATCAATGCACTGTTGTGTAGTTCCGTTGCGAGAGTAAGCAAAACTCCAGGTAAAACTGCTTCCATAAACCTGTTCCTTGTGAATCAGAGATTTTATCTGGTGGACCTGCCGGGTTATGGTTATGCCAAAAGATCCAAGGCCGTGTTGAAAGGATGGTCTGTGGTGATTGATAGTTACCTCAGGAAGTCGAGCGACATAAGGATTGTTTATGTACTTGTGGATTCCAGAATTAGAATAACAGATATGGATACTCAGCTTCTTGAGTGGCTGCGGGCAAGCGGTATAGAGTTTGAAGTGGTTTTTACGAAGTCAGACAAGAAAGATGCTAAGGCCATCTCGTGGTCTGTTAGGAATGTTGTTGAGAGGCTTTCTGGGGTATGGCATACTGTATCGGTTAAGAAGAGGTATACGTTGAGTTCTCTGTGTGAGTCTATGGAGCGTAGGTTAAAGGATGTACTTGCTTAGGTCTTTGTCTTCAGCTATGTTCTTGAGTTTTTTGTCCACGTAGTATTTGTCTATGGTTATCTGTTTTTGAGGAATGTCCGGTGCCTCAAAGGATATATCTTCAAGAAGCTTTTCCATAAGTGTGTGTAATCTTCTTGCACCTATATTCTCTGTTTTTTTATTTACTGCTTCTCCTATTTCAGCTATCCTTTCTATAGCTTTTTGTGTGAAGTCAATCTCTATGCCATCCGCTGCCAGTAGAGCTTGATACTGCTTTATCAGGGCGTTTTTGGGTTCTGTGAGTATCTTGACGAAGTCATCCTTTGATAGTGCGTTGAGTTCCACTCTTATTGGAAACCTACCTTGGAGTTCTGGTATTAAATCGCTGGGTTTTGATTCGTGAAATGCACCCGCTGCTATGAACAGTATATGATCCGTTTTGACAGTTCCATATCTTGTATTTACGCTGCTGCCTTCTACTATAGGGAGTAGATCCCTTTGGACTCCTTCCCTCGATATATCTGGACCTGAGCCAGACGTCTTTCCGGCTATCTTATCTATTTCGTCGATGAACACTATGCCGTAGTTTTCGGCCTTGTATACAGCTTTTTCTTTTACTCTTTCCTGATCTATAAGCTTTTGGGCTTCTTCTTCCTTCAAGAGTTTTTTCGCTTCCCTGATTGTAACTTTGCGCTTCTTTTTTCTGCCTGGCATGAGATTATTGAGCATGTCCTTCAGGCTTGAGTCTATATCTTCTATAGGAGCGGCTGCTACCTCTATGAACGGCATAAAGCTTTCCTGCTGCCCCTTGTTAATTTCTATTTCTATTATTTTGTTATCTAGATCACCTTTTCTGAGTTTATCTCTAAATTTTTCCCGGGTTTTTTTTAGCCTTTCCTCGTGCTCTAATTTGGTCAGATCGTCCTGTTCGTATATGTATTCTCCCTTATTTACAGGAGGTATGAGAGCCTCTATTATTCTTTCCTCTGCGAGTTTTTCAGCTTTACTTTCAACCTTTGCCAGTTCTTCGGATTTAACCATTTCATAGCTAACTCTGACCAAGTCTCTTATCATGGATTCAACGTCTCTTCCTACATATCCCACCTCAGTGAATTTGCTTGCTTCGACCTTTATAAACGGAGCATTTACTATCTTGGCCATTCTCCTCGCCAGTTCTGTTTTGCCAACTCCAGTTGGTCCTATCATCAGGATGTTCTTGGGTGTTATTTCTTCCCGTATGTCTTCTTGCACTTTGGATCTTCTGTACCTTGTTCTTAGAGCGACAGCTACGGCCTTTTTTGCTTCGTCTTGTCCTATTATGTATTTATCCAGAAACTTTACTATTTCCCGTGGGGTAAGTTCTTTCATTCATTCCTCCAGAACATCAACGGTGATGTTTGAGTTTGTATATATACATATGGAAGAGGCTATTTTTAGGGATTCTTCCACGATTTCCCTTGCTGACAGGTTGCTGTACTTTAGCAGTGCTTTTGCCGCTGATAGGGCGTAGTTTCCTCCGGATCCTATGGCGCATATGTTATCGTCCGGGCTAAGCACATCTCCATTTCCCGATATTATGAATGTTGATTGTTTGTCTGCTGCTATAAGAAGGGCTTCAAGCCTTCTGAGTATCCTATCTGTTCTCCAGTCCTTGGCTAGCTCAACAGAGGCCCTTGTTAGATTACCTGAGTATTTTTCAAGCTTTTCTTCTAGTTTTTCAAACAGCGTGAATGCATCTGCCGTAGATCCTGCGAACCCCACTAATACCTTTCCCTCTCCTATTCTTCTGATTTTTTTTGCATTTGATTTCATTACTGTGTCGGAGAGGGTGACTTGTCCATCCCCGCCTATGGCTACAGTGTTTTCCTTTCTGACGCATATTATAGTGGTGCCGTGCATGTTCATACAGGGACCTCAAGCGCTCTTGTGCTTTGGTTTTGTGACAAGGACGGGTTTTTTCTTTTTTTCAACCACGTCTTCGTTTATAATGCACTCTGATACATCTTCCATGGATGGGATTTCGTACATTATATCAAGCATGATGTCTTCCATTATGCTTCTCAAACCCCTGGCTCCAACGCCTCTCTCCATGGCTTTTCTGGCAATAGCTCTGTAGGCATCCTCTGTGATTTTGAGCTTTACGTTATCCATTTCAAACATCTTTGTATATTGTTTGGCCAGAGCATTTTTGGGTTCCCTGAGTATCTGTATAAACTCTTCTTCTTTCAGGCTTTCTAGGGTTGCCACTATGTGAAGTCTGCCTACAAGTTCAGGAATGAGTCCATATTTTACAAGGTCATCTGGTATTATTTCCCTTAGGAGCTCATCCTTGTCCACGTCCTTGTTGGATGTTAGCGGATTTGTGAACCCGATACTCTTTTTATTTAATCTCTTTGCTACGATGTTTTCCAACCCATCAAACGCTCCACCGCAGATGAAGAGAATGTTTGTTGTATCCACTTGGATAAATTCTTGTTGTGGATGTTTTCTACCTCCATATGGGGGCACGTTTACGACACTTCCCTCTATTATTTTAAGCAGTGCCTGTTGTACACCTTCTCCAGATACGTCCCTTGTTATGGAAGGATTCTCACCTTTCCTTGCTATTTTGTCTATTTCGTCTATGTAGACAATTCCTTTTTGCGTCAACGCTACGTTGTAGTCAGCCGCTTGAAGCAGTCTAACTAGTATGTTTTCAACGTCCTCCCCCACGTAACCGGCTTCTGTTAGGCTTGTTGCATCTGCTACTGCAAACGGAACATTGAGTATTTTTGCAAGAGTTCTGGCAAGTAAGGTTTTTCCAGTCCCTGTCGGTCCTATGAGCAGTATGTTGCTTTTCTCAAGTTCAACATCGTTTTTGCCTTTGTCCATATGGCTTATCCTTTTATAGTGGTTGTACACGGCGACTGAAAGTGTTTTTTTGGCCTGATCCTGCGAAATAATATACTCGTTTAATTTCTCATATATTTCCTTTGGAGATAGCCTTTTTTCGCTGGAGTCTCCCTTTATTTCTCTTTCCAAGTCTTCTGATAGTATCTCGTTACACAGAGCTACACACTCATCGCATATATAAACTCCAGGGCCGGCTATTAGTTTCTTTACCTCGTCTTGAGTTCTGCCACAGAAAGAACACCTGAGAGGACCCTTTCCGCTATTTCCGCTCATTGATTTCATTTTTTGCATCCTCCTCTCTCTTTGTTATAACCTTGTCTATTATGCCATATTTCATAGCTTCTGTGGCACTCATAAAGTAATCCCTTTCCGTATCCTTTTCTATCGTGGACACCCTTTTGTTTGTATGTTGAGCGAGTATTTTGTTTATTTCCTTCCTTAGTTTCAATATTTCCCGGGCATGTATATCTATTTCTGTTGCCTGTCCTGTGACCCCACCTATCGGCTGGTGTATCATTATTCTTGAGTGGGGTAGGGCATATCGTTTCCCTTTTGCACCTGAAGCCAACAGTATGGCTGCCATTGATGCTGCCTCACCAACGCATATTGTTGATACGTCGCATTTTATATACTGCATGGTATCATATATGGCAAGCCCGCTTGTTATAGTACCGCCCGGACTGTTGATATAAAGGAATATTTCTTTTTCAGGATTATCTGACTCGAGAAAAAGTAGCTGGCTGACTATTATACTTGACATATAATTATCTATCTCACCACTCAACATGATTATTCTATCCTTCAGAAGCCTTGAGTATATATCGTAGGCCCTTTCCCCCTGCGGGGTCTGTTCAATCACTACTGGTACTAAGCTCATGTTCCTCCTTGTCTTTTGGGGTTTCCTGCCCCTCTTCTGAAATGTTAGCGTGTTTGTGCAAAAAGTCCAGTACCTTTTCGCCAAGGATTTCCATCTTTATGACGCTTAGGAGATTTCTCTCCTCATAGTACTTGTGGAGTTCCTCAAAACTGGTTCCTCTTCTGCTGGCTTCTTCTGCTATTGCTTGTTTTATTTCGCTATTTGAGACGTCAATGCCTTCTTTATCTGCTATTTCGAGGAATAGTATGGTTGTTTTGACTCTCTTTTTTGCTTCCTCTTCAAATTTTTCCCTCAGGGTTTTGGGCTTGAACTCGTCTGAGGATATGTCCACGCCCATGTAGTACATTTCACGAACGTACTCCATTATCATCTGATTCGCTTCCTTATCCACCAGGCTATCGGGGAGCTCAAAGTTGTATTCGCTGAGCAATTTATCAAGTAGTTCGTCCTTTTGGCGGGAGATTTCTTCGGTTTCCTTTTTTTTTGTTAGTCTTTCTTTGATGTCTTCTTTCAGGTCCTCAACGGTTTTAAAGTTGTTATGGATCCTTTGGGCAAACTCATTGTTGAGTTCTGGCAGTTTCTTTTCCTTTACAGATTTTAGCGTTAGCTTAAATTTGACTTTTTTTCCCTTTAATACTCTTAAAGGGTATTTTTCGTCAAATTCCGCTGTGAACTCTTTTGTCTCTCCTGCTTTCATGTTTAATATATGCTGTTCTATCTCATTTATTACCTGTTTTTTGCCTAACTCTGCTTGTATATCATCGCTCATGAGTTCTTTTATTGGTTCTGAGGTTTTTTCATCCATTGTTTCCAAGTCAAATACTACTACATCTCCTTCTTGTGCTTCGCCCTCTTTCTCTTTCAGGGTGGAAAATGCTTCTCTTATTTCCTCAAGCGCTGTGTTGATTTCTTCATCTGTTACTTTCACAGGTTTTTTCGTTATCAATATGCCTTTATACTCTTTCAACTCAAACTCTGGTTTCACATCCACAGTAGCATCGAAGCTTAGGAATTTGTTCTCCTCATAGGTTACGTCCGTGAAGACGGGTTCTGATACGGTATGCAGCTCGTTTTCTGAGACCGCAAACTGGTATGCTGAGACCATTAAATCCCTTTTAAGGTCTTCTTCTATCTCCTTTTTATAGTTCCTGAGTATTACTTCCTTGGGGGTTTTGCCTTTTCTGAATCCTTTTATTTTTACGCTTTTCTTTAATCTATTTACTATTTCACTTTGTTTTCTTTCAATTTCTTCCTTTGGTATTTCTATATGTATTTTTGTTTTGGTTGGTTTTAACCTTTCCACGGCGATTTCAACCATTTTTCCTCCTTGTTAAGCTTTTGTTTGAATTATAGCAAAAAAAGATACCTTTGCAATCCTTCTTCTCTTCCTACCATTCCAAAGTCTTTTCGTTGAGAAACTGTTCAAATTCCTCCCACATTTTCCAGAACTTTTCTATGACTTCTTCGCCGTACTTTGTGAGTTTTGTTCCGCCTCCTCCCTTACCTCCTGTTGAGGTTATTGTCAGTTTTCTTCTTGCCTGCCTGTTCATTGATTCTAACAGGTCCCATGCGTGTTTATAGGACATGTTTGTTGCTCTGGCTGCCTCCGATATGGAACCTGTTTCCCTTATTTTTTCAAGCAGTTTTATCCTTCCGTAGCCGAGGAAGGCGCCGTTTGTTCCCTCTATCCATATCCTGCCTTTCACGGTAAATCTCTTACCCATTTCTACTGCTCCTGTCATTGCTTTTCATGGGAGAATTTATCAGTCTTTATTTCCATTGGCAAGTTTTTGGACGTTTTTATTGTGTTGACTTTGATGGTGGTGTCCATATAATTGTGCAAAAAAAGGGGGTTTTATGGGGTTTGATTTAACTAAACGATTGATTGGTTTTGTCCTTTTGTTTGTTTTGTTAAGTGTTAAATGTGCTTATTCTGAAAGCAATTTCTTTACTCTTCGTAGGGCTATTGATACAGCTATACACAATAATTATCTGATAAAAGGTGCGGAGCAACAGATAAAGGTTTCCTATTATAGTTTTAGAGTGGCTACGAAGTCCCTACTCCCTAGCATTGAGTTCAACTATTCTGCTACGAGACTAAAAGATGTGCCTTATTCGGTTACCTCTCCAGCTAAGATCCCGGTTTTTGGTCCCAATGGTATTCCGAATGGAGATTATATTTATTTTCCTGGGGGCAAAAGTCCTGTTGGTTCGAAGACGAGTGTTGAGTGGTCTGTGGAGTTGGTACAGCCTGTATTTATGGGTTTTGCTCTTATCACAAAGAGAGAGCTTGCCGCTGTAGGTGTAGATGTTGCCAGGGTGGAGAAGAGAATTGCCGTGTTAAATGTTGCAGAGAAGGTGAAGATGACTTATTTTAATGTACTTCTTGCTGAAAGGGAGCTTGATGTTGCAAGGGAACAAGTAAAACAGCTTAGGGCCCACGAAAGAGATGCAGAGATGTTTTATAAACAGGGACTAATAGCCTACAATGATTTGCTTAAATCAAGGGTAGCGCTGGCGAATGCTGTTCAGTTTGAGGCCCAAGCGGGAGCTAATCTTAGGATAGCCATTTCTAAACTGAATGTATTGCTGTCAAGAGATATAAATCTGCCAGTGAAGTTAAGAGATGTTGGTTCTGTACCATATGGGAGGTATTCACTACGCAAGCTTATAGGTTATGCTTTGTTGCATCGTCCTCAGCTTGAGTCACTGAGGCTTAAGCTGAAGGAAGCTCATTTGTATATTAAGCTTGCTGAAAGCAACTACTATCCGCATATTTCTATGTTTGCTTCCTATTCACAGTCTGGTCAGAATATGCTTGCTTCAAGCAATGAGTTAAGCAATCAGCATAATGAGATGGTCGGCCTAAAGATTCAGTGGACCATATTTGACTGGTTTAAGACCTCTGACGAGGTTCAGGAAGCTAAGTTTAAGAAGGCTTCTCTTCTGGATAGTTTTTACTCCACGCTTAATAATGTGAAGCTTCAGGTTAAACAGGCTCTGTTGAGCTTAAGAGCAGCTAAGGAGAATATAATCACGGCTAAGACAGCCCTAAAGGAGGCTCATGAGAACTTCAGAATCGCCAATCTCCAATACAGGCAGCAGCTTGTTACATCCACGGAAGTGTTGGATGCTCGTACGTACTTGACCCAGGCTGAGATGAACTATTACAAGGCGATTTACGGGTATGAAATGTATAAGGCACAACTTGAAAGAGCGATAGGGAAGGTTTATTAGGAGTCCCGCCATGCTTAAACGCTTTATTGTTGTCTTTATTGTCTTGCTCTTGGTATTTGGTGGCATTTTTGCTTTTAAATACGTTGGTTTCTACGAGATGAACAGGTACTTTTCTCATTATAAGCCTCCACCTGTATATGTTTCTACGGCCTTTTCTGAGCTCAAAGATTATAGTCCGTCTATTAAAGCGATTGGAGATGTTGTTGCTGTAGAGTCTGTTGAGGTTGAGCCAGAGATAAATGGGCGTGTAGTGGGTATATACTTTCATTCAGGTGATTTCGTAAGGAGAGGTAAGCTTCTTGTTAAACTTGATGATTCTACAGAAAGGGCAGAACTTAAGCGGTATAGAGCTCAATTGACCCTTGCTGAGTTTAATTATGATAAGTACTCAAGGCTTTACAGAAAGGGTGCTGTCTCTAGGGCTAAATATGAGCAGATTGTTTCTACTCTGAGGCAAGTAAAGGCTTCAATTGAGCAGGTTGAAACAGTTATAGAAAAGAAAAATATAAGAGCTCCGTTTAGTGGGGTGTTGGGAATTAAGAATGTTAACCTTGGGGAGTATGTGAATCCAGGGCAGCCTTTGGTTTCACTGACGGTGATGAAGCCGATTTATGTGGATTTTTCTGTGCCCGAAAGTGTTGTAACGAAGGTCAAGCTGGGGCAAGCGGTTGTGGTCAGGAGCGATGCTTATCCTAGCAAGCTTTTCAGAGGAAAGGTATTTGTTATTAGTCCCACGGCAGATGAATACACTCGCAGTGTCAAAGTGAGGGCTATTGTTCCTAATCGTAATGGTTGGCTGAGACCCGGGATGTTTGCTTACGTGTCTGTTGTTCTTCCCTCAAAGAGGGTTGTTGCTGTGCCGGCTCTTGCTATCAGCTACAATCTGTATGGAGACACAGTGTTTGTTGTGGAACATAAAACGGTAAATGGTAGAAAGTTGCTTGTGGCTGTAAGAAAGTATGTGAAATTGGGGGCTAGGTTTGGGCAGTGGGTTATCGTGAAGAGTGGATTGAAACCCCACGAGGAAGTGGTAATAGCTGGCCAACTTAAACTGCGTAATGGATCTTTGGTTGTTGTGAAAAATAAGCCTTATATCCTTTCTCAGGGACAATGAAGTTCACAGACATTTTCATCAAGAAGCCCGTTTTGTCAACTGTGATAAGTTTGATTATACTGTTTTTAGGCCTAAGGTCCGTTTTTAAGATGAACGTTAGAGAATTTCCAAAAACGGAAAACACCGTAATTACTGTTACCACCGTGTATGTTGGTGCGAGTGCGCGTCTTGTAAAGGGTTTTATAACCACGCCTCTTGAACAGTCTATAGCATCTGCTGAGGGTATAGATTATATGATTGCCTCCAGTAGCAAGGGGGTGAGTAGGATTCAGGTATTTATGAAGCTCAACTATGATCCTAATGCTGCCCTCACGGAGATTAGTTCAAAGGTTGCAGCTGTAAGAAATACTCTCCCGCGAGAGTCTGAGGCACCTGTGATAAGTAAGTCTACTGGAAGGGATGTTCCATATATGTTTCTCAGCTTTTATTCCAAAAAGATGTCTGGAGCTCAGATAACGGAGTATTTGAGAAGGGTTGTTCAACCGAAGTTGCAGTCTGTGGATGGTGTAGCACGGGCTGCCATTTTTGGTAACAAGAATTTTTCAATGAGGATATGGCTCAATCCGGTTAAGTTGGCGGAGTATCATATGACTCCGGTTGACGTTTATAAAGCACTTGCTTCAAACAATTATCTGTCTACTATAGGCTATACGAAAGGAAGATACATACAGGTAAATCTTACAGCTTCCACTGATATCCATTCTGTTGAGACTTTTAAGGATATGGTGATAAAAACAATTCATGGGGTGCCCATAAAGATAAAGGATGTTGCAACCGTTGCACTTGGGGCTGAGAGTTACAATTCTGCTGCCACATACAATTCGCAAAATGCTATTGCTATGGCAATATATACAACGCCTGCGGCTAATCCGTTGACTGTGATAAAGAACATCAAGGCAGAATTGCCCTCCATACAGGAACAACTACCCTCATTTCTACATATGTCTGTGGTGTATGATGGAACTCTTTACATAAAGGATTCTATACATGAAGTGATAAAAACAATGATTGAGGCTCTTCTAATCGTTGTTGTGGTTATATTCTTGTTCCTGGGCTCGTACAGGAGTGTCATTGTACCTGTTGTGGCGATTCCTCTGTCTATCGTTGGTGGTTTGTTCATGATGTGGATTATGAATTACTCTATTAATTTGCTTACCTTGCTTGCCATGGTGCTGGCGATAGGCCTTGTTGTAGATGATGCGATAGTTGTGGTTGAGAACGTGAGCAGACATATTGAAGAGGGCAAAAGTCCCCTTGAGGCTGCTATCGTTGGTGCAAGGGAGCTTGTAAACCCGATAATAGCCATGTCCATAACGCTTGTGGCGGTTTTTCTGCCTATAGGGTTTATGGGAGGGCTCACCGGTGCTTTATTTAAGGAGTTTGCGTTTACACTTGCTGGGGATGTTGTTATCTCAGGTGTTATAGCTCTTACGCTTTCGCCGATGTTAAGTTCGGTTATGCTGAAGCCGGGCAGAAGAAAGGGATTTGGACTATTATTGGATCGCTTGTTTTCTGCTATTAGGAAGGGATATGTTAGGTTTCTTAGGGGTGTACTTGATTCAACACCTATTGTTGTCTTTGTGGTAATTGTTGTTTCTGTTAGCGCTTATTTTCTCTATTCCACTTCAAGGAAGGAGCTTGCTCCAACCGAAGATCAGGGAGCTATATTCGTGATAGCCCAGGGTGCACCTGACTCAACGCTTGATCAGTTGCTGTTTTACGGTAGGGAAATGAACAAGATATATAGGAGTTTTCCTGAAGCGAAATCTTATTTTGAAATCTTGGGATTTAGATCTAACAACAATATGTTTTCCGGGATAATATTAAAACCATGGAGTGAACGTAGGAGGAGTGAGATGGAAATACTGCCTGTTCTCCAGAAGGGGTTGAATACCATAACGGGTCTCAAGGCGGTTGCTTTTCCTCTTCCTAGTCTCCCTGGGGCGCGTGGTTTACCTGTTCAATTTATTATTGAATCTACGGGTAGCTACCGGCGGATATATAGGGTAGCCAATGAGATGGTTAGGCGTGCAAAGAAGAGTGGCTTGTTTCTTTACGTGGATAGCGATCTGAAGTTCAACATGCCTGAGATGAGGTTCGTGATAAATAGGGAAAAAGCTCATGAGCTCGGTCTGACGATGAAAGATATAAGCAACGATTTAACAGTGATGCTTGGTGGTAATTATGTGAATAGGTTTAGTTATAAAGGCTACTCTTACAAAGTTATCCCTCAAGTTCTGGATATTTATAGAGCTTACCCAGGCATGTTGGGTGGTTACTACATAAGAAGTGGGTCGGGTAAATTAATTCCGCTATCCAGCGTGGTATCTATGAGGGAAACCGTCCAGCCGCAATCGTTGAACCAGTTTCAGCAGCTTAATTGTGCCACCATAAGTGGGGTGATGAAACCCGGAGTGAGCCTGGGGGAAGCGCTTGCTTTTCTTGAAAAGGAAGCTAAAAAGGTGTTGCCTAAGGGGTTTACGTATAACTTCTCTGGTATGTCTCGTCAGTTTGTCAAGGAAGGCTCTTCTATGCTGATTACATTTGTGTTTGCTCTACTCATAATATATCTCGTTCTCGCTGCTCTGTTTGAGAGTTTCAGGGATCCGTTTGTTGTGCTGATAAGTGCTCCCCTTTCCGTTACAGGGGCATTGATATTTATAAGCATGGGTTTTGCCAGTGTGAATATATACACGATGGTAGGT
>CAZERD010000031.1:0-16197 GCA_964515405.1 uncultured Desulfurellales bacterium
CCTTAGGTGATGTAATGAAGGAATCTGCTCAGGCTGCTGTCACGTATGCAAGATAAAACTATGAGAAGCTCGCTCTGGATGAGGATTTCTACCAGAAGTATGACTTTCATATCCATGTACCTGAGGGAGCTACTCCGAAGGATGGGCCTAGCGCGGGCATTACTATAGCTACGGCGTTGATCTCATGCTTGACGAGTGTTCCGGTTAAGAACGCTGTAGCGATGACAGGAGAGATAACTTTAACTGGCAGGGTGTTGCCCATAGGAGGGTTAAAGGAGAAAACCCTGGCTGCGCTGAGGGCTGGTATAACTGATATTATTGTGCCGCACGACAATAAGAAGGATGCAAGGGAGATAGAAGAACAGATAAAAGTGAAGGATCTTCGTTACCACTTTGTTAAGCGTATGGATGAAGTGCTTGATTTGGCGCTGGAAAACCCTTTAAGAAACAGTAGATGAACTTTGAATCCTTCCTTGCCCTAAGGTATATAAAACCGAGAGGTGAAAATAGGTTTATTTCCTTTTCTTCTCTCATGTCAATTCTTGGTATAATTATAGGTGTAGCTGCGCTTATTATAGTTATGGGGGTTATGAGTGGTTTTGATCAGGAACTCCAGTCCAAGATTGTGGGTGCCACACCCAATGTAATAATAAGAAGCTTTTCAGGAACCTTCCGCATGGACAACAAATTGATGAAGACGATTTCTGGAATGAAGGGAGTATCTTCTGTTTATCCGGTACTTGTGACCCAGTGTATTGTTTCTGCTAACGGATTGTCAACGGGAGCTGTGTTGAACGGAATGGAGTTTCACAGAGGTGAATCATTAATGAAATATATCCGCGGTAACCCCGGGGGTGGTGGTATTATTATGGGCTCTCAGCTCATGAAGATGTTGGGCGTGAAGGTGGGGAATAAGGTCCGGGTTATCCTTCCATTTGGCAAGACGACTCCTTTTGGTTTTGCTCCTTTGTCGTTTGTTGCTAGGGTGAGTGGCGTTTTCAACTCCGGGATGTATGAATATGATGTTTCTTTTATGTATATACCCTTAAAGGAAATGTGGGAGAAGACGGATATGAGTGGATTAATAAACACCATAGCTGTAAATCTAAAGGATCCTTACAAGGCGAATGAGTTTGTGAATAATATTGTTATGAAATTACCCCCGGGTTTTTATGCTACGAGCTGGATAGAAATGAATAGCAATTTTTTTACTGCTCTTAAGCTGGAGAAGATAGCCATGTTTATTGTGCTTATGCTTGTTATAATAGTTGCT
Source organism: uncultured Desulfurellales bacterium (assembly GCA_964515405.1). Taxonomy (GTDB): domain Bacteria; phylum Campylobacterota_A; class Desulfurellia; order Desulfurellales; family CAZERD01; genus CAZERD01. The sequence goes on from CAZERD010000031.1 coordinate 1,274, forward strand.
GCTTTCAATATAATGAGCTCTCTCACCATGCTTGTGATGGATAAAATGAGAGATATTGCTATATTGGTGAGCTTTGGAGCAACATCAAGGAATATAAGGAATATTTTTTTGAAGCAATCACTCATAATAGGATTTGTTGGGGTTATGTTTGGGGATGTTCTTGGGATTGTTCTTTCTTTATTGCTTAAAAGGTACCATTTTATCAAGCTACCTAGTGACGTTTATTATATAACCACTATTCCAGTGAGTTTGAGCCCAGAATATATACTTGCTGTTTCTGTGGGAGTATTGGTGCTTGTTTCCCTTTCCAGTGTGTATCCGGCTTATAAGGCTACTCGAATAAATATTGTTGAGGTATTGAGGCAGTGATAGAGTTGAAGCACATATTCAAGTCGTATACATCCGGTGGGAATACGGTTAATGTGCTTAAGGACGTATCACTTCGAGTGTGTTGTGGAGATATGCTTGCGGTGATGGGAGTTTCGGGCTCTGGTAAGAGCACCCTGCTTCACATAATGGGATTGATAGATAGGCCGGACAAAGGGGAGGTATTCTTTGAAGGTTCCCCTATTGAATACGATAGGGAAGATTCTCTTGCGAGAAAGAGGAATATTTCGATAGGGTTTGTATTCCAGTTTTATTCACTCTCGAGAGAACTAAATGTCTTGGAAAATGTGATGCTTCCTGCTATGATAGGGGGTAATATGGATAGAGGCCAGAGGGCGAGAGAGCTGCTGGAACTTGTGGGATTGGAGAAGGTGAAGTATGAAGCGGGTATCCATCAGTTATCTGGTGGGGAGATGCAAAGGGTTGCCATAGCCAGAGCTCTTATAAATGAGCCGAAGGTGGTTATAGCGGATGAGCCTACGGCTAACCTTGATAGAGCAAGCTCTATCGGAATAGTTTCTTTGATGGGTGATATAAATGAGAGAACTAGGCAGACGTTTGTTATAGCTACCCACAGTGAGGAGATAGCATCCATGTGCAAGAGGATTATTTACCTGTCTGATGGTGCGATAAGCGATGAGAGACGCTGATATGAGACTTCCGTTTCTTGTGGGTTTGTTTTTTCTTCTTCTTTCAGGTATTCTCTACGCTGCTACGACAATAACCAGGGTGGAGATAGAAGGTCTTGTTAGGACCGATAGAGCAACGGTTATGAGTGTAATAAAATCTCTTCCTGGTTCAGCATTTAATATAAAAATGGTGGATTCAGATATAATTAACATATATGATTTAGGATTTTACAGGGATGTTAGGGCGTATTTTGACAGGAAGACAGGAGTGTTGACGTTTGCTGTTAAGGAGAAACCATCCATAAGGTTTATTACTTTCTCTGGGAATAAGAAGGTATCGGATAAAGAGTTGCTGAAGGCCTGTGTTGTGAAGCAGTATCAGATTCTGTCGCTCCAGAGGCTTAGGAAAAGCGTTGACAAAATGTTGGGGTTGTATGCCTCCAAGGGTATGTATCTTACGGCTATATCTTACAAGGTGGAACCTGTTCCCAATAATAGGGTTGATATAGAGTTTCAGATAAAGGAGAGCAAAAGCACATATATAAAGCGGATAGATATTATAGGGAATAAGCACATACCAACCAAGGAGATTCTGGGGGTAATGGAGAACCATAGGAAATACGGTCCGTATATACTTACATTTCTTCCGTGGTTTTATACGGGTACTCTTTATGTTGGTAAATTGTCATCAGATATTGGAAGGATACGTGACCTTTACCAATCCAAGGGGTACATAGATGTAAGGGTGGATGAGCCCATGGTTACGTTTGAACCTGATACGGGTTATATATACATAGATATAGTTATTCATGAGGGGGGACAGTATATACTGAGATCCATTGATTTTGAAAACATAGCCCCTTTAAGCCTTGAGAAGGTTAAAAGGATTGTAGATCTCAGGCCTGGTGGTCCATTCAATCTCACAAAACTCAGAAAGGGTATAGAGAAGCTTACCAATGTTTACGGAGATTTGGGTTATGCCTTTGCTGATATTAATCCCATAATAACCACCAATAGAAAGGAGCATACAGCCACAGTTAAGTTAGTTGTTGATAAAGGGCCCAAAATATATATCAATAGGATAGAAGTAGTGGGCAACACAAAGACTCACGATAATGTAATCAGAAGGGAGCTCCTACTGAAGCAGGGGTCTCTCTACTCGTACACAAAACTGAAGAAATCTAGGATAAACCTATTCAAAACCAATTACTTCAAGACGGTTAAAATACAAACTAGAAGGGTGGATCATAAGAACAAGATGAATGTGATTGTCAAAGTGAAGGAAAAACCAACAGGTATGCTGAGTCTTGGGGTTGGTTATAGTTCTTACTACCATTTTGGTGTCAATGCTAGTATTTCGGAAACCAACTTGGTGGGCACTGGTGTCATGGGATACCTTTCGGGCTCTGTAACCTCAAAGAGTGCGTTGTATAATCTCAAGCTTGTTAATCCATGGATATTCAACAGACCTATATCTGTAGGGATAAACTTGTACAACCAAAGGTATTCAGGGTGGGATTATGATGAACATGCCACGGGTGGGAGCCTTACTGTTGCCAAAAGATTCTGGGAAAATGAACTTTCCATTGGGGCCTCGTATTCTCTTGATTTTAACAACGTTTCTGCTACGACGAGTAATCCGGGATACTATCTACGGGAACAAGAGGGAAATCATATAGAGAGTGCTGTTACACCGTTTGTGAAGGTAAATACGCTTAATAGTCCGTATATTCCAACAAATGGGTTTATAGCTTCGACCTCAGTGAGAATGGCTGGGCTTGGTGGTACTGAGAGGTATATGAAAGTAGTTTCTGAGGTCGGCTATTATCATGAACTTGTTTCAGATCTTGTTGGCCATGTGAGAGGGGAAGTGGGGTACCTTACAGGTCTTTCGGGAAAAACTGCGCCTATAGGCAGGAGATTCTTCTTGGGCGGTATAAATGATCTTAGGGGGTTTAGTACGGGGACGGTGAGTCCTACTGACTCGAGTGGTAACTATATAGGTGGCAATAGGGAGCTGTTTGGGACAACAGAATTGATATTCCCAGTCATTAGCGCCTTGAAGTTTTATGGGGTTGCTTTCTTTGATGTGGGAAATACATGGTTGAACAAGTATGATTTCGGAAATCTGAAAGAGGATGCGGGTGTGGGCTTGAGATGGTTTTCACCAATAGGTGTTATAAGGATGGCAATAGGTAGGAATTTACATCCTACTGATGGAGAAAAGAGTGTGGTGTTTCAATTTTCCATGGGAACATCGCTATTTTAATTAGGGGGGTTGCACATGAAAAGGATTGTGGTTGTTTTTTTGATATCTTTGGCAGTTCTGGGTGTTTCGGTTGTAGCAGCTGACGCGGCTGGTTTTGCTGTGATAAACATGAAAAAGGTGTTCACTACGTGTCAGGCTTCTAAAGAGGCTCAAGCTGAGCTGAACAAGGTGATAAGGGTAAAAAAGACGATTATAGACAAGAAGCGCTCAGAACTCAATGCGTTGCTCAAGGAGATAAATTCCAAGAAGATTTCCAAGAAGGAGAAGAAGGCCAAGGAAAAGATTTATCGGCAGAAGTTGGCTGCTCTGAGAGCATATGCGGCTAAGGCTCAGAGAGATGTTATAAGCCAGGAGAGAAAAATGAGTTCGAGGATACTCAAGGGCATAATTGATACAGTTAAATCTTACGCCAAGAGACACCATATAAATATTGTTTTTGATGTTAATAGAGGGGGTGTTATATACTGGAACGATTCCCTTGATATAACCGATACTATATTAAAGATGTATAATGAACGCTACAAAAAAGCAGGGAAGTGAGAATGAAGGTTTCGGAGATTGCGGAGTTAACCGATGGTATTGTAGTGGGCAATGGTGATAAGGAGATAAATGGTGTATCCTCTATAGAACATGCTGGCGAAGGGGATCTCACATTTCTCGCCAATAGAAAATATCTAAGGTTTGTTAGGGATAGTAGAGCGGGGTGTATACTTGTAAATTGTAGTATTGACACTTCAGATTATCCTGGTAAGACGTTTATCGTTACAAAGGATCCTTATCTCTCCTTTGCAAGGGTTCTCAATAGTATGTTTAAGTTGCCCCAAGGTGATGGTACGGTTTCTGAGAGAAGTGTTGTTTCTGGTGAAGCCACGCTGGGTGAGGATGTAAGTGTTGGAGATTTCGCCGTTATTGAAAGAGGTGCGGTTGTAGGGAGACGTACAGTTATAATGCCGTTTGTCTATGTAGGTGAGGATGTCTGTATAGGGGAAGATTGTATACTATACCCACATGTGGTGATAAAGCCCCGGGTGATTATGGGGAATAGGGTTATAATACATGCCGGGAGTGTTATAGGGTCTGATGGCTTTGGGTATGCTAAGGATGAAAATGGGGTTTATTTGAAGATTCCTCAGATAGGCAATGTTATTATAGAAGATGATGTGGAAATAGGGGCTAATGTATCTATAGATAGAGCTGCCCTTGATAGTACTGTGATTAGAAAGGGGACGAAGATAGACAATCTTGTTCAAGTAGGACATAATGTTGAGATAGGGGAAAATAGCATTGTAATATCTCAGAGTGGTATTTCTGGTTCTACTAAGATAGGTAGAAATGTTGTTCTTGCTGGACAGAGTGGAATAGCTGGACATTTGAAGATAACTGATGATGTGATCATTACTGCGAAGTCGGGTGTGGGTACAAGTATAAGAAAACCTGGGATCTATGGGGGTATTCCTGCTCATGAACATTCCAAATGGTTAAAGAATGCCTCCGTATTGACCCGTCTGTACAATCTGTACAGGAGAGTTGCAGAACTTGAACAGATTATTGGGGAGTTGAAAGGTGATGACAATAGAAGAGATTAAAAAGATACTTCCACATAGCTATCCCTTTTTGCTTGTAGATAGGGTTGTGGAGTATGAGCCACTGAAGTACATAGAAACCATAAAGAATGTCACCTTTAATGAGCCCTTTTTCCAGGGTCACTTTCCTATCCAGTCAGTTATGCCCGGTGTTCTTGTTATAGAGGCTATGGCACAGAGTGGGGGGATATTGTCCTTTTTATCCCTGACTGAGGATGAGCGTAAGGATCTTTCTGGAAGTAACATGGTTTATTTCTTGGAGATAGAGAAAGCAAGGTTTAGAAGGACAGTTATTCCAGGAGATACTCTGAGAATTCACGTTGAAGTGCTGAAAAAGAAAATGAAAATCTGGAAGATGCAGGGTAGATGCTTTGTGGATGATAAGCTTGTTGCAGAAGCAGTGATGACGGCCAAAGTGGATTGAAAGGGGTTGCTGAGATGGTAGATGTTCATCCCACGGCCATAATAGAGGACCGCGTGGAATTGGGTGAGAATGTACGTATAGGTCCCCATGTGCATATTAGAAGTCACGTTAAGATAGGGGATAACACGGTTGTAGATGCCAATGCTGTTATAGATAGTTTTACGACGATAGGCAAAAATAACAGGATATTCCCATCTGCTGCTGTTGGCACGGTCCCGCAAGATCTGAAGTTCAAGGGTGAGTTTAGTGAACTTATAATAGGGGATAACAATACCATCAGGGAATTTGCTATGATAAACAGAGGTACATCTGGAGGCGGCGGTGTAACGAGAATAGGCAACAATAACCTTATAATGGCGTACGTCCATATAGCTCATGATTGCCAGATAGGGGATTATGTTATTCTGGCGAATGCGGTTCAATTAGCGGGTCATATAATTATAGAGGATCATGCTGTACTTGGAGGTATGAGTGCTGTTCACCAGTTTGCCCGAATAGGCAAGTATGCCATGATAGCGGCGATGAGCGGTGTCAGTCAGGATGTTGCACCTTTTTGTCTTGCCGTGGGAAACAGAGCTAAATTGAACGGTTTGAACACGGTGGGTCTTAAGAGAGCTGGGTTTTCGTACGAGACGATAAGCCAAATAAAGGAAGCTTATAGGATAATATTCAGGAGCAACCTAACTTTTAAGGAAGCGTATGAGAGATTGAAGGATAGTTCATCCAAAGAGGTTATACACATGATTGAATTTTTGAAGCACTCAGAGCGTGGCTTCTGTAGGAACCGATGAATGTTCTCCTTATTGTTGGTGAGAAATCAGCTGAAAACTATGCCTCTCTGCTTGTGGACAGTTTGAAGCATATAAGGCCTCAGTGGAAGTTTTATTCTGTATGTTCCACACTTCTTGAGGAGAAAACGACTAAGGTACTTGATTACTCTTCTATATCAGTGATAGGAATAAGAGAGGCTTTTTCTGTAGCTTCACGGGCTTTTGCCTTTTTGAAAAGTGTGAAAGAATGCTTAGTAAGGTGTAATATAGACCTTGTTATACTGATGGACTTCCCGGAGTTCAATTTGAGAGTAGCGAGGTTCGCTCATAGTCTTGGAATAAAGGTGGTTTACTATACGATCCCTCAGATATGGGCCTGGAGGGAATACAGAGTGAGATATTTGATGGATTGGTGCGACCTTATTGTTCCCATATTACCCTTCGAACGTGTATTCTTAACGACCAGGGGGATAGACAAGGAGAAGGTGGTTTACCTTGGACATCCAATAATGGATGTGCTGGAATCTTATATTGGTAAACCTAACCAGAGAGAGGAAATCGTGCTTGTTATGCCTGGTTCGAGGGTAAGTGAGCTGGAACGTAACGCTCCCATTATGATGGAGGCTGCCAGGAGAATAAAGGAGCGTTACAGATCTTATAGATTTGTATGGATCCTGCCGGAGACGGCTGAGAAGTCTGAGTGTGTTGGTGTAATGAAGGAGAGGTATCCATTTGTTGAGGTTGAGAGAGAACCTTATGGATTTATGAAGAGGGCAATGTTTGGTATTCTCAAGAGCGGTACAACTACCCTTGAAGCTGCACTTCTTGGGTTGCCCATGGTTGTTTCGTACAGGGTGACGAATTTTAGTTATATGATAGGTAAATTGCTTGTAAGGGACATAGGATATATCTCTCTTCCGAATCTTATAGCGGGTAGGAAAATAGTCAAAGAACTAATTCAGAACAATTCTACACCGGATAATATAGAGCGGGAATTCAATGCTTTTAGAGAGAGAAAGGGCATATATGGTTCTATGGAGCGTAATCTTGAATTTCTCAGATATACCCTGGGAGAGGCATCTGTCTCAATGAGGGTGGCAAGGCTCATTGCTTCTCTATTATGAAGGGCCTGCTGGTATTTTTGTTATTGAGGGTGTATAGACTGTTCGTCAGAGTAAGGACTCCTGGTAAGGAGTATCTTGAGGAGAAGAGGGATCCGGTTATATATGCTTTCTGGCATGAGTGTATTTTGTTTTTGAGCTTTGCCAAGCCCAAACGTAGAAAAATAAAGATACTTATAAGCACCCATCGTGATGGCAGGATAGCCAGTGAAGTGATAAGGTATTTTGGTATTGGTACGGTGGGTGGATCATCTCATAGGAATCCTATCCAGGCATTGAAAGAGATGGTTAAGGCTGTGAGGGAGGGGTATGATGTAGGCATAGCTCCTGATGGCCCTAAAGGTCCGAGAAGAGAGGTGAAAATGGGCATACTTGAACTTGCGTATCTGACGAGAAAACCTATTATCCCCGTAGCGTTCTATTCGGATAAGTGTTGGAGGCTTAAGAGCTGGGATAGGTTTGTTATACCGAAGCCGTTTTCAGTGGTGAAGTATGCTTTTTTGGAACCTATAGAGGTGAAGGATAAAAAGGAATTTGAGAAAAAGAAGAGAGAAATCAAGGAAAAACTTGATATATTCGGAGATCTTTAATCCCCGTATGGTCGGTGTCCTCCAGGGAACATTGAAGCCTTTACTTTTACCGCTTTCTTGGGGTTATGGTTGTGCTGTAGGTTTTAGAAATCTTTTGTTTGATGGGGGTATATTTGCGGAGCATGTGTTTCCCCGAAGGGTAGTGAGTATAGGTGGTATAACAGCAGGGGGGAGCGGGAAAACCTCTGTAGTGATATGGCTTGCCAATATTCTTAAGCAATACGGGAGAGTGTGTGTTGTTACAGGGAATTACAGGGGAAAAAATCATGGGGTTTCCGTAGTTTCGATGCTGGGCAGGATTTTGAAATTTCCCCCTGAAGTAATGGACGAATCGGTAGTTATTGCTTTGAAGAGTGGATGTGATGTTGTGGCTGCGAAGGATAAACTGGATGGTGTCTGTGTTGCAAATGCTATGGGCTATGATTATATATTGGTGGATGATGCCTTGCACAGAAGAGATATTTATAGAGATGTCAATGTATGTGTAGTTGATTGTGCTTGCCCTTTGGGCAATGGTTTGTATATACCAGCTGGATATTTGAGGGATTCTGTCTCTTCACTGAACAGGTGTGATTTTGTTATTTGTGTGGACAGGGACGGTGGGACTCACAAGCGTTTGGATTGTCTCAAAGCTCGTTACAGAGTGTCCGGTATTATGGATGGACGCGGTCAGACTGTGGAGTGCAAAGATGTTTTCGCTTTTTGCGGGATTGGGGCTCCAGCGGGATTTATAAGAATTCTTGGAGAAATGGGATTGAATGTGAAGGGTGAGTTTATTTTTGAAGATCATCACCCCTATGCCGCTGAAGATGTGGAGGAATTGCTGAGGGTAAAAGAAAAGATAGGGGCTGAGTGTCTTCTTACTACCCTTAAGGACTGGGTGAAGATACGTAGGAATGAGGTATGTTATCTTGATGTAGATTTGGAAGTGGAAACTGAGGAGGAACTGTTGGAGTCTGTGGTATGAGAGTCAACAAGAGGGTAATCAAAAGGCTGTTTGAATATCTGAAGCCGTACATGGGCAGGTTGATACTCTCGCTCATTTCCATGGTTATAGTGGGGGCGCTTACTGGCCTTGTGGCCTATCTTATAAAACCTACTCTAAACCAGATATTTATATCCCGTAATAAGGAAATGCTTATTCTTCTACCATTTGCCATAATAGCCACATACTTCTTTAAAGGATTGTTCACCTACATACAGACATATCAGACGTTTTACATAGCAGAAAAGATACTTTTTGGCATAAGAAATCAACTATTTGACCATCTCCTTAGACTTTCTTTGGACTTTCATGATAGATTTCACTCGGGAGAGTTACTTTCAAGGATACTTAATGATTCTCAACAAATGCAGAACTCCATAGCCAAGATTATCCCACAGACGGTTAGGCAGTTTTTCACTATAATCTTTCTGCTTATGGTAATATATATAAACAATGTGAAGCTTGCTCTTATAGCTACGGTTGTTTTTCCTATAGCTATATATCCTATAATCTCATTTGGTAAGAAGATGAAAGCCTTGGGTAAGAGAAGGCAGGTTTCTATAGCTGGTATAACTACTAAGATTCAGGAAGCTCTGGTGAATGTCAGGCTCATAAAGGCTTTTGTAACAGAAGACAGGGAGGCGAGGGATTTTGAGAAAATAAATGATGAGTTCTTAAATATAAACCTTGCAAGTATAAAGATATCCGAGATAACGAGTCCCCTAATGGAATTTATAGGGGCTCTTGCTATAGCTTTTCTGATATGGTTTGGGGGGGTACTTGTGTTTAAGCATGTCATAACGGTGGGTGGTTTTTTCTCCTTTATGGCGGCTCTGCTGATGTTATATCAGCCTGTTAAAACATTGGCTAAATCCAATAACGAGATAAATTCATCTGTGGCCTCTATAGAGAGAATCTTTTACATCCTTGATCAATCTCCGTCGGTTGAAAACACGGGTTGGATTCCATTTACTGGGGTTAGGCATGGTATAGAGTTCAATCACGTTTATTTTTCATACGGTGAGAAGCAGGTGCTTGAGGATATAAACCTTGCGATAGAGGCTAAAACAATTGTGGCGCTGGTGGGGGAGTCTGGAGGTGGAAAATCTACGCTCCTTGACTTGATTCCGCGTTTCTATGATGTGACAAGTGGGGAGATAACTATAGATGGTATAAATGTAAAGGAATTTGATTTGAGGACCCTCAGGAGGAGGATAGCTATAGTTGCTCAACAGGTACTTTTGTTTAATGATACTGTGAGGAATAATATAGCCTATGGGAAAGAAAACTTGAGTATGGAAGAAATAGTTAGGGCTGCGAAACTGGCTTATGCTCATGATTTCATAATGAAGCTCAAGGATGGTTATGATACAAATCTTGGAGAACAGGGTGTTATTCTTTCGGGTGGAGAAAAGCAACGTATAGCTATAGCCAGGGCTATAGTAAAGAATCCAGATATATTAATCTTGGATGAGGCTACGAGTGCGCTCGATTCTGAGGCCGAAGAGATAGTCCAGAAAGCCCTTGGTAACCTTATGAGAAATAGGACGGTGATAATGGCTGCGCATCGCATATCCACAGCCATGGTGGCACACAAAATAGTGGCGATGAAGCAGGGGCGAATTGTGGATGTGGGGACGCATGATGAGCTTATGAGGAGGTGCGATTATTATAAAAAACTCTATGACATACAGTTCAAGAACGATAACCTTGTATGATTTCCTTCTTACAGCTGGTGTTGTTATTGGTTCGCCTTTTGTGGCTTTAAGGATGTGGACTAACCCTAGGTTTCGGTTCCGATTGAGGGATAGGTTTATACCAGGCACGGTAGTGGATGGTGGAGACTATATGCTTGTGCATACATCAAGTTTTGGTGAAACCAGGGCTATGCTTGGTGTGATGGATAGGTTTGAATCTGCCCTTGGGATGGGTTCTGTGTTCAGCGTGTTTTCTGATTCTGCTTATAGGTTTGCTGTGAAAAAAAGGCCTACAATTCTGATGCCTCTTGATATCACTATGATGTATAGGAGGATATTTTTGACTCCACCAAGGATTGCTGTGTTTTTTGAGACTGAGATATGGCCTTCCTATATAAGATTTCTCAAGGATGCAGGGGTACCTCTTACCCTTGTGAACGCAAGGCTCTCGGAGAGAAGTTTAAAGTTTTACTCTCTGTTACCGCCGTTGAAGAAAGCTGTGGGCATGTTTGATATTGTGCTTGCTAAATCTGATATAGATGCGGAGAGATTCAGTGTGTTGAATAGTAATTGTATTCCATGTGGTAATATAAAGAAGTATAGGAAATATATGCCGCTTTCTCGTAGGGATAAGCTCGTTTTCTCTAAGCAATTTGGTATTCCGCTGGATATACCCGTTGTTACCTTGGGGAGCGTTCATAAGGAAGAACTGGGTGTTGCTCTTAAAGTGGTAAGGGCTCTTCATCGTGAGGTATTTGTAGTGCTTGCTCCAAGGCATATGGAGGATATTAATGCGTTTCTGAGGGGTTTTGGTGAGCTTGGTATAGGATTTAGACTCAGGAGTTCGTCTTCTGGTTCGGGCAATGTTATGTTGCTGGATACTCTAGGGGAGTTGGAGTCTGTGTACGGCGTGTCAAATGTGGCTGTTGTGTTTGGGAGCTTCGCTAGGGGTATAGGTGGGCATAACCCATTGGAACCGCTTTCTTATGGTGTTTACACTATCTGTGGTAAATACATGGATAGTTTTGAGGAAGAAGTGAGGGAACTTGTGGATAAGGGACTTGTTGAGGTTGTAGAGAGTGCTGATGAGGTCGTGGAGGCAGTGCGTAAAGGGATAGAGAGTGGTGGCAAGGTGTATGTGGGTGATTATTTTTGCTCCCTTGAGGGTATTGTGGAGTGTTATATAGCTAATGTTAAGAGGCTTTTGGAGGGTGTAACATGAAATCCTACAGGAAAGAGTTGTGGTTTAGTACCGATGAGAGGGTGGAGCTAATAAACATTACACCGGATGTGGAAAAGGCTGTCAGGGAAAGTGGTATAAAAGAGGGTTTGTGTCTTGTTAATGCTATGCACATTACGGCCTCTGTATTTATAAATGATGATGAAAAAGGGTTGCACGAGGACTATAAGGAGTGGCTTGAAAAACTTGCACCTCATGATCCCAGTATGTATAGGCATAATTTGACGGGGGAGGATAATGGTGATGCTCATTTGAAGAGACAGATAATGGGTAGAGAGGTAGTGATAGCTATAACTGACGGAAAGCTAGATTTTGGACCATGGGAACAGGTTTTTTATGGTGAATTTGATGGGAGAAGAAACAAAAGGGTTCTTATAAAGATTATCGGCGAGTAGGGGGTTTGGGATTTAAGACATTCAGGTGTATTCCCATAGTGAAGAGATGGGATAGCAGAAAAAGTTTTATTAGGTGTGTCTCTGATTCGGAAGTTGATAGTTTTGTTGTGTTTGGAAGGAATCAGGTGGATACGGTAACGCTGGTGGAGGTAAGCGGATACTTAAGGCGGCGGGACTCGGTATTTATTGCCAAGGACTGGGCTGTAATTGAGGTGTTTAGGGGTATAAGGGAAAGTGCTGAGAGGTTGGCAATGTCTCAGTTTTTCTGTGAGGTTGCTATAAGCTCTGTTGTAAATTTTGACACCATGTTGAATTCACTCTATCTGCTGCATTCAGGCAGGGATAGGGTTGCCCTTGTTGAATTTTTATTGTCTGTTCTTGAGGAAAATGGTGTTCTTGATGTAGAGAGTCTCTCTGTGAGGGAGCGTGATATTATACAACATCCCGAGAGGTATTCGTCTGGTGATTTGAAGTGTGTCAGTGGGAAGCTGCTGGTATCTCTTGAAGGGTACTTGGGAAGTGCCTTGAGGACAAGGGAGGTTGTGCTGTGAGAGCGGTAATTCAGAGGGTTCGTGAATGTTCTGTTTACGTGGATGGTGCACCTTACTCTTCTATAGGAATGGGTTTGCTGGTGTTTTTATGCGTTTGTTCCGATGACACCTTTGAGGACGTGCGTTATGTGTTAAGGAAAGTCGTCAATATGAGAATATTTGAAGACAGGGACGGTAAATTTAACCTTTCGCTTTTGGATGTGGGTGGTTCTTTGATGGTTGTTAGCCAGTTTACCCTTGCTGCTGACACGAGAAAGGGTAACAGACCTTCATATTTTTATGCTATGCCCCCTGAGAAAGCGCGGGCTTACTATGAACTGTTCATATCCGAAGCTGTCTCGGTGGGTGTGAACACGAAAACAGGGGAGTTCGGTGCTAAAATGGATATTTACATGGTAAATCACGGCCCCGTTACTGTATATCTGGATTCTAGGGATAAACTTGGGGGATCATAATGGAACACGTTTTATCTCCTTTAGTGTTTTCTCAACCTGTTTTCTTGTGTGTTCAAGACTGTTGGAGTTGTCTATTACAAAGTCAGCACGTCTTATTTTTTCTTCTATAGGCATCTGGAGCAGGATTCTTTGCAGTGCCTCTTCTTCGGAGAAACCGTTTCTTTTCATGAGTCTTTTTATTTGTGTGTGTCTATTGGTGTATACAACCACCGTGCAACAAAATATATGTTCTAAACTCTTTTCAAAAAGGAGGGGTGTTTCGTATATTACTATTGCATCGGGATGTTTCTTTTTTATTGCTTCGAGTTTTCTGTTTCTGATTACTTCAACGGTTGGATGGATGATGTTTTCAAGTACAGCCAGCTTTCCCTTGTTTTTTAAGACGATATTACCTAGTTTTTTTCTGTCAATGTTACCGTTGCTGCTGAGTACGTCTCCAAATCTTGAGAGTATTTCTTCCCTTATGTTATCTATCTTTAAAGCTTCGTGGGCAAGTTGATCGGCATCTATGATGTAGCAGCCTAATTCTTTAAACATAGTGGCGACTGTTGTTTTTCCTGTGGCTATGGAACCCGAGAGCCCTATAAGTTTCAAGGCAGTCCCTCCAGAGGGCATCCTTGGCAAGTGGGTGTCGGTTTGCAAAATTCCTTTCCAAGTTTTACTATGAGTGCGTGGTATTCATTGTAGATTTTGACATCTGGGTTGATGTTATTCATAAATAAAGCTTGTGCCTGTTTATAGGATGATATTTTGTTGCCCCCGTGTCTGCTTAATAATCTTTTTGTGTATGTATCTATTACAAATACCGGTCTATTGAACACATACAATAGTATGGAATCCGCTGTTTCCTCGCCGACCCCCTTCACTGTTAGGAGGGAGGCCCGCAGTGTAGATGTGGTTAGCTTGTTAAGTCTATCAAACCCACCGTTTTCGACAAAGAACGATGAAACCGATTTCAAATAATAGCATTTCTGATTGAAGAATCCAGCTGGTTTTATGAGGTTTTTTATTTTCTCTGGTTCTGCTTCGTGCAGTGCTTTGAGGTCGCACAGGTGTGCTCGTTTTAAAGCCGCAATTGCTTTCTCCACATTGTTCCACGCTGTATTTTGTGTTAATATAGCTCCTATCACTATTTCGTCCTTGGTTTCCCCAGGCCACCAATTCTGTGGACCGAAAGCTTTGTAGAGGAGGTTATATATCAAGAGGAGCTTTTCACGGTTCATAGCCCCCAGTCTCTTAAGTATCTAAAGTCCACATTCACAGTGCGTTCACTCACCTTGGCTATTATGGGAGGGAGCCTTTTAAATTGGTTTTTTGCTACTTTCTTCTCTATAAGTTCAACAAGCTTTATGTCAAAGCCAAGCCTTTTGGATACCTCTTCTGGATTCCATCTGAGGTCATAGAGATGATACAATATTACATCAGCTTCGTCGTAAGAAAAACCGAGTTCATCTTCGTCCGTTTGTCCCACCCACAGGTCTGCTGTGGGTTTCTTTTTTACTATTCTTTCAGGTACCCCGATATGTGATGCAACTCCTCTGACCTGACATTTGTAGAGATCACCTAGTGGGTTCAAGCTGGAAGCCATGTCTCCGTACCATGTCCCGTAACCTAAGAGTAGTTCTGTTTTGTTGCTGGTACCTAGCACAAGGGATTTGTACATGTGTGAGTGATCAAAGAGGACAATCATTCTCATTCTGGCGAATACATTGCCAGCTCTCACCTTGTCAATGTTTTTGAATCGTGAAATGTAGGCGTCAGACATGGGTGTTATATCTACCACGTTGTATTGTATTCCTGTTTCCTGAACCACCAGCATTGCATCTTC
>CAZERD010000032.1:0-15975 GCA_964515405.1 uncultured Desulfurellales bacterium
GTTATGTTTGAGGAGAAGGTAGTTCCCTTTTTGAAGGGTAAAAGTGGGGCTATGCGTGTTACGCGGGTATTTGAGTTTGGAGTAAATGACGAGTCTGTACTGGGCAAAATAATAGATGGTATTCAGATAGATGGTGTACATATGAAATCTCTGCCCATGGGGTTTGACTCCAAGGTGATGGGGGTTAGGTTCACTGCTGTAGCGCGTACCGAATCTGAGGCCTGGGAGAAGGTAAGAGAGGCTAAAAAAGCACTTGAGAATGCACTTGAGAGACAAAACAGGTAGTTTTGTGGGATGTGGTTTTACCTTGTTCTGGGTGCAGGTGTTCTGGTTGTTTTTGTGCTGGTAGTAGTGCTGTACTATGTTTTCAAGCGTCTTAGGATCAACGATCCTGGTGTGGAGTGTCCTTATAGTGTTAAATTTTTTCTTCTTCCCAAGGCAGATAGGATTGTGTATGAGATACTCCGCGGGTACGCTGAGGAGCGAGGGATGGTTGTATTTCCCAGGGTTAGGCTTACGGACTTTTTGTGGACTCCTCGCCAGAACAGGAATGCTTTCTTAAACATACAGAATAAATTTGTGGATTTTCTCCTTGTGGATAGTGATAAACTGAGGCCTGTCGCGGCTGTATTTCTCAGGGATAGTTCCATCAGGTCAAAAGTGGCTTCTGAGGAATTGATAAGAACTGCGTGCAACTCAGCAGGTCTTACGTTTATTGAGTTTGAAAGAGAAGAATCTAGAGAGGGTATTATTGAGGGACTGGATATCCATCTGGGTGGGGGTGAACGTGGAGGTAGGCAGGGAACTTCTTGATATACTTGCATGCCCCAAATGCAGGGGGGAATTGGAGTATGTGAAGGATGGCCTGGTATGCAGGAAATGTGAGCTTGTGTATCCAATAAGGGATGGTATTCCAATAATGCTGGTGGAAGAGGCCAAACCCCTGCGTGGAAAGGTAGAGGATAAATCTTCTACTTGATGGGTATGTTTATCTCTAAGATCTCCATTGACTCATCTTTTTCAAGGTTTATCTTTATAGTGGAGGGGTCTATTTTTATGTACTTTGATATTACCTGAAGCAGATCCTTTTTCATATCCTCAAGGAAAGGTGTGCTATTGGCCGCCCTTTCATAGGCTAATATGACTTGTAACCTTTCTTTGGCTGTCTCAGCACTTCTTTTCTTCTTTTTGAAGAAGTCGAACCACATATTCTAGTCCTTGAAGAGTTTTAGCAGCGTATTGAAAAGGCCCTTCTTTTCTTCCTGGATTTCCATAAACGGTATGTTTTCGCCAAGTATCCTTCGTACTATGTTTTTGTAGGCCCTGCCGGATGGGGCTTTTTCGTGGAGTATTGAGGGTTCCCCTATGTTTGTATAGTTTATGATATTTGGGTCCTCTGGAACTATACCTATCAGCGGGATTCTGAGCACTTGAACCACATCATCCTTGCTCATCATATCACCACTCTTTATGAGCTTAGGGTTCATTCTGTTTATTATGAGGCTTACCTCGTTTTTGCCGTTGGCTTCCAATATGCCCACTACTCTATCTGCGTCTCTGACAGCGGAGATCTCGGGCGTTGTGACCACGAGCACCTCATCTGCAGGTAGCATGGCGTTTTTGAATCCGCTTTCTATTCCTGCTGGGGAGTCTATGAGTACATAGTCAAACTCCTCTTTTAACTCTCCGGTGAGTTTAAGCACTTGGTCTTCCTTGAGAGCAGATTTGTCCCGAGTTTGGGCCGCAGCAAGGAAAAACATGTTCTCCGTGCGTTTGTCTTTTATCAGCGCCTGCCTGATTTTTGCTACACCTTCTACAACGTTTATGACGTCGTAGACTATCCTGTTTTCAAGGCCAAGTATCATGTCAAGATTTCTCAGACCTATATCCAGATCAATGGCTACAACCTTTTTCCCAGAGAGAGCAAGACCCAAGGATAGGTTGGCTGTTGTAGTGGATTTACCAACTCCACCTTTTCCCGAGGTTACGGTTAAAACCTTTCCGCTCATATTTTTCTCCTATTTGATTGGAGCCACTCTGTGTAGCTAGTTACTATTATGGTGTTGTTCTCGACAAATGCTACCTCAAATGTTTCAATTGTTTTGTGATTGTGGTGTTTTGGGGTGACTGATTGCTCCGGTGCCCTTGATATTATATCTCCTATCCTTATCTGCGGGGAGTTTATCTCAAAGGCGAATATTATGGCCTTTTGGTTTCCTCCGAAACCCGCATGTGGTATTCCGTCCAGTGTGCCTAAGACGTATATATCTTCTGTGGCGTTTACGTAGGCATTTGAGTTTATGTTTCCTGTAACAACTAGGGTACCATTTGTGTTTATAAGTTGTCCGCTGCGTAGGTTTCCTTTGAATACTGCGACTTTCTTCTCTTCACCCTTTGAGAGTGTTTTTGTGTCTTTTAGTTCTATAACTGGAATTTCTGCTTCCTCTAATCCGGTTTTGTCTTTTACCTCAATCACATGTGGGTGGATACCCTTCTCTCTGAGTATAGATAAAATTTCTTTTGTCATGGGTTTAGCTGCTTCATTTACGGATAGGGCTATGAAGGAGTTGAGAAGCAACTTGTCTACACGGATAGACGATATTCCTTCTCTTATGTCATTTAGTGAAGCGGATCTCACCTCTATTTCTATCCCCAGGAAACTTCTGCCCTTGACTTCTACTCCGTTCATTGCTGACTTAATATCACATGAATGCGGTTTATTCAAGATATATTGAAAAAAACTCCCCCCTGATGTATATTCAGTAAGATGAGGGCAAGAATTGCTGAGATTTTCTACTCCATTCAACTTGAAGGAACAAGGATAGGTTATCCCTCTATTTTCGTCAGGTTTTCAGGATGTAACTTGAAATGTGATTTCTGTGATACAGAGTATGCTTTGGGTAGTGGTGTATCCATGGATATACATGAGGTTGGAGATGCTGTGTCGCATTTTGGATGCAGGAGGATAATATTTACAGGAGGAGAACCTGTTTTGTTTGATGGTTTCATGGCGGGTTTTTTTCTTGAGTATCCGGGTTTTGATTGTTCTCTTGAGACGAACGGCACTATGTTTCCAGAAGAAAGTGTAGGATTTTTTTCTCATATTGTTGTTTCTCCGAAGTTGTTCGCGCTTAACAGGGAAATTCTTTGTAGATTTTCCCGCTTGCCCAGCGTTGAGTTCAAGTTTGTGGTTAGGGACTGTAGGGATGTTGCTCGATATATGTCTGTTGCAGATGAGCTGGGTATAGGCGGGTGTGTGATGCAACCCATGTGGATCAAGGGAGACACAGTTGAGAACTATGTGAAAAGAGCTACACTTGTGATGGACTGTGTAAAACACCTGTATGGGGATAGGAATGTGAGGGTTATAATTCAAAATCAGAAGGTAATATATGGAGATAGAAGGGGAGTGTAAAATGGATAGAGTATTGCTTATTTACTCTGGAGGGTTAGATTCTACCACTTGTTTGTTCTGGGCTTTGGATGAGTTTGAGGAGGTGTATACGCTTACGTTCTTTTACGGTCAGAAACATGATATAGAGATAGAGTATTCAAAGAAAACGCTGCTCCTGGCTTCGGAGCTGAAGGGCAAGAGGGTGTACAATAAATACTTTGAATTAGATCTGTCAAGGGTTCACAAGAATGCTCTAACGAGTGATGATGTAGAGATACCAAGTCATAGAGATGAGAGGATTATTTCTTCGGAGATACCTAGCACCTATGTTGCTTTTAGAAATGGTATTTTCCTTTCCATAGCTACTGCGTTCGCTGAGGCTTTAAACATATCCAACATAGCTGGTGGGTGGAATGCCATTGATTATAGTGGCTATCCCGATTGCAGGGGCGAGTTTATTCGCACGTTTGAAAGGGCTATAAACTATGGTACTAAATTTGGAGCCACAGGTGGGAAGTTTAAGATTTTGACTCCGCTGATAAGAATGAGCAAGGCTGAAATAATACGCTTCGGTAAGGAACATGGTGCCGATTACTCTTACGCTTACTCTTGCTATAGAGGGAGGGAAGAGCCTTGTGGTACGTGTGATGCGTGCATATTGAGGGCGAAGGGATTTAGGGAGGCTGGATATGAGGACGATTTTCTCCTTAGACTGAAGAGAGAAAAGGGGATTTGATGAAAGTTATTATAACTCATCAGAATCCTGATTTTGATGCTATAGCAAGCGCCATAGCGGCGAAAAAGCTGTACCCGGATGCCACTGTGGTGTTCAGTGGATTGCCTAAAAGGGTGCAAAAAAGCCCTATTATACATTCTTTGATTAAGTCTGGTTCTGTTGAGGATGTTGATATGTCTCTTGTTGACACACTTATAGTGGTTGATACCCATTCCAGTAGGAGAATAGGCGAGTTTTCAAATATACTTGGTAAGGTTAAAACCATATGTTTTGATCACCATGATGAGGGAGAGATATGCTGTGATGAGTTCTATCAGGCGCGTACTGGTTCCAATACGACGCAGATAGTGCTTGAGATAATGGAGAGAAAAATAGATATTTCACCTGAGGAAGCCACCTTGTTTATGTTAGGTATATATGAGGATACGGGCAAACTTCAGTATAACACTACGACACCGGATGACTTTAGGGCTTGCGCTTATCTTGTGGAGAGAGGAGCGGATCTTGGAGTAGTAAGTGATGTGCTAGATAGGGTGTTTAATGAGACAGAGATTTCCTTGTTGAACGATCTGTTGAGAAACAAGAGGGTATATGAAGTTGGTGGCAGAAGTATCATCTTGAGTTTTGCTTCCCATGAGGGCTATGTAGGTGATGCAGCTGTTATTGTTAACCGCTTACTTTCCATTACCAAAGCTTCGGCTGCTTTGTGTTTGTTCAGGATGGGAGCCAGGATATATGTTATAGGTAGATCAAAAGACGACAGTGTTGATATAGGTGGTATCGTTAGGCGCCTTGGCGGTGGTGGCCATCCCAGTGCGGCAAGTGCCGTGCTTAAGGGTGTTACCCTTATAGAGGCTGTGGAGAATGCCAGTTCGGTTCTTCAGGAGGAGATATTGAATAATATAAAGGCTTCTGAAATCATGAGTTATCCTCCTAAGTACGTTGGACCTAATGATACCGTTGAAGATGCAAATAAAATGATGGCCAAGTTTGCGATAAATTCTCTGGTTGTGGTGGATAATGAGGAGGTTGTTGGCATAATAACACGGCAGATAGTTCAAAGGGCGCTGTTCCACAACCTAGGAGGGGAATGTGTTGGGAGATTCATGGAGAGTGAGTTTGAGCTTCTGAGGGATGATGAGGGTTTTGTGAGGGTTAGAGATATTATTCTCTCAAAGAGGCAGAGGATTATTCCTGTGGTTTCCCATGTGGATTCCAGGCTTGTGGGTGTTATTACCCGTACCAATTTGCTCAAACTGATGAGTGGAATTGGTGGGTATGAGGAGATGAAGAAAAGGCTCAGTGTATCTGATAAGCTCAAAAGGAGGTTGCCAGAGGGTATTTACAGGCATCTGAGAAGGGCTGGAGAAGTGGCTGGTGAGCTTGGGTTCAAGGCTTACCTTGTAGGTGGGATGGTGAGAGATATCATGCTGGGTATAGACAATTTGGATGTAGATATAGTGATTGAGGGTGATGGTATCAAATTTGCGAAGGAATACAGCAAGCGATATGGGGGAAGGGTTGTTCAACACAAAGAGTTCAGGACGGCAACTCTTGTCTCTGATGATGGTTTCAAAATGGATGTGGCAACTGCTAGGGAGGAGTACTATGAAATACCGGGGGTTTTACCCCATGTTGAAACGAGTTCAATAAAGCTTGATCTGTACAGGAGAGACTTCACGATTAACACACTTGCTATAAAATTGGTGGATAGTTTTGGTGATCTTTTGGACTTTTTTGGGGGACTTGAGGATATAAAACGTGGTAAGATAAGAGTTTTACATAGCTTGAGCTTTGTTGAGGATCCAACAAGAATATTTAGGGCTATCCGCTTTGCCGCGAGGTTTGACTTTGAGATAGGAAAGCAGACGGAAAGACTTATGAGGACAGCACTGGACCTTGGTTTTTTGAAAAATGTGAGCCGTGGCAGAATCTTTCATGAAATTAGGCTGATCCTTAGCTCTGGAAAGGTCAAAGAAGCGTTTGAGTTGTTTAACAGGTACGGTGTGCTTAGGAATCTGAATGAAGCGTTGAGGATTGATGGAACTATACTTGAGTTTCTGGATAGGATAGATGATGCTTTAAAGGCATGTGATATATTCTGTGGTGGCATTGGTGTTAAGAGAGAGGAGGTGTATTTCACTGTTCTCCAGTATCTATACAGGGGAAAGGTTGATTTTCTTGGTGTTGTTGGTGCTGATGATGGGTTGAGGAAGAAGGTGCTCAGAAATATAGGCAGAATAGATGGGGCGTTGAGGACGGTTAGCCGTGAGGGTGTAAGCAATGCGGAGGTTTATTATGCCCTTCATAGGCTGAGTATAGAGGGAGTTCTTGCTGTATTTGTTATTGCGGAAGACAACAGAAAGGTTGCTCTTTATTTGGATAGGCTTATGAAGATGAAACCTCTTATTACGGGTAGGGATCTCATGAGCATGGGGTTTGAACAGTCTCCAATACTTTCCCGGATAAAGGAGGATGTATTTAAGAAACAACTAGATGGTGAGATAAGAGATAAAGTCCAAGCGCTTGAGTATGTGAAAGAAAGATATCTTACCGATTAGCCTGTTCTGTAGGTTGCGGATGATGTGGCTATTATCTTACCGTTTGTTTCTCTTGCTTCCGCCTTGATGAATGCCACATGGTTACCTATTTTGATGGTTTCTGCTGTGGCCGTTAGTTCTTCTTGGGATGCTGGATTTACGAAGTCGATGCGTATGTCTATGGTACTTACCCTTGAAACCTTTTCCAGCTTCTCCTTCTCCGAGAGGTTTTCATTGAGCATGATGTTTATAACCACTTGGAGACTTCCGACGGCATCTAGCATTGTCGCTATGAACCCGCCGTGTACGAATCTGTAGCCCATGGCGTTGTCCGGGATGTTTGATTTCGCTATTGCTCTCGGGGTGGGGTCTATGTCAAACTCCAGGTTCAAATGCTTATGGAGGGGTATTTTTCTGTTGAATATATTGAGTATGATTTTTCTATCGTTTTCAGATGGGGTATTCATTTTTTCTTTCGTGACATTTTGTCTTTGTACATTTCCTCGTCAGCTCTTTTTAAAAGGCTTTCAAGGGAGTCGTCCGGTTTGGCTTCTGCTACACCGTAGGAAAACGATACGGAGAAGACACTTTTTTTGACCCTGAATTTTATTTGTTCCATCCTCTCTCGGATTTTCTCCATGGCTCTTTCTGCTGGTTTTTTTTGTGTAGATGGAAACACCATTACGAATTCATCACCGCCGTATCTTATCAATACATCTGTTTGTCTGGTTTGATTTGTTGCTAATTCTGAGAATTTTATCAATACCGTGTCTCCTGCCCTGTGCCCATAGGTGTCGTTTATATTCTTGAAATTATCAAGATCTATCATAGATAGTGAGAATACCCTACCGTACCTTCTCAGGTCATAGAGTGCGTCGTTCACTATTTTCTCAAGCATTCTCCTGGAGTATGCACCTGTGAGCCCGTCTCTTAAGGCCAGTTCGTTGAGATGTTCTATGTATTCCCTTTGTTTCTTTAGTTCCCTCATTGTTTCGTCTAACATGCTGAGAAACATCTCATTTATAAGCTTCATTCTTTTTATCTCAAGTGAGAGGGTTTCTTTGGCTTTTTTCTCCTCAAGATCACGTATCTTGCGTGTTTTTTTGTCAAACATTTTATAGTTTTCTTGAGTTTCCTCTATGCTTCCCTGGAGCCTGTTGATATTTTTTCTGGATTTTTCTGCTATTTCCAGTAGTGTTTCCTTTATGACTTCACTTTCTGAGGATGGCGAGGTGAACCTACTATATATTAGTCTTGTTAGTTCTTCCTCTGGGATATCCATTTCTTTTGCTGTTACCATGAAAGCCTTGAGGTATTCTGCAGGTGTAAATATCTGCTTTTCCTTGGAAACCGCATGAAGGGATTTGCTTATGAGGGTATTTAATGTTTCAGGAGTAATGACAGCCCTCCCTGACAAATATCGAAGGAAATTGTCACATTTTTGAGGGGTATGTCAAGAAAAATTTAACCGTGGAGGAACAATGTACGCCTTTTTTGTTTTTCCTTTTCCTCTTTTATTCTGTTTCTGAGCGCGTATATTAGCTCTTCGGCGTCCGAGCCGCAGTCGGGGAACCTTATTATGGCTTTGTATAGGGGGCTGCTGTGGAGATGGCTTAAGGGTTCTTCCCGCGGGAACTTTGCGGAGATGGATTTTTCTATTTGTATTAGGGTTTGTTTGAGCAGGTTCAGGTTATCTTCCTCGTACATAAATATGAATGAGTCTGCTCCAGACCTCATGACGTGGTTTATATGTTTTGAACTCATAAGCTCCTCGGCAAGACACTCTATTATTCTGTTGCCGTACTCTATGGAGTACATGTAGTTTATGTAGTTTATGTTAACTATATCTACGCACACCATATAAAAGGGTTGTCCTTGGCTTATCATTTCGTTTACGTGGCGTGTAAATACGGATAGCCTTTCTGCACCTGTCAGGTAATCCTTGGTAAATATGGATAGCCTTACGTTTTCTATTTCCTTCAGGATATCCAGTTCTTCGCTCTCTTGGGATTTTTCAGTAATGCGCATATCGTACAGGTGTTTTTTTATTTTTCTGAGAATGGTGGAGTCTAGATGGGAATTAAAAAGTATTTCAATGGCCTCCTCAATGGTATATTCTTTTTTCTCTCTGTAGGTTCTTTCGCTTGTAAGGGCATCAAATACGTCTGCTATAGCAATTATTCTGGCTCCTTCCTCTATCTCGTTACACTTTAGTCCATCTGGATAACCAGAGCCATTACACCTTTCATGGTGGTGTTTTATCCAATTGGCGATGGGTTTAAGGAGTTCTACGTCTTTAACTATTTCGTATGACAGAATAGCATGGTACTTTATGATTCTCATTTCGTTTTTTGAAAGTTTCCCTGGTTTCAGCAGAATATTGTCGGGTATGCCTATTTTCCCTATGTCATGGAGCAGGCCAGCAGTGTATATGTAGCTCTGTTGCCTTTCGTCCCATTCGAGTATTTCTGCGATTCTTCTTGCATAATATGCTACCCTTTCCGAATGCCCCTTGGTGTATATATCCCTTATCTCTGAGAATTTCATGGTCGAGTGTATGAACTCGCTTTCTGTCTTTGAGAGCAGAGATGAAAGATCACTGAGTCTCCTGTACGCCAGTACGGACAGGGTTAGATCCGTTCCTATCTTTTGCAGAAATACCCTGTGGTATTTGCTCATCCTGGTTTTCTTTTTAAATCCGAATGCTATTATAGCTACGGGTACGCTATTTTTCTTTATGAAGACAAACATTCCGCTTGATACACCTAATTCTTTTAGATTGTTTGAAAGTTGGAGATTGTAGGTGGTAATTGCCTCTCCGTAAGGTATGTAATCCCGAGCTGGGTGTTTAAGCCACAGTTGGTACATAGGCCAAGATTTGACGTAGTTGTTGACTTCATGAAGGAGCACTCTGTATTTGCTTATTGTTGATGTTACAGCGTAAATGTTTTCGTCTGGCATGATGAACCCTGCTGTGTCACAGTTTGTTGCCTTCATCACTTCATCCATGCTCTGCATAATCCATTGATCGAAGGCTTTTTCCTTCGCTTGCTGAAGTCCCCTTATGAGACGGAGGTGGATTTCTTCAGACTCAGAGAGGAGTTTGTTCTTTAGCTTCAGGGTCTCATTTTCTATGTTTATGGCGATGGTATCTGCTATTGCTCTCAAGTGCTTGAGCTCGGAGGAGGAGAAAGAGTTCACTCGAGTTGTACTGACCGCTTGAAGCCCACCCAGTATGCTGCCTCTGTATATGGGAACGCTTATGAGAGATTTGACTCCAGCTTTTATCCATTCTTCTACAGCATTTTCGTACTCTGTGTAGTTTTTTATAATAAGCTCCCTGTTGTTCAGGATGGTGTCTTTGAGTGCTCCTGAGAACCCACAGGAGTTGATATCTATTCTATTGGCTATTTCACCTTTTAGATATACGTTGAAGCCCATTCCTCCACTTGTGATGTACTTGTTTATGTCCACAGTTGCTATTATTGAGAAATCAGCGTGGAAACATTCTGCTATATCTTTCAGCAATTTGTCGTCCTCGCTGCTTTTGTAGTATCCTGTGACGATCTGTCTCACCAGATTAAGAATTTTTCCTTCCAATGTTTACTCCTTTGCGGGGTTTTAAGGATTTCTAAGAAAAGCTAACTCAGAATACCATTTTTAACATATGTGTCAACAGTTGGTGTGTATTTTTCGGTTTTATTGACAAAACATGAGGGGTGTAGTAGGTTTTATCCATAATGGGTAAAGACGAATTTTTCATGAGCAAAGCCATAAATCTGGCGAAGCGCTCCTTTTACAAAACCTCCCCCAATCCCCTGGTTGGTGCAATTATAGTAAAGAATGGTAGGGTGTTGGGAAAGGGTTATCATAAGAAGTTTGGTATGCCCCATGCTGAGATTGAGGCGATAAGGAGCGTAAAAAACAAACAGGAACTGAAGGGTGCAACCCTGTATGTTAATTTGGAACCTTGTAATCACCATGGGAAGACACCCCCTTGCTCTGAGGCTATTATAGAGAGTGGAATAGGCAGAGTTGTGATAGGCATGAGAGACCCAAATCCCGTAGCGCGGGGTGGAGTTGAGAGGTTGAGGGATGCCTCCATTGATGTGGAGGTAGGCGTTCTTGAGAGAGAATGCAGGAAGCTCAATGAGGTGTTTATAACCAATGTAGTACATGAAAGGCCGTTTTTTGTAATGAAAGCTGCCATGCTTCTTAATGGTGCTATAGCGGTTAAGGGTGGGGTGTCCAAGTGGATAACTTCCCAGGAGTCTCTCAGGTATGCACAGAGGCTCAGGGGTATGTATGATGGAGTGCTTGTTGGTGTAAACACTATAATTATGGATGATCCCATGTTGACCTGCAGGCTTAGAGGATATAAGCAACCCAGGAGGATAGTTCTTGATACTAATTTAAGGGTTCCTGTTTCCGCTAAAATTTTCGCCAAGTTCCCGGAGAATGTGTATGTACTGTGTTCGGACCACTCGGACGATAAAAAGAGAAAGACTCTTATGGCCATGGGGGTGAATGTGGTGGTTCTGAAGGACCGTAAAGGTGTATTTGATCCTGTGAATCTGAGTCGTAGGCTTTTTGAGTTGGGTATATACTCTGTGCTTGTTGAGGGTGGAAGCAGGGTGCATGGTTATTTTGTGGATAACAAGATGTATGATAAGGCCTACCTCTTTTTTGCACCGAGAATATGTGGTTCCTATGGTTCTTTTAATGTGGTGGGTTCTGAAGCCCCTTCAAGCTTGGGAGCCGCTGAAAAGTTGATTGAGGCCACATGCAAAAGAGTGGGGGATGATTTTCTCCTAGAGGGCTATTTTAAAGATGTTTAGCGGTATTATAGAGGAAACAGGCAGGGTAAAGCATCTTACAGGAGTATCCAGAGGAGCCGAGATATGTATTGAATGTAAAACTGTGCTTGAGGATACTTCCGTTGGCGATAGTATTTCTGTCAATGGTGTGTGTTTGACGGTGAATAGGATGGATGATGGAGTGTTCTGGGCGGATGTATCCTTTGAAACGCTTGCGAGAAGCAATATAGGTTATTTGGGATCTGGGAGTGTTGTTAATCTTGAAAGGGCTATAAAGGTTGGAGGAAGAGTGGGGGGGCATTTTGTACTGGGTCACGTTGATGGAGTTTTCCGATTGGTCTCACTTGAAAGGAGAGGTGAATTTTTCTCAATGAGGATTGAGGTTGATGATAAATGGAGAAGATACTGTGTGGAAAAGGGTTCTGTTGCTGTTGATGGGATAAGTTTAACTGTGTCTTCTGTTTCTTCGGTCTGGTTTGAGTGTGTGGTTATACCTCATACGTTTGATTTCACTAACCTGAGATTTCGTAGGGTGGGTGATGGTGTCAATGTGGAGTTTGATATAATAGCCAAGTATGTGAAGTCCTTTGTCACGGATGGAGGCGACATGTATGATCTGTTGAAAAAGAGTGGGTTTATAGGAGCTTGATATGTTCTGTTCTGTTGAGGAAGCTATTAGTGAAATAAAATCTGGCAAGATGGTGATAATGGTGGATGATGAGGATAGAGAAAACGAGGGGGATCTTGTTATAGCTGCTCAGTTTGTAACACCTGAGGTTATAAATTTTATGTCTAAACATGGGAGGGGCCTGATTTGCCTGCCAATGGATAAAGAGCTTGTTGAAAGGCTTGGACTCGATTTGATGACTGTTGATGAGAATGATAAGTTCAAGACAGCCTTTACTGTTTCTATAGATGCTCATCCCATGTATGGAGTCACTACAGGTATATCCGCCTATGATAGGGCTACGACGGTTCAGGTGGCCATAAGACCAAATGCTAAGCCTGATGATGTTGTGAGGCCTGGGCATGTCTTTCCGCTTGTTGCGAAGGAGGGAGGAGTCTTGATCAGGACTGGTCATACGGAGGGGAGTGTTGATTTGATGAAGCTTGCTGGCCTCATCCCTGCTGCGGTGATATGCGAGATAATGAATGAAGATGGTACAATGGCAAGGCGTCCGCAGCTTGAAGAGATGGCGAGGAAGCATGGCCTGAAGATAGTAACAATAGCGAGTATAGTGAACTACCGGATGCAGCATGAGAAGCTTGTGTACCGGGTAGCGGAGGCTGATTTGCCAACAAAGTACGGGCATTTTAGGATAATTGTGTATAAGAACAGGATAGACGATTACGAGCATGTCGCCTTGGTGAAGGGAACAGTCAAGAGAGACGAGGCCGTACTTGTTAGGGTACATTCTTCCTGTGTGACGGGTGATATATTAGGTTCGCTTAGGTGCGATTGTGGGGACCAGCTTCATGCGGCCATGAGGATGGTGGAGAAAGAAGGGAAAGGTGTTGTACTGTACATGCAACAGGAGGGTAGAGGCATAGGTCTTTCCAATAAGATCAAAGCTTATGCACTTCAGGATCAGGGTTATGATACTGTTGAGGCAAATATAAAACTGGGTTTTAAGCCTGATCTTAGAAACTATGGTATAGGGGCTCAGATACTTGTTGATCTGGGTCTCAGGAAGATGAGGCTTCTCACCAATAATCCAAAAAAGATAGTGGCTCTGAGTGGTTACGGTCTTGAGGTTGTGGATAGGGTTCCTATTGAAATAGAGCCCAACGAGGTGAATAAATCATATCTCGAGACTAAGAAACATAAATTGGGCCACATGCTAAAAAACGTTTGAGGTGTAGAATGAAGATTATAGAGGGGAATATCGATGCTAAGGGGTTAAGGATTGCCATTGTTGTAAGCAGGTTCAACAGTTTTATTACCGAGAAGCTTGTGGAGGGTGCTGTTGATTCGTTCAAGAGGCATGGGGGGGATGGGGATAATCTGACTGTAATAAAGGTCCCCGGTGCATATGAGATCCCTATGTGTCTTTCACGAATAGTGGATAAGGAGGAGTTTGACGGTTTTCTGTGTCTTGGTGCTGTTATAAGGGGTTCAACGCCGCACTTTGATTACATAGCTTCGGAGACAGCCAAGGGCATAGCACAAATATCCTTAAGGAGCAAAAAACCGGTAGCTTTCGGTGTTTTGACGACGGATACAATAGAGCAGGCCATAGAAAGGGCTGGTACGAAAATGGGCAACAAAGGCTTTGAGTCTATGAGTGCACTGCTTGAAATGATTCATCTTTATAGATCTCTGTAGGATGGGTAGAAGAGCGGCGAGAGTAGCAGCGGTGCAGTACATATACTCCTTGAATTTTAATCCTTCCATGGGGTTTGATGAATTTGTGGACATGACAGGGGCTCCGAAGAAGGAATGTGATATTGATTTTTGTAAGAGGTTGATTGAATGTGTTGAATCCAGGAGGAATGAATTGAATGCTCTTCTGTCAAGGCATATAGTCCCGAAGTCAAAACAAACCCCTATGGTTGAGCGTTCTATACTTGAGGTCGGGTTGTGTGAGATGCTGTATGTTGGAGATGCGGAGGAAAAGGTCGTTATAAATGAATATATTGAAGTGGCGAAGTCGCTGGGAGAAGAGGGGGCTAAGGCTTTCGTCAACGCAGTGTTGGATGCCGTCAGGAGGGAGTATGAAGGAAAGGCTGATAGTAGCGCTTGATCTGAGGAGCTATGGAAGCATAACCGAGCTTGTCAGGGGTATTGGAGATGCTGTTGTATGGTACAAGGTGGGTGCTATGAATTTTACCGCCTATGGGACAAGGCTTGTGGATCATCTCAAGTCTGATAATAAAAGAGTCTTTTTGGACTTAAAGTATCATGATATACCGAATACTGTCAGGGAGGCTGTCTTTGAGGCGTCTGTGCTGGGTGTGGATATGCTCACGGTACATGCTGTTGGTGGTGTAAAGATGATGGTGGCCGCGAATGATGGAGTAAGGGAGTATGAGGATAGGTTTTCAAAGAAGGGTCCTACTGTTTTAGCCGTTACAGTGCTGACGAGTATGGATGACAAATCGCTAAGGGAGGATATGTTTATACACATGAGTGTTGAAGATACGGTATTGAGGTTAGCTGAGAATGCGGATAGGGCTGGCGTGGGGGGGCTTGTTGCCTCAGCCAAAGAGGTTCCGTTTATCAGGGATAGATTTGGAGATAGGTTTGTAATTGTCACACCGGGTATAAGACCTGCTTCTTCTGCTGTTGATGATCAGGTTAGAGTGGTGACCCCATTGGATGCTGTTAGGAGAGGATGTAATTTTATAGTGGTAGGCAGACCCATATACAGATCTGATAACCCCAGGGAAGTTTGTTTGGGGATAATAGAAGAAATGGAGGATGTATGCTGACTCAAAGTGGAGCGCTTAAGCTTTATAAGAGGAGGGGGGCTTATCTTAAAGGACATTTTAAGCTTTCAAGCGGGTTACATTCGGAATATTATCTCCAAAGTGCGCTTGTTCTCCAGTATCCGTCCGATGCTGAGGTTCTGTGTACATCTCTAGCTGAGTATTTCAGTGGTGCAGGTGTAGATGTAGTTGTAGCTCCGGCGATAGGTGGAATACTCGTTTCGTATGAAGTTGCTAGGGCTCTTGGGGTCAGGTCCATATTCGCCGAGAGGGTAAATGGACAGCTCAGACTCAGGAGGGGTTTTGGTATAGATCCTTCGGAGAAGGTTCTTGTGGTGGAAGATGTGGTAACAACTGGCAAGAGTGTCATGGAAACAATTGAGCTTGTGAGGACCTTTACTGAGAATATTGTAGGTATCGGCGCTCTTGTTGATAGGGGCGGTGGATTCAGTTCTCCGTACGATTATTTTCCGTTGATAAGGTTGAAAATAGAAAATTATACTGAAGGAGAGTGCCCTTTGTGTAAGAAGGGCATCCCCCTGGAGAAACCGGGTAGTAGGTTTTCAAAATGATCTAAACCAGCAGGTCATTTAGGGATATTGCTTTGACTGGGCACACCTTTATACACCAACCGCAAGCTATGCATTTCTCTTTGGAGAGTGCTACTTTCATTGTGTTTTTATCCGGTATGAAGAGCGCATCGGTTGGGCATACAGGTAAGCAGAGACCACAGTGATAGCATTGATCCTCATCTCGTGTTATTTTCTCTTCGATGAATTCAACGATCACTTTGTTCTTTTTCAGGTATTCCATGGCCTTGGAGAACATTTCTTCTTCGCCTGATATGTCTAGTACAAGATGTCCTTCCTTTCTCGGGAATATTTGGGCGTTCATGATGTTAAACACCAAGTCATATTTTCTTGATAGTTCGAATATTACGGGATGTCCGGCTACACTTTTGGGAAACTTCAAGGAGACCTTTTTTGAAATCATGTTTCACCTCTGCGTTAGTTCTATAATACCCCACAGAGCTATGCTATCGTCTTTTATGAAGAGTCC
>CAZERD010000033.1:0-15642 GCA_964515405.1 uncultured Desulfurellales bacterium
GTTTCAAGCGAATGGTTGTCAAGAGTGGGAGCAGGCTACGGCGGTTGCTGGTCAATCTGGAATAGGGGGTGTGAGCATTAGACTTGGTAGGGTGTTAAGGGGAATTACAACTATAACCAACAATTAAACACCAAATACATTCTCCACACACAATAAACTCCCTTCATTTCAAATGAAGAATAAATCCTTACCACCTATTTATCATCTTTTTGCTATATGTCAATAGAGTAAATCTAACAAGAGAAACGACGCATGTCAGAGTGGATTTTTACTCTCTCCACAACAAAATCGCTCAAAGCCTTCAACAAAATACTCACATTCTCCCTGTCCCTCACCCTGTACTTTACATACACCCCATCCCTCTCCACATCCACAAAAGACATCCTCTGAAGAACAGAAAGATGACGGGAAACCAGCGACTGAGGCTTTCCAAAATGCACAGCTATATCGTTAACACACCGGGGCTTTTCCACACCAAGCAAATATTCACAGATCGCCAGGCGCAGAGGATGAGATAGCGCCTTCACCACCTGCGCCTTGAACTCAAACAAGTCAGAATCCCACGTCATACCCTTATCCCGAATAAACCTAGCGTCAGCTTAGCAGCTACAATCAAAAGAATAACCACATAAATTCTTTTTATCAGCTTGGGCTTGGCTTTTTTCACGGTGAACCTAGCCCCCAGTTGAGAGCCCAGAAGAACAGCCAGAACGAGAACAAGCGTAAGCACTAGGTTAAAATGCCCTTGGGCAACGTGCCCCAGAAAGCCGCTCACGGATGAAAAAGTAACCACATACGCCGTAGTAGCCGCAGCCCTTTTCGCGGAGTACCCCATACTCATAAGTATGGGAGCCGCCAAAAACCCACCACCTATACCCAACATACCACCTACAAAACCTATCAAAGCACCTGCAAATCCTCCGTATATAAATCTTTTCCTAAACTCTATCAAATTATCCTCATCCGGTCCTCTGGATGACACAAACACCTTACCAGCAGCGATAAGAACAGCTACTATAAACAACATCAAAACGATTCTCGTAGGAATAAACTGAACCACATAGGCTCCCACTGGAGCAAACGTAATAGCAGAAAGGGCAAAAGGGAGAGCTCCCTTGTAATCTATCAAGCCCGCCCTATGATAGGGTATCATGGCGAGTCCTGTATTCAAACCGTTCAATAACAAACCTAAGGGTATTGCCACACTCTTAAAATCAAACCCGAGCCACTTCATAACGGGAACATATACCATTCCGCCACCTAACCCCAACATGGCAAACAGGAAAGAAGCAGCCCATATTATGGAAAAACTCAGCACCAAGACAATCATGGAATACCTCACAACCCCTTATAGCTGAAACAGTCAAGACATACATGCTTGCCGTCTTCAATCCTCAGATAGTTTTCAGCAACAGCATCACCACACACCTCACAAAAGGAAAGATTGAATGAGGACTTCTCACGCTCAAGCAAATACTCAAACGGTCCCTTAACAGCCACTATCTCGTTAAGAGGCTTTGAAAAAAGCCCCAGAAACGCCTTTAAGCTTACCTCTTGGTCCACCTGGGTGGGTGGAATACCTTTGAACCTATATTCCCTTATAAACGGTGCGTTGAACGCGTGCTTTAATATCTCCGGCCTCACTGTAACCCTAACAGCTCTCCGAGTTTTCGCGTCGCACAATGTAAACGACCACTTACCCAAGGGTTTTTTCACCATAATACCCTTGCCAAATGTGCACCCTGTAGAAAATTGAACCCCATCAGCGAAACAACCACCGGCATGTTGAGTACCCACGTATATAATCACAACCTTATCCATATCCCTCTCCCGCTCTACTCCTAACGCCCTGAGACCAGCAAGACCAGCCAGATAGCCCATTGGCATACCTCCACAAAAATGCCCGTGAATATTCAAAGCAGAATACAGCAACTCCTTTTCCTCCTCACTCAAAGAAGCAATTCCCTCAACCACTTCGCGATGCTTTCTAAAAATATCAACCATACTCACCACCTCCAGTATTAATTCTGCTATTCAGTATAGTTGAATATTAAAATATGTCAATATAAAAATAAAGGCTCACACTCCACCCACAGAGCCCCAAAATATATCCACCAAACGAAAAGAAAATCAAGCGAGGAGTTTTTTGGAACGCTTCATTTCGTACATGAGTTCATCAGCTTTTTTCAACGCCTCTACAAGACTCACATTGGCATTAGCGGAAGCTATACCGTAGGAAATACCTATGTCGAATCCAAACTTGTCCCTGAGAGTTCCAATATTTTTAACCACTCTTTCCATAATTCTACCAGCTTCATCCTTTCTCACAAGCGGCAACACAACCAAAAACTCATCGCCACCGTATCTCACAACAAGATCCATTCCTCTAACACTACTTCTTATCGTCTTAGCCACCCGGCATAGAACCTCATCACCAACGAGATGACCATACGCATCGTTTATTCTCTTAAAATTGTCAATGTCAGCCAAAACACAGGTTGAAACCTCTCCTCTTCTTTTGAGCATTTCCTGATGTTCTTCCATCCAGTTGTTGAAAAATAACCTCGTATATACACCAGTCAGTGCATCCTTCATGGCAATCTCGTACAATCTCTCCTTTTCTTCAGCAAGCTCCCTCAAAGCCTTTTGAAGACTTATTGACAAAGAAATCTGCCCGGAAAGTACCCTTGCTATAGCTATATCCTCTGCGGAAAACGTATTGTATCCCCTCTTCATAAACCCGATGACACCCTCAACCTTACCCCCTACCTTTAAAGGTACACCAAAAAAAGAAATCTCACTCCCAGCGTTAAAACTACACCCTACATCGGAATAACCGTAGGAACTAAATTCAAACATATTTGGAATATATACTTCCCGCGGGATATCAAGTATCAAGGAAATAATCACCCTCACATTCCTCATGAAACACTTCCCATATCTCCTGGGGGTTATATTGGGAACATATCTCACATCACATCTACCCCTAGAAACCTGAACAAAACACATCATATCAGCTATTCTAAGATCCTCACAGTACTTGAAGATACTTTCCTCTACAGAATGTATATCTTCATCACCACTCATCACCTTAGACAACACGCTCTGAACTAGCCCAAGCTCATGTATCCTTGACCTGCTCCTTTTAACCACCACTTCACTAGTAACATCCCTGACAAATAAAAGAACCGCCTCCTTTTGTCCGTACAACACCCTATTAGGGCACACTTCAACCCATTTCTCCTTACCATCAACGGTCCTTGCCAAACCCTGGAACAGAGGAGAACGCTCACCTGCAAGCACGCTCTCAACCAAATTTACATAGTCTTTAAAGTATCTCTCCGCTACCAGCTCAGAAATCTTCCGCCCCTTTATCCCCTTATTATCCAAAGCTTCAAATATTCTGCTCGCGGCTTTGGTAGCGTAAAGTACGGTTTCAGAATCGTGTATCAGAACCCCATAGCCTATACTCTCAAAGAAGGCCTCACATATCCCATTCTTTACATCAAAATAAGTCCCTTCAGCCACCCTTCTTCTTTTTACCCCCAGAACTATATAAAAAACCAAGTTAGTTTTTCCAACTTATACCACCACTCTACTACCTTGTCAACAGTTACTTTATATATAACTTGACTTCTCATTTTTTATTACTATACTTTCCCAAAAAGGCCCGTATGTCTTTAGCGCTAAAGGTTTTCATGACAGTCCTGTGCATTTGAGTAACAATAAGCTCTTAAAAACATAGAGAAGGAGGATAGGAGTGTAAATGACAGCAGAAGAATTAAAAGCCAAAAAGGTTGTAGAATTAATGGAAATCGCCAAGGTTCTGAAAATCCCAACTACAATCAAAAGAAAAAACGACTTGATAAGAGAAATTCTCAAAAAAGCAGAGGAGTACGAAAGGCAACAGGGGAAAAGAGAAAACAACATCGTGGAGCTCAAAAAGCAAAGCCACGAAGAAAAACTCAAAACAAGAAACAGTGGAGTGCTTGAAATACTTCAGGACGGTTACGGATTCCTAAGATCCACCGACAACAATTACCTAATAGGACCCGATGACATATACGTTTCCCAAAGTCAAATAAAAAAATTTTCTCTAAGAACCGGTGATTACGTTTCAGGGCCCATTAGGGATCCAAAAGACAACGAAAAGTACAGAGCCCTTCTAAGAATAGAAAGCGTAAACAGTAGAAATCCTGAAGAAATAAAGAACAGAAGATTCTTTGACAACCTAACC
The DNA here is from genome assembly GCA_964515405.1 of uncultured Desulfurellales bacterium. Classification (GTDB taxonomy): domain Bacteria; phylum Campylobacterota_A; class Desulfurellia; order Desulfurellales; family CAZERD01; genus CAZERD01. The sequence goes on from CAZERD010000033.1 coordinate 4,238, forward strand.
CCTCTCTATCCAATGGAGAGAATAAAGCTGGAAACAACACCGGAAAACCTCTCCATGAGAGTGATGGATCTCATGGTCCCTATTGGAAAGGGCCAAAGAGGGCTGATAGTAGCCCCACCAAGAACAGGTAAAACGGTATTGCTTCAAAATATAGCGAACAGTATTACAAGAAATCATCCAGAGATATTCGTAATTGTTCTTCTGATAGACGAAAGACCTGAAGAGGTTACAGATATGAAAAGATCTGTGGATGCTGAGGTCATAAGTTCCACTTTTGATGAACCACCGGATAGACATGTCCAAGTGGCAGAACTCGTGCTTGAAAGAGCAAAAAGGCTGGTAGAAATGGATAGAGATGTACTAATATTGCTCGACTCAATAACCAGACTCGCCCGGGCGTACAACTCCATAATACCCCCAAGCGGCAAAGTGCTCTCCGGTGGGCTTGATTCCAACGCACTCCAGAAACCAAAAAGATTCTTTGGAGCAGCAAGAAACGTAGAGGAGGGAGGAAGTCTAACGATAATAGCAACAGCCCTTATAGATACCGGTTCCAGAATGGACGACGTAATATTTGAAGAGTTCAAAGGAACAGGAAATATGGAGCTACATCTGGATAGAAACCTATCAGACAGAAGAATTTTCCCTGCCATAGATATAACCCGCTCCGGAACAAGAAAGGAAGAACTGTTGTTACCCAGGGATCACCTGAACAGAATTTGGATACTAAGAAAGATACTGATAGAAATGAATGACATAGAAGCAATGCAGTTTTTGCTCGACAAGCTCTCAAAAACTCGTACAAATAAAGAGTTCTTAGAATCCATGAATAGATAATGGAATTCTCATCTCTGAACGTAAAATCCCCACTATTCTTAGCTCCAATGGCTGGATATACAGATGTAGTATTCAGGAAAATAGCACGTTCCTTTGGGGCATCACTCACATTCAGCGAACTGCTGTCCGTAAACGCCATATGCCACCGAAACAAAAAAACCTTCGAAATGATGGAAAGGGGGGAAAACGAATTCCCCTTTGCCATACAGCTTTTCGGTTCAGATCCCAACCTGTTTCTCAATGCCTCCCTCCAAGTGGAGCCCCTCTGTGATACGATAAATATAAACGCCGGATGCCCAGCTCCAAAAGTAGTCAAGGAAAAAGCTGGTTCGTACCTGCTAGAAGACACAAAAAGACTGTTCTCCATTATAGATATTGTGAAGAAAAACACAAAAAAACCCCTGGGTGTAAAAGTTAGAAAAGGCTTCCATAAGCCGAACCCTCCGGAATTCTACAGGGAATTGGAACAAAGAGGAGTTGACTACATAATAGTACACGGCAGAATGAGAAACGAATACTTCTCAGGGAAAGTAGACTACAACCATATAGCCATGGTGAGAAACACCGTCAGCATAGAGGTAGTGGCGAACGGTGGTATTGATTCCACGGAAAAACTAAAAGAGGTAAAAACAATAACAGGATGCAGATATTTTATGATAGGACAGGCTGCCCTAGAAAACCCACCCGTATTCAGATGCCTGAACAACGGCGAAGAATGCACAAAAAACTACTTGGAAATACTACGCATCATGCACACTCACTTCAACCTTATGTGCAGAAGATATAAAGACAAGGCACACGTATTATTCAGAAAGTACTTCCACAGATACATAAAAGGACTCAGAAATGCTAAAAGGTTCAACAACATGGTAAACAGTTGCAGAAACAACGACTGTGTGTTCAACCTCTTGATGAAGCTAAAAGAAGAGCTTTAACAAACAGGGGCTCCATTATAAAGATGCTTTGAGGTATGGGATAGAATTTACCATTTCTAAAACCGAAAAATACGTGCTGGGTTCTAAGCACATCACCTGCAGCCACCTCAATTATCTCTTCACCCACACCCATATATCTTCCAAGAACCTTGAACACAACTCTACCATCAATAACAAATTCCCTCTCCAGCCTAAGTGGAAACCCAACTTCCTTCAAATCCACAGAACCCCCATAAACAGAACACTTTTCTAGATCAACGCTGTAGATCAGCCTCCCTTTCCGGAGCCATCTCCTTTCAAACTTCGTCCCGACCCTCCCGCCAGATACCGTGATGTAAAAAGCACCGACAGGCTTAAAAACATTCGTTTCGCTCATCGCGGTCACAGACGCTACAGCAGTAGGGTAATTATCTGTCCTCAAGTTAAAAATACCGCCTATTTTAAGAACCCGCGCCACCTCCTCCGCAACTCTTATGCTGGAAAGAGAATGCTTTATCCTACGGAATCTGAACCAGGGTTCTGGAAAATTCACGTGTACAATATCTACACTATTAGGTATCATGAGTCTCATAAACAACACAGCATCACCATGAAACACTGCAACATTATTCACACCTGATTTGGTTATTCTTCGCTTTATAGCCGTTATAGCCCTCCCAGACGTCTCAAATCCCACAAAGAACCTATCGGGGTAATCCACCGCCCGATCCACAATAAACGAACCATCACCGCACCCTATTTCAACCTCCACAGGCGTGCGGGGAACAATGACTCTCAGCCCCGAAAGCCCGTGCTTCTCCACAACTCTAGTGCATCTAATATATCTGTTACCTGTCTCACGAAGATTATGGGATACAACAGAACCTTTCAGGAAATCAGCTATTTTCTCAGCCACATTGAGCACAGAGCTCTTAATCTCATCTGTTATCTCTGGCCTTGTAGTCTTCTCTATCTTAACAACCAGCGAATCAGGTTTTTCATAAGCGGTTATAAAAAACCCCCTCCCATCAACACTCAAAGGCATAAGAGCTCTCGTTTTTCCTACATAAGCCCCCATTCTCACAAGTTCACTTATGGACCGCTCAACTCTTATAATGGCATGAGGCATGCCAAGACGCTACTTAATACCCTTTTTTACCTCACCATAAACCCTCAGAGGAAGACCCCATACATAACAGAAGGCTTCTCCAAACTCCTGTCTGAATGTATCCGAAGCATCATACGTGGCAAGACTTCTGTTGTACAAAGAGTACGGAGACGTACGGGCAACAGCTGTCACCCCACCCTTATACAGCCTGAGCTTTACACTCCCTGTAGCATTCTCATTGACTCTTTCAGCGAAAGAATCCAAAGCTTCCCTCAACATGGAGAACCAGTATCCGTAATACACAAGCTCAGCATACTTAATGGATAAATGATCCTTAACATGCAGGGACTCTCTATCAAGAACAAGCTCATCCAGTGCCCTCTTGGCCTCAAGCAACGCTACAGCTCCAGGGGCCTCATATATTTCTCTTGATTTAATCCCCACAAGCCTGTTTTCCACCATATCAATTCTGCCAACACCATGACGCCCAGCCCTTTTATTCAGCTCTTCTATTATACGAAGAGTCTCCATGGCCTTTCCATCAAGACCAACAGGGATGCCGTGTTCAAATTCCACTGTAACATACTCAGGATCGTTTGGGGCGTCCTGCGGAGAAATCGTAAACGAATAAGCATCCTCCAGCGGTTCAGAATTAGCGTCCTCAAGAGGACCAGCCTCCACCGAAAGCCCCCACAAATTCCTATCTATCGAATAAGGCTTCTCCCTTGTTATGGGGACCTCAATACCATGTTTTTCAGCGTAGTCTATCTCAGCTTCACGTGATTTCAATTCCCACTCCCTCACAGGCGCCAAGACCTTTATGGTAGGATCCAAGGCAGCAGCAGAAACATCAAACCTGACTTGATCATTACCCTTCCCCGTAGATCCATGTGCTATGGCATCTGCTCCCTCCTCGTGGGCTACATCTATAAGCCTCTTCGTTATAAGCGGTCTACCCAAAGCCGTTGCAAGGGGATATTTACTTTCGTACACAGCCCCCATCTTGAAAGCTTTCATCACGTAATTATCCACAAACTCTTTTCTCAAATCTTCCACATAAGCCTTGGATGCCCCTATCCTTAACGCTTTCGCCCTTATCGGTTCAAGTTCCTCGTTCTGACCCAAATCCGCAGTATACGTAATAACTTCACAACCATACTTATCCATTAACCATTTCACAATCACAGAGGTGTCAAGACCCCCAGAGTATGCCAGAACCACCCTTTTTACAGACATGACTAAATCTCCTCAAATAGTTTGTTCAATATAGCCATCTGGGCATACACCCTGTTCTCAGCCTGTGTAAACACCGCAGAATGGTCGGAATCCATAATTTCATCGGTAACTTCTTCCCCTCTGTGAGCGGGTAAACAGTGCATGAATATATAATCCTTGGCAGCATATGCCACAAGCTCAGAGTTCACCTGAAAACCAGCAAGAAGGTTTTTCTTCTTCGTAGCTTCGGCTTCATCTCCCATGCTCACCCACGTATCCGTATAAACCACTTGGGCATCCATTACAGCTTCTTCTGGACTCTCCGTGAGTACTATAGAAGCCCCACTCGCCTTAGCAAATTCAAAAGCCCTCTGGAGAACCACACCAGACGGAGATAGATCCAACGGGGTAGCCACTGAAAGTCTCAAACCCAAAACTCCGGCCGCCAATACCCATGAATTAGCCATATTATTACCGTCACCCACAAAGGCTATCTTAACATTCATATGGCCAAAGTGTTCTCTGATGGTAACAAGATCCGAAACCACTTGACATGGATGAAGAAGATCTGTAAGCCCGTTAATCACAGGGACCGTTGCATTCTCAGCAAACTCAACGATCCGAGCATGTTCAAATGTTCTCACCATTATAGCATCAACGTAACGGGACATAACCCGTGCCGTATCGCCTATGCTTTCACCCCTACCAAGCTGTATATCCCTTGAGGACAAAAAAATAGCCTCACCACCGAGTCTTTTCATCCCGACCTCAAAGGATAATCTTGTCCTTGTAGAAGACTTCTCAAAGAGCATACCAAGAATCTTACCCCTCATGGGTTTGTAGTTTTCGTCCTTAAATCTCCTCTTAATTTCCAGCGAGTCCTCTATAACCCTTTCAAGCTCTTCCACTGAGAAGTCGGAGATAGCTATAAAATTCTTCATCGTCCCTCCAAAACAACACACTCCTTACGGGTACATTCCTTCAACGCTACGGTGCCTCCTCCTTGCGATATTATTTCCTTCGCCCTATCTATACTGCCAATTGTGACCCCGCACAGATGGGTCACAGGTGTATTCTCAAATACAGCTTTATCCATCAAACACGAAGGCCCCACAAGAGCAACAACCCGGGCGCTCTCAGAGTGCATCAACAGAGTATCTACCGTCTTATTGATCAGGGTCGTAGCAGAAAGCACCACAACATCCGCGTTCCTGAGCTCGGTATAGGCTGCATAATCAGGCAATACTCCTTTTCTCGAATCCCTTTCGCAGATGATTAACCTATCACACTTCTCCTCTATCACGGGAATAAGCGGTCCAAAATATCCAACCATAACTACCTTATCCGTCCCTCTAAGCTCCCCTAAAAAATCTCCACCATCCGTTGGTCTATTCAAAAGAGCATTGGCAAGGGCCAAAGAGAGACTCGAATCAAGCAAACTATAGGATAACAAGCCCTCAACCAACTCTATAGCGTCCACTTCTCGAAGACTACCCGCTTTTTTGAACACAGTGCAACTTACTGGATTCAGCTCTTTAGCAAACGTATAAGAAATCCCCAAAGCCTCACCATCAACCTCTACAGCAGTGTATCCAAGACCCACAACCACATCTGTCACCGTATGACCTTGAGCCACATCCAAAAGCCTTTTATATATCCTTTCATGTATCATGGCATCCTCCATCACGTGGGGGATGCTACCACAAAAGACACTCTCTGTCCATACTTTTACTGTTCCTCTTTACCACCCGCGAAAAATGAGTATATTCAGAAGGGAGGTAAATATATGAACAAATCCATAATATATGCCTTACTGTGCGTAATCTTCTGGGGCATGATACCGGTTGTCTCAAAGACAATGCTGAGGGAAATAAACAACATCCAAATTCTGTTCTACTCATCTGGTATATCCATGATCGTACTATTCCTTGTACTCCTATGGGAGGGTAAATTGCACCTATTCAACCAATACTCACTCAAGGATTACGGAATAATGACACTTTTGGGATTTCTGGGATGCTATCTGTACTATGTCCTACTATACGGGGCTTTCAGAATCACCTCAGCTCAAGAAGGATTCCTCCTGGCATACCTGTGGCCTGTGTTTGTCGTTCTCCTGGGAATAGTGCTACTCAAGGAGAAGCCCTCCATAATAAAAATCCTGTCCTTATCACTCAGCTTCTTTGGAGCCTCGGTAATCATAACACACGGTCATATATCATCTGTAAGATTTACACACCTGGATGGAGATGCACTGGCCCTATCGGGAGCGTTCGTGTATGCATTATTCTCTATACTAGGCAAAAAATATACCTTCGACAGAACACTATCAGCACTAGTATTCTGGGCGGTGGGTTTTATATTTGCCGGAATAACGAACACCGCCCTATACAGCTTCCCCTCCGTAACTACAAATATCGCGCTCGTACTCGTGCTCAACGGCGCAGCAATAAATGGCATAACGTACATATTCTGGTTCAAGGCTTTGGAATCGGGTGACACAGCAAAAATAGCTAACCTCTTGTATCTATCCCCATTATTATCCTTAGTCTATATTCACCTCATATTACACGAACAAATCCTAACAAGTTCCATTCTGGGTTTCGTATTCATCACAGGCGGTATAATGCTACAATCCCTCAGGAGGATAGAACAATGAGTGTTGTCATCGTGGGCAAACCCAATGTGGGAAAATCAAGTTTATTCAACGCACTCATAGGCAAATCCAAAAGCCTCGTCCTGAATATACCCGGAGTAACAAGAGATAGAGTATTTGGATATATGAACATGGATGGCAAGGAGATACTCGTCGTTGATACAGGGGGGTTCTCTGATTCCAATTCCCTTTCAGAGCAGATAAATGAGCAGATACAACTCGCCATAGATGAAGCAGAAGTCATAGTAATCGTATTTGACCCAACAACACCCGTAACAAACTATGACACAAAACTATTTCTCCGCGCTCATAGAAGCGGCAAACCGGTCATACCCGTTTTGAACAAAGCAGACATATCAAGGGCCGAATTCCTGTTTGAATATCACAGATTCGGAGAAGCAGTAAGGGTTTCATCAACTCACCGCCGCGGTATAGCAAATTTGAAGGAAAGGATAACATCCCTACTATCTGAGACAGAACCAAAGGAAAAATATGAAGCTAGGATTTCCATAGTAGGCAGATCCAACGTGGGAAAATCAAGTCTCCTCAATGCAATCACCGGAGAGAACAGAAGTATCGTAAGCAACTCAACTGGGACAACAACGGACAGTGTAGACTCTGTATTTGAGTTCCGGTCAAAGAAGTATCTTTTGGTCGATACGGCAGGTATAAGAAAACTCAAAGTAAAGGGAGATATTGAAAAGCTATCTTCTCTGTTTGCAGTGTTTGCCCTTGAAAAGAGCGATATAGCCTTGCTTGTTATAGACGCCACAGAGGGGATTACCTCTTTAGATAAAAAAATCGCTGGCATGATAGAGAAGAAATACAAGGCCTCTATAGTAGCTTTAAACAAGTGGGACATGGTAGAAGACCAGGTGAAATTCAAGGAATATTCAAAGCGTATAAAAACAGAGCTCTTTTCCTTACAACACTCACCCATCGTATCTGTTAGCGCTAAACAACAAACAAACATACCTACACTCCTCAAAACCATAGAAGAAATCAACAGGGCTTATTCAACAAGAATACCCACACACACCTTAAACAAGGATCTCCACGAAATAATAAAGAAATACGCTCCTTTTTCCAAAGATACCAAGGAAATAAAATTAAAGTACCTGACCCAGGTATCAACACGTCCCCCGCATTTCATATTGTTCACCAACAAAGTTGATAATATCCCGGAAAATTATAAGAGATACGTAAGAAACAGCTTGTACAAACTATACGGCTTCACAGGGTGCTCTATAAGGCTTACCTTCAAAAAGGAGGAAAAACATGAACCCTAAAGAAATACTCAGTAGAATTGAGTCGCACTACAAATCACCATCCCTAGAACTAATCCATACTTCTCCATTTGAGCTACTCATAGCCGCTGTACTTTCAGCTAGATGCACCGACAAGCGTGCAAACGAGCTAACAAGGAAACTACTCAAGAGATTCCCAACCCCAGAAAAACTATCCTCAGCAGATATTGATAAAATAAATTCAATTATACACTCCTGCTCTATGCACAACGCCAAGGCAAAGTATATATCCGAAATCTCAAAAATACTCGTTGAGAAATACGACTCTCAAGTGCCTCCATCACTCGAAGAATTAACTCAGCTGCCGGGTATAGCAAGAAAAACAGCCAACATAATCCTTTCCTTTGGTTTTAACATACCAGCCATAGCGGTTGACACCCATCTCCTTAGAGTCTCAAAAAGACTAGGACTAACACATTCAAATAAACCCGAAGAGATAGAAGCAAACCTGAGAAAAGCATTCCCCAAGGACAAATGGATTTTGGTCTACTCAAGCCTAATTCTTCATGGTAGATATATCTGCAAAGCAAGAAAACCCCTATGTGACGATTGCATATTCAAAGACATCTGCCCGGAAAAACGCTATGAAAAACAAAGCTTTTAGGTTTTCATTTAACCCAAAAAGCTGCAACGATTGTGACGCTTTCTGTTGCAAAGGAGAAGGACACGTATTCCTAGATGAAAACGACATAGAAAGAATAAGCAACCATCTGCACCTAAACAGGGAGGAATTTCTAAAACTCTATACAAAACGAGCCGAGTATATAAATAGAGTGAGTCTTATAAGTATAAAAACTATGGGTGAGACAAGATGTGTGTTTCTAAACAAAGATAACAGATGCGAAATATACCCGGTAAGGCCCAAACAATGTAAAAGCTTCCCATTTTGGGAAAACCTCAAGGGCAAAAACGTAGACTTCGTCAGAACACTGTGTCCCTACGTGGAGGAACTGTGAAAACAGAGGTCATCTCTTTCTATATAAAGGCACCGTCAGATGAACTCGTGGAACTCCTAAAAATAGGGGAGCATGTTAATATAAAGGTGCTCAAAAAAACGGGCGAAAACCTATACTCCATAAAACTCAAAGGAAAAGAATTGGAGGCCCTTTCGAACATAAAATTTCCCAGAAACTCCACCGCAATCCTAAGGGTTGAGAGTTTAAAACCCCGGGTAACATTAAGACTGATAGGCATAAAACCATCCAGGAAACCACAAATAACCATTCCAGCAGACAAAGAAGCAAACGAAATTATAAAAAGCATTGTGGAAACCTTAAAACACCTGGAACCAATAACAAAATCCCCAGAAGCCTCAGCACAAACAACCACAATATTCCTTCCCATCTCTATAGTCCTTCTGCCAAACCAGTCCCATGAAACAGAGCTCCTCGTAAGCAGCGAGGCAAAAAAAACAAAAAGAGGTAAAGAGTTATTCAGAATCACGATAATCGCTGGACCCTTCAAATGGGGAAGAGTAAAGATAAACGCGCTAAGCGTGGATGAAAAAACAAGACTGGTTATATCCACATATTCTACAGAAGGATATGAACTGCTGAGCAAGCATATCAACGAAATCTCATCCATCTCAAATATCAGACTTACATTCATACATCTCGCCATGGAAGAGCCATTATTTAAAAAGAGGGTTGATATAAGAATTTAAACACACCCGACAATACGCGTTAAAATATCCGAAAAATTCCCAAGAAGCTTAACCTTCACACTCAACGGAAAAAACAACTGGAATTCGTACACAAACATAGAGATACCCTTGAGCAACCTTATTCGTGGGTAAACTTCCTTCCTCAAGTATCTCTCATAGACACTCTCAGGCTCCCGAGAATCAGCTATGGCCATAGCGGCAAGTTCAGCGGTCCTATGAGCATAATATATCCCCTCGGCTACCAAACCGTCGGAGAAAAAACCAGCGTCACCTACAAGAAATACAGAATCCACAGCATGTCTCTTCACAGTACTCCCAAAGGATACACTCCACCCTTTAGGCCTGGAAAAACATAATCCAGAGAGCCTATTAAAGGCAGACACAACATTTCCCCCTCTGTTCATAGCAATAGAACCAACAGAACCATTGGGAAAAGCCCACGAATAGCCCCTTGGAACATCCCCCAAAAAAAGGGCAGGCACCGAAAAAGACTTCCCCTTACACTCTAAGCATACACCGTATTTATAGGGCTTCTCTCCAAAAACCTGTTTCCTCACAATACTGCCAATCCCATCAGCACCTACAAGCACCCCATATTTGATACACCCCAGTGTCGTACTAGCCATGTGTCTATTATTATCCACCCTGCGCAGCGCAGCCCCTAAAAAACGTGCACCCACATCAATTGCTCTAAGTCTAAAGAAGTCATCATACCTACTCCTATCTACAAAGAAAAACGGACACTCGGAATGAAACAAACCAAGAGGGTACCCCTTGAAAAACACCTGAAATCTTACAGTGGAACGCTCAACAACCCCGGAAATCACAAGCTCTGAAAGACCAAACCCAAAGATACGCTCAACCAGCTTAAGGGTCTTATAGGTCAAAAGACCACCACAGGGCTTTGATCTTGGAAAAACAGCCTTATCAACCAGGAAAACATCAAACCCAGCCCTGGAAAGCAAAAAAGCAATCGTGGCTCCGGCAGGGCCAGAACCTACAACCAGCACTTCACACTCAAGACAACTCAGGTACGTCCCTCCAAATATTTCCTGTCTATATAATTGGTATCGTACGTATTGTTTATAAAATCCTCACCCAAAAGAAGCTCCTTGAAAAATCCGATGGACGTCTCAACACCTTCCACAATAAACTCTCCAAGGGCCCTAAGCATTCTGACCCTTGCTTCCTCCCTTGTTCTACCTGAGACTATCAATTTCGCTATCAAGGAATCATAATAAGGACTGACCTTACCACCTCCATACATGGCGGTATCAACTCTCACACCAGGACCACCAGGTATGTAGAGCTTGTTTATGATCCCAGGGGAAGGTTTAAAGCTAAACGGGTTTTCCGCGTTTATCCTGCACTCCATGGTATGGAACTTCTGGACAATGTTTTTCTGCTGCAGCGACAGTTCATTACCTGCGGCCACATTTATTTGTTCTTTAACTATATCCACGCCAAAGGCCATTTCACTAACTGGATGTTCTACCTGTATTCTGGTATTTATCTCAATAAAGTAAAACTCCTTACCGTCATAAAGGAACTCAAGAGTTCCAGCATTCCTGTAACCCAACACCTGAGCTGCCCTCACGGCCGTCTCGTGCAAGCCCTTTCTCGTCTCGTCATCCAAGGATGGGCTAGGAGATTCCTCCAGCAATTTTTGATGTCTCCTCTGAAGAGAACAATCTCTTTCCCCTAT
>CAZERD010000034.1:0-15418 GCA_964515405.1 uncultured Desulfurellales bacterium
TGGTCAGGGTTATGGTAACCCTTACATTGTTATCCTTGTCTATATCTATACCGTATATAAACCCTAGACTGACTATATCCATACCGATCTCTGGATCAACTACATTATAAAGGGCCGCAACTACATCCCTCTTTGTGAGCTGTCCCATTTAACCTTTCTCCTTCTTTACGAGGTTAAGCTTTAAAACATTCCCTTTTTTACCTTTCTTGACCTTCCTCTTGGACTTCAGTGACTTCACTATTGAGGAGTCTTCCTTCAAAAACTTTATCGTAAGTATGTTGTCTATATTGGGAATAATTATCGTACCGCGATATATAGAGCTACTGTTCTCCAACGGCTCAAGTTTAATTTCCCCATTCTCCACAGAGTAAGCATGAACATCACTAAGCTTCAGCCCTATATAAGGCTGTTCCTCCAGCAAGGTAAAAATATCATCGTCGGTATCAAACTCCGTTTGCACAGAGCCTATGTAACTTTCACCGTTTATAAGATCAACCTTGACCCAAATCCTGTTCTCAGCCATCTTTAACTCCGTATATAAGGTATCTTTCTGTGAAAATCATGTTGCTGTTCAAAAGCATACGCGCATTTAAAAACATTATCCTCCCTCAATCTATCTGCAATTATCTGGAGCCCTAAGGGTAAACCACTATCCGAAAAACCCATAGGAACACTAATGGCTGGTACAGAAGCCAGATTGGCTGCTATGGTGAATATATCAGAAAGATACATTTGGAGAGGATCCTCTGTCTTTTCACCCAACCTAAAAGCTTCCGTGGGTGAGGTTGGCATTATAACACAATCACAGTTCTCAAAAACAACATCAAAATCCCTCTTTATAAGCGTCCTTAATTTTTGAGCCCTAACATAATATGCATCATAGTACCCACTGGAAAGCACGTACGTCCCTAACATTATTCTTCTCTTCACCTCATCCCCAAAACCCTGGGAGCGAGTTCTTTCATACATATCTACGACATCACCATAGTTATCAGCCCTAAAACCATATTTAACACCATCATACCTCGCAAGATTGCTGGAAGCCTCAGCCGGAGCAATTATATGGTAGTCGGATACCGAATACTTGACATTCGGCAAGTCAATCTCCACCATTTCACAACCAAGATGTTTTAGGGTATCTATAGCCCTGTAGAATGCCTCAGCCACAGGACGAGAGCAGTGGTCTATTACCTTCCCATACACCCCAACACGCATCCTCCTCACATCTTCTGTGAGAAACGAAGTGAAATCCATTTTCCCGGTCCCCAGTGATGTAGAATCCATAGGATCATACCCATGTATAATGTTCATCAGTATCGCTGCATCCGTGACATCACGGGTTATAGGACCTATCTGATCAAGGCTCGAAGCAAACGCAACAAGTCCATACCTGGAGACAAGTCCATAGGTAGGCTTAAACCCCACAACACCACATAAAGACGCTGGTTGCCTTATGGAGCCTCCTGTATCCGAACCAAGTGCAGCTATAGCCATACCCGAAGCCACCGCTGCCGCTGAGCCACCACTAGAACCACCAGGCACCCTTTCTAGATCAAAGGGATTCCTTGTAGGACCAAAATAGGAGGTTTCCGTAGAAGAACCCATAGCAAATTCATCCATATTGCATTTCCCGATAAAACTTGCTCCTGCGGATTTTAATAGAGATATTACCGTGGCATCATACGGAGCAATATAGTTGCTTAGCATCCTAGAACCACAGGTAGTTAATGTACCCTCTATCAGCATGTTATCCTTGATGGCTATGGGTAAACCCATCAAAATACCTTCACCATAAACCTTATATTCATCAAAAACGGTTATATAAGCATTCACCTTACCATCATATTCGCCTATCCTGTCAAGAAGAGAATTATACACCTCCTCAGCTTTGACCTCACCGCTGCTTACAAGTTTCATTAATTCGTGCAAAGTTCTCTCAAACATAAAAACCCTCTCTCACACTATACGGGGTGTTTTAAAGAACCCTTCTTCCTCTTCCGGGGCATTTGAGGTAGCCTCCTTGCTCCCCATGGAGGGCTCCACTGCATCCTCTCTAAATCTATTGTCAAAATCACCCACATAGAAATTTGCTTCCGCTCCCTCAAGACTTAGTTCATCCAGCTCTCTCATATAACCAAGTATCCTATTAAATTGAACCACAAATTTGTCTAACTCCTCCTCACTTATATACAACCTCGCCAAGGAAGCAATCTTTCTTACATCCTCCTTAGTTATCATCAAAATCCTCCATTATACGCACAGACTCATAACAAACCCTGCTGAGGAATAGCCCGCATGGGGGTGCCTTCGGTCTGAATACATAATTGCCCTTCATTATAGTTTTAACATCCTCTATTTGCAACCTGTTTCGAGCAACACCTACAAGAATACCCACGATATACCTAACCATACCCTTCAAGAAACCATCAGCCCTTATATTTATTATTATCCATTTACCAAATTTGCCCACTCTCAAAAAATAAACCCTTCTAATCCTACGACCAACAGCCTCAGAATCGCACAAGTAGGTAAAATCCCTTTCCCCTTCAAATATACTCTTTACCTTCACCATACCTGAAATATCCAATGGCTTTTTAATGTGCCAACTATACCTTGCAAAAAATGGAGGGATGACAGGGGCGTTATACACTAAGTATGTATAATCCCGAAAAATAGCATCATACTGACTATGAAAGGACTCAGGAACACATTCAACGCCCAACACCCTTACATCCCACGGCAGTGCAGAATTCAAAGCCCTGAGAAGGGAAATCTTGGATAAACCCAAGGGACATTTGAAGTCAACAAACTGCGCTTTGGCATGCACTCCTGCATCTGTCCTTCCAGCATACCTTATTCTGACTCGGCACCCACATACCCTCTCAAGGGCCTGCTCCAACTCCCCCTGTACAGTTCTCTCCCCTTTTTGAAGCTGGAATCCATGAAAATCGGTGCCATCGTAGGCTAGTTTTATAAGATATCTCTCACAACCTGCTACCACCAACCAACAAACGCGGTATCTTTATAGTGGGTTCTCCATCGGTAACCGGAATCCCTTGGCCAGATTTACCACAGGTTCCAACCTCAGTCCCCATATCATTACCCACCATCTCTATGGTTTTCAGCACTTCAGGACCGTTACCCATGAGAGAAGCACCCCTAACCATATGTCTCCTCTTACCATTCTTTATCAAATAGCCTTCCATAACCTCAAACACAAAATCTCCTGTAATGGGATTAACCTGCCCTCCTCCCATTTTTTCAACAAGCAGCCCTCTTTCTACTGATCCCACAATTTCCTCAGGATCATACTCCCCCTTATCTATAAAGGTATTGGACATCCTGACCATGGGAGGGTGCCTAAAAGACTCCCTCCTGCCGTTCCCAGTGGAAGGCTCACCAGCTAAATTACCATACATCTTATCAAAGAGATAGCCTTTCAAAACCCCATTCTCTATAAGAACAGTCCTGCCGGATTTCACACCTTCATCATCATAATAGTAAGACCCTCTCATGTAGGGAAGAGTAGCATCATCAATCACACTAATAAGTTCACTGGCCACCTTTTCACCCTTCCTACCCTGATATATACTCATAGACTCATACACAAGATCTGCTTCAAGGCCATGCCCTACTGCTTCATGTATCATTGTACCACCCGCCCTTGAGGACAGGATAACACACATAGTTTCAGCCTTCAAAGGCGGTGCCCACAGGAGTTGAACCAACTTTTCGACCATCTCTTCAGCAACAGCTCCGAAATCTATAGCCATCAGAAATTCCGACCCACCAATAGCACTAAAAGGCTGTCTCCATGTTTGAACAACATCCCCTCTTCTGGCTGTCATCTCTATATAAAGGGTGGTATACAATCTCTTTTCCTTCACAATACTGCCCTCTTCATTGATTATCACTATTTCCTTGGCTTGATCAGAAAAACTCAGACTGACCTGTTTCACTTCTCCCCTACGGTACGCCACATCATTGATAATTCCAAAAATCTCCCCAACAAAATTCAAATCCTCAGGGTATCCCCCATACCCTTCAATCTTACAAACCTCTTGAGGATTAGATAAAATATGGACCCCTGGTAGAGGATTGGCAGTATCAGCTATAAACTTTGAGAGTTTAAGCACATTTTCCTCGGATTTATCCGTCGTAGCAGAAAACAAAACAGAAAGACCCCTAACCCCTCTTATACCAACCCCACTATCATACCCCACCTTTATATTCTCTATTCTCCTATTTTTCCCTTCAACACTTCTCACTTGCGAGGTTTCAACGTATATATCAAAAACATCAAAATGGGCGCTTTTCAACGCTAAATAAGCATCCTCATACATACACAGTACCCCCCTATTCTCACTATCCAACAAGAACAAGCCCATACAGCACGGGCTCTCTAAAATCAATCCTCGCTACACTACTCAACTCTATTCCAACAGCGTTTATAGAAGGCCTAACACGGTTCATCTGTGGACAATTACCCTCCTCCATAAAGGTACACCTACTACAGAGATTACAACTTCCAGGAAAAAACGCAAGGGAGTAGTGATACCCCTGTCTGAAGAGTTCAGTCTCCGTAGTCAAGAGATACTCAATTACTTCTCTTTTGTCCTCTTCAAAGAAAACGATCCTAAACTTAATCAACACAGCTTCCCTGAAGTGTCTCATCAAATCTCTTGTCTCCATCCAAGACGGAACAAATGGCGGGCACGACGGATTCCTCCCGTAGTTTTCACAGACCCTACACTTCCAAACAGGCCTTGGAGATACCACTATATCCGAAACCTTGATAGATCTCTCATCAACTACATCCATAACCTGCCCCCTTTTTTAATTATAATACAGGAATATTTTTCTGTAACTATATTTTAGAAAAAGCGTTATACTTTATGAAATGAATGATTTCGAAAAGTTTTACATGGAAACAAAAGACAAATTCTACGGGTATCTTATAAAACTAACAGGAAACAGTGAGGAAGCTTCCGACATATTACAAGAAACATACCTACGAATATTTGAACACTACAGGGAAAAACCCATTAAAGGGCTTCTCTATAGAATAGGATACAACATATTCATAGACAATAAGAGAAAACTCAAACATCAAACAAACATCGAAAACGTTGAAGGCAGGGAAGACATCGCAAAAAACACAACATCTTCACTGCTAATTAAGGAGGAGTATAGCTCCGTAATGGCAATGATACAAAGACTCTCTCCAGAGGAAAGGCAGATTATATCCCTTAGAACCTCAGACAACCTATCTTATAGGGAGATAAGCCAAATAGTTGGCCTCAGCGAAGACAACATCAAAGTAAAAATACACAGAATCAGAAAAAAGCTTAAAAATATGTTGAGAGAGGAGGGGCTGCTATGAAAGAGATACTAATATCCAAGTACATAGACAACGAGATGAACCTTGAGGAAAAATTGGACTTTGTAAAAGAAATAAAGAAAAGCGATCCCTTCTATAAAGAAACCATAGATCTAATAAAACAGGAACAATTACTCTCCTTCAATGTTGAGTATCCAGAACCCCTGTACCTACCGGAACCTGCAGGAAAAAGCAAAAACCTAAGACTACTGTATCCAATAATAGCAGCCGCTGCCATAATACTGCTCATCCTATCAATAACAACAAGAGGATTAAACCCCAAACTAGCACAGCCCCAAAGAAAAGAAATAACCTACAGATTCGTGTACTACAATCCATCCGCAAAAAGCGTACAGCTCGTGGGATCATTCACTGGATGGAAGAGAGTAAATATGAGGAGAATAGACGGCACAGGCTACTGGCAGATATACCTGAAACTACCGGATGGGGGAATATACAAGTATAATTTTATCATTAACCGCAAAAAAATTATCAACGATCCAACAAATCCAGCGAGAATATACAGCGGATTCGGCGGAGCAGATTCTGTACTGAGACTTTAAATAAAGGGAGGTGGTAAAATGAAAAAACCTATCTCAATAGCTGTAGCTGCCATGCTACTGGTAGGATGCACAGGAGGACCCAAATATTTTGTAAAACCCAATAACAATAACATATCCTTTTACGCAAGGATACCCGGCGCAAAAACCGTGTATCTTGTATCAAATGCAACAAACTTCAAAAAGGTGAAGGCTGTGAGAGTAAAGAAAAACCTCTGGAAGGCCAGCATACCCTACAAACACGGGTTGATTAAATACTTCTATATAGTGGACGGACACGTATTTATACCCCCATGTAAATCCCATGAATACGACGGGTTTGGTGGCAAGGACTGTGTTTATGTCCCAAACATGTAACCTCTGCTACCCACAGGCGTTTAATATGTGGAAAACGAAAAAAACAGGAGGTGACTCATGTTGAAGAAACTACTGATCAGTGGAGCTCTGGCGGTTGCACTGAGTGCACCAGCATTTGGAGCAACAAACATAAACACGCTGGTGAATGAACTGCCACCACAGGTTAGAAACAGGGCAGAGGTTATGCTGAACATAGGGATCAATTCAAGCGCCGTAGCTGAAATGCTTCAGAATATGGTACAAAAAAAGATAAACACACAAACGGAACTCCAGATAATAAATCAAGTAATAGCCGCCAAGCAGCAAGGACTTCCGGTGGATCCAGTAGTGGAAAAAGCAGATGAAGGTTTTGCCAAGGGCGTATCCGCTACAAAGATTGTACAAGCCATGCAACAGGTGAGAAACACATATGCCTATGCCTACGCTCAGACTAAGAAGCTCAATATACCACCCCAGGCACAGAAGCAGGTCGCAACCAACATAGCAAACGCACTATCCGCCGGCATGACAATGGACGAGATGAATCAGATAATGACACAGCTTAGGGAGAAAACAAAAACAATGAACCAAACACAAGCACAAGCACTGGCCGTGAACGCTACAGCCACAGCTGCAACGTTTGTAATGTACGGTGCACCTGGCACCCAAGCCGCATCAACTGTAACAAATGCCCTCAAAAACAACATGACACCACATCAACTGGAGCAAATAAGAACCATGTTTATGCAGGCAGCAACCTCAACCGATCCAACCACCGTGGTGAATCACATTAATTCCAGCGTTACAAACGGTAGCATGCCCAGCATGGATATAATGACAGGCACAACTACCAACATGGGCGGCTCCGGTGGAGGAATGGGCGGCTCCGGTGGAGGAATGGGCGGCTCCGGTGGAGGAATGGGCGGCTCCGGTGGAGGAATGGGCGGCAACCCATTCTAAGCACCTTCACATAAACTCTTCAACCCCTGCCCGCTGACCAGTAGTCGGCGGGTTTTTTCATGCATTATTATACCGCGAGCGATATCTATCCAGGAAAAGACTTCTCAATCATCAGAAGCCAACGGATGACTACCATCGTATGTCTCGGCAAGCCTCTTAAGATTGACATGTGTGTAAACTTCTGTTGCTTTTACAGAAGAATGACCCAGCAACTTCTGTAGAACCCTAACATCCATATTGTTACTGATAAGATGCGTGGCACGTGTATGTCTCAAGGTATGAGGAGAAATATCCTTAAACAGAACAATAAGAGCATACTTTTTCACTATATTCTGGAGACCCCTTGTTGTGAGTCTCCTACCATATCTATTGAGAAATACAGCTCCTTCTTTCCTCTCTCCCACATAGGTCTTCAAGTGCTCAGATGCCCTCTTAGTCATCGGAACATACATCTCAAACCCACCCTTCCTTTTGACCCTCAATCTCAACCTCTGAAAATCAATGTCCGATACATCAAGACCAACCAACTCCGACGCTCTCAACGAACTTGAATACAACAGTTCCATGATGGCCCTGTCCCTGACATCCTTTATAGATTCAAGAAGATGTTTCGTTTCGTCAACATCCAAAAAACCCGGTAAATGTTTGTCTATTTTGGGCCTAATAACAAACTCTACAGGATTTTTATCAACCACACCTTTCCCTTTGAGAAAATTAAAAAATACACTCAAAGAGGAGAGCTTCCTTTTAATAGTCGAACTGGAACAACCCTTTCTTCTCAGGAATACAACAAATCCACTAAGCCCCCTTTCATCAAATGATCCCCCATACTTGAGAAACTCTTTAACATCAGAAAGATAAGCCCGCCTTGTGTGTGCAGAAAGGTATGCAGCTTCAACAAACCTTCTGAATTCATCCAGAAAAACCATGAAGGATTTTCCTTATTATACCCGTAGTGGATCGTCCCTTAAGCAGATCCACAAACTCGCACCTGCCGCCGTAGGATTCCACAAACTCTGAACCTACTATACCCTTATCCCTCCAGTCTGCACCTTTAACAAGTACATGAGGCCTAACGATTTTTATCAGCTCCATAGGGGTCTCTTCACCGAACACAACCACATAATCTACAAAGTATAAGGAAGCCAACACAAGAGCCCTGTCCTTTTCGGGATTAATAGGACGTCCATCACCCTTTATTACCCTCACAGAACTGTCCGAATTTAAACCCACAATCAGCACATCACCCTTGAGTCGAGCTCCCCACAGATAGCTAATATGGCCAGCATGTAGTATATCAAAGCACCCGTTAGTGAACACAACAACCCGACCCTCAGCCCTCAAACGGGAAGATATGTTTCCTATCTCATCAAATCCCTTTATTTTCTCCTCAGGCGAAAGCATCTTCAATCATCTCGCATATGGTATGAATTACAAACTCATGTGCCTCTTGAATTCTCGGAGTGGAAGTAGACTGGATCACTATGGCTTTATCACAAACAGGAGCTATACTCCCACCATCACAACCCAACAGTCCAATAGTCACACACCCGATCCCTCCTGCTTCCACAATGGCATTGTAAACATTCTTAGAGTTACCACTTGTACTTATCCCTATAAGCACATCACTAGGTTTCCCTAAGGCCCGAACTTGTTTAGAAAAAACCTCATCATACGAGTAGTCATTCGCAATACTCGTCACAACAGAAGAATCGGTAGTAAGAGCAATAGCAGGTAACGGGCACCTTTCTCTCAAGAACCTATTAACAAGCTCCGCAGCCATATGTTGGGCGTCCGCAGCAGAGCCGCCATTGCCGCAGACCATCAATTTCCCCTCCCCCTTTAGGGATTTCACTATAGTTTGAGCTACCCATTTGATTTCATCATACATCGGTGAAAGGCTGTCCAGTACACTCTTTAACTCATCTAAGGATTGAAAAAATCTTTCTCTTTTCATACCATTTCCCTACCATGGGTTTTACAGGAAGGATAATCAAACGCACTCAAAAGTCAACACTGATATATGACGGCAATAGGATAATTAAACTAAATTTCAAAACCTCACATTCTATAGGAGACATAATAGACGAACACGATAATCTGCTGACAAAATGCTTCTATGCACTACCACCCGAAAGAACCATAAGGGAAAGAGAAAGGCTCAAGCGGAGATTCCTGTATCTCAGGAGAATCCATCAGTTTTTTAATATCAGAGGGTTTGAGTTTGTAATAACAAAAAAACTAAAAAAACACCCCACCAATGAGACAAATATAAAGTACATAAAAACCAGTAGAGGCTTCATGGCAACATCCCCAGAGACAGAGCTAAAGAAACTCCTATCTCTTGGCTTTGCAAAGATATATGAACTCGGTTTTGCCTATAGGGACGATCCTGAAGACTGTCTTCATGCACCGGAGTTCCTGATGCTTGAGTGGTATAGAATAAACTCAACACCAGAACGAATAATAAACGATCTTACCAAGCTTATAAAATACCTCCACGGGAAGAACATAATCAAATACCACCGCAAAGCCATCAACATATCCATTTGCAACTATATATCCTACGAGGAAACCTTCAAGAAGTTCGTAGGCATAGACCCAACAACAACACCCACACAGGAAATGATAACAAGGTTCAACGTATTGGGCACCGAGGAGAGATTAGAAGTGCTTGATGCTATATTCTCCACCCATATAGAAAAACATTTGGGCACCTCCTCTATAACAGTAGTGTATAACTTCCCAGCGGAGAGAGCAAATCTCTCCCGTGTGGACGGTAAATATGCAAAACGGTACGAGGTATATATGGGCGGCATTGAGCTGGCCAACTGTTACCAAGAGGAAACAAACTACAAAGCTCTGCTTGAAAGAAACCTCTTAACGGATATAGGCTTCAACAAAGCCATAGCTCACGGCATCCCCCCTGCTTCAGGTATAGCGGTAGGTGTGGAAAGACTTATAATGATACTTGAGAACGAATCATGTATCACGCCAAACATCTCTATTTTTTAAAAGATCCTGTAATAAGATTCATGAGCCAGCTTCAGCATAGGTATATCGCCCCGCGTGTTCCCATAGGCGTATATCTTTTCATACTCACTAAGGTTATATCTATTCCTGATTTTTTTGGCCTTCTCTTCTCCATAGCAATTATTCCCCTTGAGCCTACCTGTAATGACACCAGAATCAACTTCAAGACGAGTGGCTATAAGGTCAAACCCGAAGGCTCTACACCACCCTTCAAGATAGCATCTCAAGGAGGCCGATACTACAACCACCTTATCCCCTCTACCAAGATGCCACACTATTCTCTTCATAGCGTCCCTTCTAAGCATCCTAGGGAGTTTAACTTTACCAAACTCCACAGCGAGACTAAAGAACCTCTCATACTCCCATCCTCCAAAGAAGTAATCCACCACCCTCTCTTTCAATATATTATTGGAGACAACACCCATGGAATACCCAAGAAAAACAGGCGAAAGCCTTAGTAACCCTTCTGCAAAAGCTCTACTACCTACAGCAAACCGTATAAATGCCGCAAAACTATCCCTCTCTGTAAGTGTACCATCAAAATCAAACAGAGCTAGATTCACCTTCGTTCACACTCCATAACCACAAGCAGCGAATTCTAACAGGAAACATATCAAAAAGCAACAAAAAAACCCTCTCATAGGGGGTTAAGGAGGAAGATGTTTTTTCATTAAAAGAACGTTTATGTGCACCAGATGTTACAATACCCATTCCAGTTGATTTTCATCGGTTTTTTTTATAAATTCTTTATGGTGAAAAGGTTACTTTTGGTTTTTTCGTTGCTCATTATATTATCGACTGCACTATCCTCCTGCGGCCACAAGACAAACATAGTACCCCCAAAGAGCACTACCTACTCCGTAAGGTGAGAATGGTTAAACAACAAACACACCGCAGGGGAATTAGGGAGCTTGAGAATATAATAGAATATACATTCAATGACCCCAATTTACTAAGGAGGGCAATTACCCATAAATCTTCAGTGAGAAATAAAAGGATGTCAAACGAACGTCTGGAATTCCTTGGTGACGCCGTGCTTGAACTCGTGATAACGGAGTATCTAACAAACAAATTCAAAGAGATGGATGAAGGAGAACTCTCCAGAATAAGGGCCGCCTGTGTCAATTCGGAAACTCTTTCCTCTGTATCAAAAGAACTAGGCATATCCGAATTCATAAAGATAGGGAAAAGCGAGAAAAGGGAACACATCGAACACAATCCCGGCATACTGGAAGACGCCTTTGAAGCCATAGTAGGAGCAATATATATCGATGGAGGACTGAAGGAAGCCCAAAAATTTATTATTAAACACATATCAAAAAAGATAGATGAAATAGCCACAGGCAATGTGATAACTGATCACAAGACCTATCTCCAGGAGCTTACCCAGAAGCACTTTATGGTGCTCCCAGAATACCGAATAATAAAAGAAGAAGGAGTAGAACATAACAAAATATTCCACTGTGAAGTGTTTATAAAGGGTAAAAGCTACGGTGTTGGGATAGGAAAAAGTAAAAAAACAGCGGAAAAAGAAGCCGCAAAAATAGCCATAGAGAGGTTAAAGAAGGATGTTTAAATCTGGTTTCGTATGTATTTTAGGTTTACCAAATGTCGGCAAATCAACGCTGCTTAACCTCATACTGGAGACGAAACTCTCCATAGTCACAAGTAAACCACAAACTACAAGGAAAAACGTAACAGGTATTGTAAACGGTGATAACTACCAGATAATAATAGTCGACACACCAGGGATACACACCTCAGAAAAACTTATAAACAAAGAGATGATAAGCTATATAGACAAAGCCATTGAAGGCATTGACGTCGCCGTTGTTATGCTTGACAAGAGAGGAATGGACAGTAACGTGCAGCAGTACGCTGAGAAACTTTCCCTATCAGGGACAAAACTGATTATGCTCATAAACAAAACAGATACGATGAGTAGAGAGGAGATAAACACTATAAGGGAACATGCTTCCTCCTCTATCAAATTTGAGAAAGTGATAGAAACAAGTTTAACATCTGATCCTGAAGCCAAGGAAAAGATCCTAACCGCCATTGTGGACCTCCTGGAAGAAGGCCCCCCGTACTATGACAGAGATATAATAAGCACAGATACAGAGAGATTTATAGCATCAGAGCTAATAAGAGAAAAAATCATGGAAATGATAGCTGAAGAAATCCCATACTCTACAGCCGTGGTGATTGAGGATTTCAAATTCAGAGAACCCAAGGATATATACTACATCCGCGCTAACATCATAGTAGAGAAAGAAACCCACAAAGGTATCATCATTGGAGCTGGCGGCAAAATGATAAAAAAAATAGGGCAGTCAGCGCGGGAAGATCTTGAAAGGTTCCTAGGTAAAAAGGTTTTCTTGGATCTGCACGTTAAAGTAAACAAAGGGTGGACCAAGAAAAAGAATCTTGTCAAGGAATACCTCAACCCAAGTTTTTAGGGGGTAAACATGGAACTCTTCGGAACAGATGGAATAAGAGGTAAAGCAAATTCATATCCGCTCGTAGGAGACATTATATACAGAATAGGTAGAGCTCTTGTTTATGTGCTCGGGGGATACAACGGTAAAAAAAGCAAGATAATTATAGGAAAAGATACAAGGCTATCTGGATACCTAATAGAATCCGCTCTTACCAGCGGAATAATATCTATGGGGGCGGATGCCCATCTCGTTGGACCCATGCCTACACCAGCCATAGCATTCCTCGTGAAAAGCATGAGAGCAGATGCGGGAGTGGTTATATCAGCCAGTCATAACCCTTTCGATGATAACGGAATCAAGATATTTTCGAATATAGGTACCAAACTAGACGACGAAAAGGAAAAACTCATAGAGAAATACACCCTAAGCAATGATCTAGACAAAAAAGGAGCATCGGGCGAAAAACTGGGGAGAGCATTTAGAATTA
Source organism: uncultured Desulfurellales bacterium (assembly GCA_964515405.1). GTDB lineage: Bacteria > Campylobacterota_A > Desulfurellia > Desulfurellales > CAZERD01 > CAZERD01. Next base: position 13,198 of record CAZERD010000034.1, read on the forward strand.
GGGACACACTAGGGAGATATATAGTGTTCGCCAAGGATACACTACCATACTCCGTAAGTCTTGAAGGATTGAGAATTGTAATAGATTGTGCCAACGGGGCCACGTACAAAGTAGCACCTATTATATTTGAAGAGCTGGGCGCCGAGGTAATACCAATAAACAATACCCCTAATGGAACGAACATAAACGAAAAGTGCGGTTCTACATATCCAAATACCATAGTAGAGGCTTCAAAGCTATACAGAGCCGATGTGGGGATAGCTTTTGATGGAGATGGAGACAGAGTCATAATGGTGGATGAAAAGGGCAATGTGCTGGATGGAGATACAATACTTGCGATTCTTGCAGAGCACATGAAGGAAACACACACGCTCAAAGGCAACACCATCGTAGGAACCGTTATGTCAAACTTTGGTCTGGAAGAATTTCTTAAAGAGAGAGGTATGAACCTGGTAAGAGTCGACGTTGGGGATAAAAATATAGCAGAAACCATGTTCAAACACGGATACAATCTAGGAGGAGAACAATCCGGACATATAATACTATCAGACATAAACACTACCGGCGATGGAATAATCACATCACTCGCCGTTCTGGGTATAGCCGTGCAGAAGCAAAAACCTCTCTCCGAAATATCCAACAGATTCCACCGAATACCCCAGAAAACCAAGAACATACCTGTAAAGAAAAAACCTCCCCTCAGTGAAGTTGAAGATCTCCACGGAGCCATCAATAAAGCCAAAAAACTAATGGGAGAGAAGGGAAGAATAGTTGTGAGGTACTCTGGCACAGAACCATTGATAAGGATAACAGCCGAATCAATGGAAGTTTCACTGATTAATGAATGTATAGACATCATATCCAAATCCGTGGTCAAAAACCTACTTTAGGGGGTGTCCATGTTTAAAACAACATTAACAGAGGCTCTAAACATAGAGCATCCCATCATACAAGGGGGTATGATGTGGGTCTCAAGAGCACCGCTTGTCTCGGCTGTATCAAACGCTGGCGCTCTAGGCATACTAACAGCACTGAGTTTCGACACGCCCCAGAAGCTGAGGGAAGAAATAAGAAAAACAAAGGGACTAACAGATAAACCATTCGGGGTAAATATAACCCTTCTACCAACCTTACGAAAAATCAACTATGAAGGATACATAGATGTCATAATAGACGAGAACATAAAAGTAGTAGAAACAGCGGGGAGGAATCCAGAACCATACATATCAACACTCAAAGAGCACAATGTCAAGATCATCCACAAGTGTACCTCCGTAAAACACGCCCTAAAGGCACAATCAATAGGATGCGATTTCGTAAGTATAGACGGTTTTGAATGCGCTGGCCATCCGGGTGAAGATGATATCTGTGGACTTGTTCTAATACCGTCTACCGTGGACAGACTAAATATACCCGTGATAGCCTCCGGAGGGATAGGAGATGGAAGAGGCTTCGTAGCCGCACTCGCTTTGGGAGCCTGTGGAGTAAATATGGGAACAAGATTCATGGTCACCAAAGAGGCTCCCATACATGAAAACATCAAAAGAACAATTGTAAACACAAGAGAAACAGAGACACTACTGGTCGAAAGAAGCTTGAAAAATACCATGCGGGTTTTAAAGAACCGTCATGCTTTAAAGGTGCTTGATATGGAAAAAAGAGGCGCCACTTTGGAAGAGCTTGCACCTCTGCTCAGCGGCCTGAAAGGACTTAACGCTCTGGAAAATGGCAATGCCGAAGATGCACTTATAGCATGTGGGCAGGTAGCTGGCATTATAAATGATATTCCCTCCGTTGGGGAGCTTATCAACAGAGTCATAACTGAAGCTATGGATATAGTCATGGGAAAACTCCCTGGCATGGCAGCAAGATAGCCCCAAGGGGAGTCGAACCCCTGTTTTCGGCGTGAGAGGCCGACGTCCTAACCACTAGACTATGGGGCCAAAAACTGGGAGAGGAGGATTCGAACCTCCATTAGCGGATCCAGAGTCCGCGGTCCTACCATTGGACGATCTCCCAGAATCATCAGGATTTTATGAAATCCATTCCTTTTGTCAAGGGTATTAACTAAATTCTACATCTCTTAACTAACTATAACTAAAATACTAAAAAAATATTGAAGGACTATCAAATATATGCTAATATAACAGTTAAAATCGGCAATATGGAGGCCAAATATGAACTTTGACCTAACAGATGAAGAGAAGCTTGTGAGGGAAAC
>CAZERD010000035.1:0-15136 GCA_964515405.1 uncultured Desulfurellales bacterium
TAGGGCGTGGACTACCAGGGTATCTAATCCTGTTTGCTCCCCACGCTTTCGCGCATGAGCGTCAGTTGCGTTCCAGTGAGCCGCCTTCGCCACCGGTGTTCTTCCTGATATCTACGGATTTCACCCCTACACCAGGAATTCCGCTCACCTCTCCCGCACTCTGAGCTTCCCAGTATCCAATGCACTTCCAGGGTTGGGCCCTGGGCTTTCACATTGGACTTAGAAAGCCGCCTGCGCGCTCTTTACGCCCAGTGATTCCGAACAACGCTTGCACCCTACGTATTACCGCGGCTGCTGGCACGTAGTTAGCCGGTGCTTCCTCTGAGGGTACCGTCAAGCAAGCAGGGGTATTAACCCTGCCGCCTTCTTCCCCTCTGACAGGAGTTTACGACCCGAAGGCCTTCATCCTCCACGCGGCGTCGCTGGGTCAGGCTTTCGCCCATTGCCCAATATTCCCCACTGCTGCCTCCCGTAGGAGTCTGGGCCGTGTTTCAGTCCCAATGTGGCTGACCACCCTCTCAGGCCAGCTACCCGTCGCAGGCTTGGTGGGCCATTACCCCACCAACTACCTGATAGGCCGTAAGCCCATCCCATAGCGGGAGCTTGAATCAGAGGCCCCCTTTCTCCCGTTCACCTGTGTGAACGGGGACTATCCAGTATTAGCACACCTTTCGGTGTGTTATCCCGGACTACGGGGTAGGTTACTCACGTGTTACTCACCCGTGCGCCGGTTTACTCCTCCCCCGAAGGGGAGTTTCTCCCTCGACTTGCATGTGTTAGGCACGCCGCCAGCGTTCGTTCTGAGCCAGGATCAAACTCTCATGTTCAAAATCAAAGCACACAGTGCAATGGATTTTAAACACGCTCACCTGGGTCCGCTCATCCATCCTATAGCTTTTTAGAAGAACATGTCCCACCTGTGATGGGCACACCACAGGAGCGACGGGACTGGAGTTTACACATTAAGAGGGGGGTTGTCAAGGGGAAAATTCAACTCATTTCATCCCTTTACACTCTTCTAATTTCCTCAATCTAAGCAAAATCGGCGGATGAGAATACCTAAATACAACACTTAGCGGGTGAGGGCAAGGGTTCACAGCATTATCCTTGTAAAGTTCCGTTAGAGCTCTAATGAAAGAATGAGGGGTGCCCGTAACATCAACCGCGTATCTATCCGCGTCAAACTCGTGTTTTCTGGAGATTGCCATAACCAATGGATTAACCAAAAACAATGCAGCAGAAACAATCATAAAAACAACAAGCAAAGAACAAGGAAAATTATATGGTAAACCAAGCGCCACACACATCCACTTTAAATTCACCAAACCATAGGACATATAGAGAACAACAAACACAACCACAGTGCTAACAAAAATCATCTTGGGAATATGCCCAAGCTTGTAATGCCCAAGTTCATGGGCGAAAACACAAACTATTTCATCTACAGATAAACTCTCTATCAATGTGTCAAATAGAACCACCCTTTTTTTATTGCCAACACCCGCAAAATAGGCATTTGTATGCTTAGATTTCTTGGAAGCTTCCATTACGTAAATTCCTCTCAGCTTGGACCCGACCATATCAAACAACCTTTCTATTCGCTCCCTTAGTTCTACACTCTCAAGTTCGTGAAATTTATAGAATAACGGTGCAACAAACGATGGGTAAATATAGACAACAAACACATTAAACATGGATATAAACAAAGCAACATACACCCACCACTTAGAATGACTCAAATCCACAAACAACACCACGACCCCCAATACCAACACCAGAACAACGCCCCCCAGAAAGCTGGATATAAACATGTCCCTCAGAAAGACTGTTAAACCTCCAGTATAGAACCCATGCCTCTTTTCCACCTCAAACGTATCCAAAGCATCAAAAAAAGCTCCCACCAAAGCAACAATACCCTCAATGATTACAAACATAATTACAGTCTTCCAGAACAAACCACAAACGCCGCTTTCCAGCACAACAGCAACGTACTTTACAAAACCCAAAACAAATAGCGCAATCAACACTACACCATTTACAAGTTTTCTTACAGCCCTACAAACAAGCTTGTCCTTCTGGTACGAAACCATCCTTCTAAATTGCTTCTCGTCATACACACCTATATCATCCGCTGACTTACAACGCCCAAGACTAAATAGATCCAGAACATCAAGCAAAGCATCAAATAAGAAAACAAAGAAAACAAACAGCAGGATTAGATATCCACCCGTGCTCATCACCCTAAGAAACGGATTGGATAAACTCTACCCATTTTAGTAAAAACTCCGGAGAACCCGGTGAGTAAACATGAGTAAAAGAGGCCAAAGAATTCCGAACTACAATGCCGTCACAAGAACCATTAACACCAAATCCTCTCTCAACATTGAACGCACAATTTAAAAAACCAAAAACATCAAGCCTGGCATGATGAAACTCGTGTCCTCGAATCTCAGAAACGCCACCCCACCAATACCCATCTTCCACCAACGGTCTAAGTATAGTATAGCCGTGTCCTACAGGTTTCTTGCTAAACCTTACTCCAGCATCTACAACTCCTACCATCTTTCCATGCGATCTCTCAAACGAAACCTCCCTGGCAAGGTAAACTAAACCACCACACTCGGCATAAACGGGTAGTCCATCCATTATAAACTCTCTTACCTGGTTTCTTATCCCCACGTTTGCTTCCAGCTCCTCAAGAAAAATCTCTGGGAACCCACCTCCGATGTATAACGCATCCACTTCAGGTAGAGAAGAATCTCTCAATGGAGAAAAAAAACTTAAAACACCCCCACATAACTCAAGTAATTCCAGATTATCATTATAATAAAAGTTGAAAGCTTCATCATAAGCCACTCCTATCCTCACACTGTGAGCCCTCCTACACCTCATTTGTTTGTAACCCGTGTCCTCTATCTCACCAGCCCTACCGGCGACAGAGATAATACCATCCAGATCAATAAACCCTTCAACAAGATCGGCTATGGAAGATACAATTTTCTCCCTATCACTTGGACTCAAAGTAGCAGATAAACCCAAATGTCTCTGTAGTATAGTAATCCCTTCATCCTCAGGAATAGCACCCAGTACCGGGATCCTCGTATACACCTCTATGGCTTTCCTGATTCGGCTCTCCTGCCGAGGATTCTGAACTCTATTCAGTATTACACCACCTATGGTAAGATTCCTGTCAAACTGCTGACAACCCAATACCACTGGAACAACAGTTCTGCCCATCTCCTTAACATCTATAACAAGCAACACAGGACTCACCAAAAGCCTAGCCAAAGAGGCATTGTCCGTACCACCCTCGGGTCTTATATCATCAAACAGGCCGTGATTACCTTCAATGACGGCAATATCAGCCCCCTGGCATTTATCCACAAAATAACCAACAATATCCTTCCTGTTTAGGAAAAAGAAATCCAGATTTCTGCAGTACCTCCCCGAAGCCTGTGTATGCCACATCGGATCTATAAAATCGGGTCCCTTTTTAAAAGGCTGGACAACAAGCCCCCTCTCCCTCATAAGACGATTAACAGCAACAGCAACCGTCGTCTTTCCCGACGTTTTCTTTATAGCAGAAATATACACCCTCGGGATATTAGGCATGACCTTCTACTCAGGAGAAATCTTTCCCGTATATCTGCTTTACTATCCTCCTGACTATGTCAAAGGCAGAATCCTCTATTTCCACAAACCTTGTATAGCCTTTGCTCATAGCATTGAGTACAGCAGGATCATCCAATTCAAACAGAGCTTTCTTTATTCTCTCTATCATCTCATCATCAACAAACGGACTCACACACACAGGATACTGAGGGATCGGATCTGAAACCTTTATAGCCACCAACCCCTTATCCTTAAACTCGTCCAGTATCCCCTCCGTCATACCACCAGCATCAAATTCACCCTTTATAACAGCCTCAGCAACCTTATCATGGGCTCCCAAAAAATCATACTTGGCAAGGTCATTAAGCGAAACACCACTATCGATGAGTATCGCCATAGGAATAAGCGTTGACCCCGTTGATTTCTTGCTCCCAAAGGCAACCTTTTTCCCTTTTAAGTCAGACACAGATTTAATTCCAGAATCCTTGGAAGTTACAAGCACACTCCTAAACGTAGCTGATGTTCCTTTCTGAAAACACCCCAGAAGCCTCACACCATATTTATGTTTCGCCTCTATATAAACTGTAGGTGTAAGGTAAGCGAGCTCTGTTTTACCCGTACCTATTTCTTCTATTGCGCTTTCGTAGTCCTTAGCTACATGTATTATATAATTTGTGTTCAACCTCTTATTGAGATAGGACACAAGCCCAGAGAACTTCTTATTCATCGTCACAGCATTCTCAAGAGGAACCACACCGAACATACGGAGCTTAAACTCACCTATTTCCTCAAGTAATTCCTTAGAAAGCCTATTAAACTCATTGACACTCGATGCTGTTTTTGAGGCGTTAGTCTTCACTTCCTCGTATACCTTCTCGATATTCTTCACGTTTTCAGAGATGCTTATGATGCTAGAAGATTGCTCTTCAACTGCCGAAGCCATCTGCTCAACGGCTCGGTACACTTTTTCCGAACCTTCTCCTATGCGCGAAAGAGCTTGAGTCACCTCCTCCGCTATCTCGCTTATACTGCCAACCTTTTCCACAGTCGAGTCCATGAGGGAAGCTGAATCTCTTATCTGTGCTCTGAGGTTATCGGTAACAGACTCAATATTCTGAGTAGTCTGAACCGTCTTCTCAGACAGTTTTCTAACTTCATCCGCCACAACGGCAAAACCCCTACCAGCTTCACCTGCCCGTGCCGCCTCAATAGCAGCGTTCAAAGCGAGAAGGTTTATCTGATCCGCTATGTTTTGTATAAGAGCCATTATATCAGTGATGTAGTCCGCATTTTTTTCTAGTTCCTTTATAGCACTCTGTGTGGCATTAACAGAACCTATGATACTCTCCAGCTTGCTAACAATCTGAGAAGAGATCCTATCTCCTTCTTCTGCCGTGGTCTCCGAAGCCACACGTGCCGAGTCAGCCGCCATCTGGATGCCACGGGATATATCATTTATGGTCTCACTGAACTCATTTAGAACACTAGATACTTCCTGAATCTGTCTGCTTGTTTCATCCAAACCCTCAAATGTGGCTTGGGAAAATTTTGTTATCTCCTCAGTGTCATGGGCTATCTGACTCGCAGTATTCACAGAACGACCTATAACACTATGGAGATCATCTATAAGGGCGTTAAACTGACTGGTAATGAGGTCAAAATCGCTTATTTTACACCTTTCCATGTGCCTTTTCAAATCCCTACTCTGCCTCAGTTCAGAAATACCTCTCACAAGAAATCTTATCCTTCCTCTGAGTATGGCAACAGCAGCAAACTCTGATATTACAAAAAACACAAAAATAACAGCCGAGAACACGAGACCGGACGATGTAAAACCAGCTACAATGTTGTAAACCACAAGAATAGCCACCAGAACTATGAACTTCACACCCTCAAACAACTTCACACTATCCATGGCATTACCTACACTTTCATGGAATCCTCTTCCTCACAGTCTCCCTTATTACCCTCTCCTTATCTTCAACACTGGATTTTCTAAGTCCCGCTACCTCCTCAACTACGTTACCAATGTCAGGCGGCAACACCCCCTCCACTAATTCCCTTATCCTTTTTGAAACCGCAGGAGCTCTTCCCGAAGTCGAAATCCCCACTGAGAGAGCTCCTCTCACAACAACAGACGGAAAAATAAACGAACAGTACTTCGGACTGTCCACGCAATTAACAGGTATCCCCCTACGGAGGCACTCCTTAAATATGGAGGCCTGCAACCCTATATCATCCACAGCTACCACCACAAGATCATTTCCCTCCAAATCACCCTTTTCAAAGGGTCTCTCACTCAGAGAAACAGAGCCTTCCTCCGCGAGTCCCCTGATAAAATCGGAACTCCTCTTTGTCACAACCCTTATACGCGGTTCAAAAAGCAACAGCGTTTTTATCTTCCTTGAAGCTACAACACCCCCTCCCACCACAAGGACATTCTTGCCCTTTAGGTTCACAAAGAGGGGGAAAAAAGCCATCCTACCTTAGGTAAAGATTATATGTTGAGCGTCATCAGAGAGGGTATAGAACTGACCCACAGACAGCACACCATCTATCTCGGGCCAAAAATCCTCATCCTTCACACCCCACATATCAGCGGTAGCCCTGCATGCATATATCTTGCCGCCTGCATCGTGTATCATCTCGATGAACTCCCGGACAGTAGGTATATCAAACTTCTCCATAATCTGCTTAAACTGTTCCAGCGTAAACCCTGAATCAGGCTTAGCAAGAGGTAGGTTATCCATTTTCTTATCAATTATCACATCCAAACCATATGATGTGAAAAACATCAAAACATCTATCCCCTCCATCCTTGCCCCATTAGCCATTATCAATCCAGGTAATACATCTTCTATACCGTTCTTAGAGACTATAATAGAAATTTTCTTTATATTCCTCTCCTTTTTCACGCTCCACCTCCGAATGTTTTTTTATCTACAGAACAAGTGCATATCCAACAAGCTGATGAATACCACCGACCCAATCTCTATCAAACCCGTACAATGGAAACATAGCATGGAACTGAGTTTTACATATAGCACATATTGTGGCAAAGAAATTCACGTTGTACTTATCCACTACCTCCTTGAAAGCTTGCATCCTAGGCATAACACCGTTTATCCTGACCTGCATTATTTCATCCGTCAGTAAACCAGCCCCAGCACCACAACAGTAAGTCTTAGCCTTTATAGCATCCTCTCTCATGTCAACGTAGTGATTTGCCACAGATTTTATCAATTCCCTAGGGATGGTGAACTGATCCCCAGGCTTAGGACCCATCCTCGAAGCCCTCGCCACATTGCATGGATCATGATACGTGATCACCTTATCATCGTTAGCAGTCTTGTCTATCTTGAGCACGTTATCCTTGATCAGACCAAGCGTAAACTCACATATATGGGACGGCTGTGCGTAACGGCTATCCAGGAAGTCAAACGGGCCGTTCATGGTGTTCGAAAAATCGTAAGCGGCTCTCCATGCATGGCCACATTCCCCTATTATAACCCTCTTGACCTTCAGCTCTCTGGCTGCATCCCATATCCTCTTGTTTATCTCCCTTGTGTTATACCAGCTCCCCAAAAACATTCCAAAGTTTCCTGCCTCAGAAGCATAGGATGAAAGCGTATAGCTTATACCAGCCTGATAAAATACCTTAGCATACCCCAGAAGAGACTCTATATGAGGCAAAGCAAAGAAATCTGCGGAAGGAGGAACAAGCAAAACCTCAGCTCCCTCTTCATCAAGGGGTATCCTTATATCCTTGCCCGTCTCAAATTTCAAATCTTCTTCAAGCTCCTCAAGCGTGTTCTTCAATGCATCGCGCTCTATACCGATATTGTTACCGGTCTTATACACCTGATGAACAGTATCTGTAGCATATTTCTCTCCCAAGCCCACCGAATCCATTATCTCACGTGCTGCCATTGTAATCTCTGCCGTATCTATTCCGTACGGGCAGAAATATGCACACCTTCTACACTCAGAACACTGATAGAAGTAACAGTACCACTTTCTCAACACTTCCTCGTTGAGTTCCCAGCTCGCCCCTGCTTTACCGGCTGGTGCAAAGTAATGTCTATATACCCTTCTCAGTAGTTCAGCCCTCCCTACCGGGGTATTATTTATATCACCAGAACCTAAGAAAAACTGGCACTTATCTGTACAGGCACCACACCTGACACATATATCCATATAATCTCTCAAGGCCTTATTGTTATCCAGAAGCTGTTTAAACACACCTATAGCTTTTTCCTGCCACCCCTTCTGAAGATTTGGCGGAAATCCCAGAGCTATCATATCCTCTTCCCTAGCTGTAAATGTAAACTCTGTACCCGCTATACCAGGTGACACCCTGGGGGGCTTAATCTCCCCGGTCAGCTTATGAATATGATACTTTTCCTTAGCCATGATTGCCTCCGTTTAAATTGTTAACCTCTCAGCTCTTTCATCAAAGTGTCTCTTCTCCCTCGGATTATCAGACATGGCTATTGTTGGACTGAAGAATATACCCACAAAGTGCATGATCTTACTAAAAGGTATATAACCTATCAGGAGAAGAACCAGAGAGTAATGGAACAGGAAAAACAAATTCGTAGGCACATTTACTGGCCTAAACTCCAGTAACCTGTTGAAAAACACATCAAGCTGCAACACAGCTTGCTCAAGTTGAGCAGCCGGTTGAAAAATTATTTCAGATAAACCCGCTATTGTGATAGCCATCAACAGAATCAATATAAAGTAATCTGCAAACACACTTACAAACTTCACCCTGTCTATAAAGATCCTTCTGAAAAATAGATACAGTAGAGATATCAACATCAACGTACCAAAAAACACACCTATGGGGATCAAGGCATTATACCAAGCCGGTGGATGCCCATGCGAAAAATCATAAACATAGTGTCTCAAAAGATGCTGCAACATGACCACAGCAAGAGACACATGAAACACATACCCTGCAAGCCACAGGGATTTATCAGACCTATAAAGCGTCTTAAAGAAGAAAACCTCTCCCATTACCCTCCAGAAGGCACCCCATGATGTTTTTGGTGCAGGGGTAACAGGTATTTTAACACACATAGGCGTCTTGGCATAAAGGATTATTCTCCATACAACCCCAACAATAAATATCAGGAAAGCGGCATAGGTCAAAACCACATAAATCAAGCTCACAAAACTCAAATCTCCCATCTTTCCAGCCTCCCTTTTTTCAGAACGAGGAACAACAAAACAGCAAGCTTAAAAGCTTGCTGTTTAACAAAATTAAACGCACCCTGTAGGTTTGGATAATCCAGCATACCTAACAAGTTGTCTCGCTGGACCCTCCGGAAACAGCACATAGATGTACTTATTGCCTTCTCTAACGTTGGGAAGGTTATAAACCTCTGCTACTTTCTTAGCCAGCGTCCTTATCGGAGGAGCAACACCATATTGCTCAAAGTATTCTCTAATCCAGTCAATCAATTTCCAGTGTCCCTCCGTAAGCTCAATACCATCTTGCTTTGCCATAAACTCTGCCAACTCTCTGCTCCAGTCCTCTTTGTGCTGAATGTAACCCTCATCATCCACTTCTATCTTCTTCCCCTGGAACTCGATGTAGGGCATCTTTCACCTCCCAAAAATTTTATTTACACTTTACTTGTGCCTTTTGTCTATGTAACCACACGGACAGTTATCAAAACACTTCATACAACCATCGCAAGTTTCAAGGTGAAACTCATAGTGTTGACCCTTGGGCAACTTCTTAACACAACCATGGGAGCAGTACATATAGCAGTTACCACAATCAAAACACATACCACAGCTCATGCATCTCTTTACCTCTTCCAAGAACTCCTCATCAGAAAGACCGTTCTTGAAGGGCTTGAAATCGTTAACCCTCTCTTTCGGATCCCTAAACGTCCTATTATGCCTGGGCTTGGGATCATAGAGGTTTAGGTGCATATCTTTGGACTCTATCACCCTCCTCGGGTCAGGTATAGCGAATTTCTCACCCGTAAGTTTCTCAGCGATGTGAAGAGCAGCTTTATGGCCATGCCCTATCGCTGTCGTAACATACATCAACCTTGGTCCAACCACATCACCACCAGCAAAAACCTTCTCCTCACCCTCAACTGTAAAGTCATCATTAATCTTCAAGAAACCTTCGGGGGTAGCTTTTAGTATAGCCTCAAGCCCCGAATAATCTGGCTTTTGACCCACAGAATATATAAGCGTGGTGGCCTTCACCGTGAAAGGAGGCTCATCAATGACAGATACCTTTTTAGCATGACCCCTTTCATCCCTTTCCTCAACCTTTATCTTCTGGAACTTCACCCCTGCAAGCTTCCCATCTTCCACTACAAGCTCAACTGGAACAGTAGCAAACTGGAATGTAATATCCTCTTCGTAGGCCTCCTTAGCTTCCTCTGAGGCAGCCTGCATGAAGGCCTCCTCATCAGGTATTGTCCTCCTGTAGGCAAATGTTACCTTAGCTCCAAGGCGCCTACTGATCATGGCCGCATCAGCCGCTGTATCTGCACCTATAACAACAACATCGCTACCTACATCAATCTTCTCACCTTTGGCGTACCTATTCAAAAAATCAAGCCCCGAATAAACCCCCTGAACAGAATCTATTTCTTCAAGCTTCGGTTTATCCGGCTTATAAGCACCTATTGCAAGATAAATAGCATCAAACTGATTCTTCAGCTCATCAATAGTAACATCTTTACCAATGGTTACTCCACACTTAATTTCCACCCCAAGATCAATTATTCTTTGTATCTCAGCATCCACAACCTCTTTGGGCAACCTAAAATCAGGTATACCATACCTTAACAACCCACCAGGCTTTTCTTCCTTCTCAAATATGATAACGCCAAACCCAAGCCTCGCGAGATGATAAGCAGCAGAAAGCCCCGCAGGACCGCTACCTATTATAGCTACTTTCTGAGCACGCCTTTCATCTGAAACTCTTTTCAAAGGGAGCTTGTGTTCAAGGGCGTAATCGCCAATATACATCTCGCATGCATTGATATTTACAGGCTCATCCTTATCTTTTCTATTACAATGAGACTCACAGGGATGTGGACAAACCCTACCCGTTGCCGCCGGCAGCGGATTCGTTTCGGTTATTATGTAGAATGCACCCTCAATAGCCTCCTGGGGAGTTCTGCCATAGTCCTCGGCCTGGGCAATGTACTGCAGAAACTCACGAATCTTCTCCCCGTTGGGACACGTATCTGTACACGGAGGTCTTTTCTCAACATACGCAGGTCTATAAGGGGACTGCTCCATTACAGCCCCCTTAGTAGCAGCCATCAAGGATTTCTTTTTCTTCTTCTTAACCTTAACAGCCATCTGTTACCCCTTTTTATCTATCTCTTCTTGTTGCTCCTCGGGCAATGCCAAGAAGCTTGAACCCGCATATCCATAGATAAGCGTTCCATCCGCTGTAAGCTCTTTTATAATGTTCTTGGCATCCCTGCGTGTTACTCCCTCACTGCCAAAAACCTCTGCAACCTCCTTCTCAATCTCAAGGGGTTTAAATTTCTTTTTACCTTTATATTCTTTTATCAAATCAACAATATGCTTCTTAATCTTCGCCTTCAGCTCATCAGTCATGGGTCTCCCCCCTTAATATTTTACGTAGTTGGAGTAATTCATCGTGCACTCACCCAGTCTAAAGTCATCAATATGGTACTTCGTAAACTCAAAGCCCGTAATCTCGAAGAACTTCGGCCAACCGATCCTCTCTATCCACTCTCCAACACGCTCTCCAGGTCGGGCCCCATCCTTGTAGGCATTAAATATTATCTTAACGGCTTCTATAACCTCCGGCCATCTCGGAGGATTATTCGGCAAGAACGGTACAGCAAGCTTAGAGAACGTCGGCCTCATCCTAGCATTGGATATCTTACCACCGACAAATATAGCCACACCATCATTAAGCGGGTCAGCTATGGGAAGTGCAGGACACACTGAGTAGCAGTTACCACAGAACACACACCTATCCTCATCAACCTCAACAGAGGGTTTCCCTTCCGGTGTCGTTATCGGCTTTATAGCGTCCACAGGACACGAAGCTATAGTATTGGGGATCTCACAGAGGTCATTGACCCTATCGTACAGCACTGTGGGAGGTCTTCTGTGCACACCCACCAGCGCTATATCCGCTGCGCCAACCGAACCACACATATTCAAACAGCACGCGAACCCTATCCTTACCTTTGCAGGAAGAGTCTCCGTAACAAAGTAGTCGTAGAGCTCATCCATTATCGCTTTAACAACACCTGAAGCGTCACTTGCCGATGTGTGGCAGTGTAACCATCCCTGCGTATGAACGATGTTAGCAACACACTTCCTAATCCCACCTACAGGAAAGCCCAACTGTTCATGCACGTCCTTTATAAGGTCATCTATCTTGCTCTCATCCTCAAGTAGAAACTCAATATTATTCCTGGTCGTAAACCTAACGTGTCCCCCACAATATTTATCGGCAAGATCAGCGATAGTCCTTACCGTATCAGTGCTCAAAAGCCTTGTGGAGCCTACTCTCACAGTATACAGCTTCTCACCAGACTCAGACACATGCACCATAACACCAGGCTTTATATACTCGTGGTATTTCCATTGCCCATAGTTCCTCTTCACTATGGGCGGTAAAAACTGCTCATAATCTGGTGGTCCTATATCTGTAACTCTTACCCTTCCACTTGTTGTATCAGGCATAATTACCTCCTGTTTGTTTTTTATCCAACAAATTCACTATTACTCTTCCTCTTCCTCTTCTTCCTCGTCACCCTCTACAAAGTACTCCTCAAATTTGATGAATGGGTTCGGTCTTGGATAAGCCACCATCTCAGGCAGAGGCTCTAACCCGATCTCCTCCAAGAAGTTGCCTATACCCACGCGCTGTATGAGTTCTCCGACTCTCTCCCTGTTCTGACCATACTCATCCCAGAAATCCCAAATCTTTTGCACAAGATCCTTAAAGAATTCATAATCGTTTTCCCTATCCTTTTCAACATCATAGAAAGGAATGAGCACGAAGCCGAGTCTCGGGCCCTGCACCATCGGCACTTTAGCTCCAAGCCTTATCTGCGCCCCTCTCACAACGCCAGGCCTCAAAGCCTTGGGCATAGTATTTATACAGTGCATACACTTAACACAGTTAGAATCATCAATAGTAAGTTCCTCTCCGTTAAAAGACATGCATCTCGTAGGACACTTATCTACTACGAGCTTCTGTATATCCATCGTCTTCGCATACTCTTTTACAGCCTCTTGATCTATCCTTATGTTATCCTTCCAAATACCAACCACCGACAAGTCAGCCCTTGCTCCAGAAGCAACACAATCATTTGGACAGCCAGAGAATTTAATTTTGAACTTGTAATTAAACGGCGGCCTGTGAATCTCGTTCTGGAATTCTTTTGTGATGTTCTGGCACATATGCAGGGTATCAAAATTGGCCCACTCGCACCTCGCCGGTCCAACACAAGCCGCTGGTGTCCTCAAAGCTGAACCACTTCCACCAAGGTCGAATCCATTTGAAGTTAATTCCTGGAACAGATCCTCAGCTTCAGCCTGAGTAAACCCAAGCATTTGAATGTCACCCGTGGATCCATGGAAATTGAATATTCCACCCGTGTACTTCTCACAAATATCGGCAAGTTTTCTCAGCACGTCACTTGTATAAAAGAACCCCTGAACCTGATTAATTCTCGCAGTGTGAAACTCCTTCGTACCTGGGAATTCCTCAGGATAGTTACTAAACCTACCAACAACGCCGCCACCGTAACCCTGAACACCAGCCATTCCACCATGTTTCCACAGAGGAATCTTCTCAACATAAGACTTCTCAAGCTGACCTATAAGGTCCTCAGTTCTCGGTGCCTTTGCCGCAGCCTTTTCAAGCTCCTTAACAAAGCTCGGCCATTTTCCCTCTTTAAGCTGATCCAGCAAAGGTGTAGCATGTTTTTTACCCATCTCAACCTCCTGCGATTAGTTAAATGACACTGTAAATCCTATGACCGAATCCAAATTTCTTATTCCAAAAAATAACTCTCTCATTTACTCCAGACAATACAATAAATAAACACGATTGTCAACTATATTAGTCCTCTAAAGAAAAATCTCACATCTGAGCAATTCCTATTCAGGTGGTCTGGCAGGATTCCAAAATCAACAGAGAGTTTCTCCATGAACCCGTTTATGCTTTCATCCTTAGGTAACCACAACGTACATCCATCCATGAACCCAACCCCATACGTCTCTACAAATGCCCAAAAGCTTTCAGCGTCTGTAAAAATGGCACACTCAAAGTTGGATATCTCCCTCCTGTGGTTCACTCTTCTGCATCTAACCCCTTCTACTGTGTTACTAGCGGTACCTAGCCTACCAGCAAAGCCTTCATCCCTCCTCACATACACATACAGGACATTCATCCCACCATGCGGAGAATGTTCAGCTGGCACCACACCAAACCCTCTCAGGTGCAAAGCAACATCGGGAGACGAAACCAGTACTTTTGGAAGTACAGATATATCTCCGTAGCGCTCTATAAATCTCCTCAAAAAACTATCCAGCACAGCACCCTCTGAAAAAGCCACAAACCTAAACTCCCGTGCTCTATTAACAGCCACATCAATGGTTCTATCATCAGCGGGTGGAGTATTATATCTTATCACACACCCTCCAAAGTCCCGGAGTCTCACAGTAATCCTGTCAGCACCCTTACCGGAACCAGCCACAAGGAACCTCTTTTGTCTAAGAAGGGAGAAATCCCTAAACTCAAAGCCAGCTATCTCACCAACAACAAGGAGACCGGGTGGATTCCTATCGTCCTTTATATGGGCACGGACCAACCTACCTATTTCACTCAAACTCCCCCTAACAACATGCTCTCTATCGCTACCTATTGAAAAAACCATGGATGCCCTGGTATCAGGAGAACAACCGTCCTCCATGAGGGAATGGGCTATTTCATCAACAACCCTTACACCCATAAAGAATACCATCGGAAGCTTAATCCTTTCTCTGCTATCAACTCCTGCAAACGTCCCTCCATGTTTTATGGGTGACATAACACAAAAGCCCCTGCTTACTCCTCTTCTCGTCAAAACTATCCCCGTACGCGCAGCCATAGCATTCAAACTACTTATCCCTGGCACAACCCTATAAGGTATATGGAACCTTTCAAGGTAATCTACTTCTTCAGCAAGCCTTCCAAATATAGAAGGATCACCCCCTTTCAACCTTACAACCCTCAATCCCCTCCTGGCATAGTCAACTATCAGATGGGTTATCTGAAACTGCTTCATCCTGTGTCTATGACATCGCTTGCCCACGTCAACAACCTCAGCATCTGGAGGAAGATAGTTCAACAAAGAGCAGTCCAACAGTGAATCATGGAGACAAACATCCGCAGACTCAAGGGCCTCAATACCTGCCAGGGTACACAACCCGGAATCTCCAACACCGCCGCCAACAAACGTTACTGCTTTCACAAAATGCGGAACCAGCTCAAGGGCAC
>CAZERD010000036.1:0-14927 GCA_964515405.1 uncultured Desulfurellales bacterium
ATTCTGCAGCTTTGCTGTAGTTCAGTTTCACCCCTTTACCTATCTCATACATAAGACCCACAAGATACTCAGCTTCAACATTACCTCCCCTGGCAAGCCTAAGAAGCACCTTAAAGTTCCCATTCTTTGGAGAGGCATTTCTGAATAAAGCGTGAAGAGTATCAGCCCTAACAGGCAAAGCAATTGCAAGAACAAAAGCGATACACAACAGCAACCTCATGCAAAGAATTCTACACTTTCTGTAGAGCTTATCAAGGTGTTACCTTACTCACGCTCAAGCGTTTTTAAATAAAAGGGAGAGAGGGCTGTCAATTAATCCATTGATTTTCGCAGAAAAGTGAATATATTTAGCAGTGGAGGTCAACATGAAAACAACAAAGAGCGGCTTTACCCTCATAGAGCTACTGGTTGTAGTGGCAATAATATCAATACTTGCCTCTATAGCAATCCCGCAGTACCTCAAATACGAGGAAAGAGCAGCCAAAGTATCAGCCATGTCGGATGCTAAAAATACCGCTCTTGTAATACAAGGGTTCTTCACAGCATATCAGTCATATCCGAGCCCCAGCCAGATCCCCGATGGAACAGTAGTTGAAATAGGCGACCAAACATTCCATCTCTCCCCCAACAACTCAATACTTAGCTACGGACCGTTGGATGGGACAGCCTTCTCGTTTTCTATATACAACTCCTCATACGACAAAGCTATCACCTACAACTACTCAAAGGGCGGGATAATACTAAGCGCCTCTTGGAAATAAAAGTTGCAGAACCACGTTCATCTAACCAGGTGCAAAGTCCCTCTACGAACCCTCTGCTATCTACAATGGAGTAATCGGTGCCCGCAAAGCACACACATACCCCTTCAAGATGTGTTTCTTACTTACCCATTTTCTGGGGATCTTAAACTCACATCAAATACCTTACGCACATATCGCCGGGCAAAGGGCCACCTCGATTACCCGAGCCCCAACTCTGGTGCAGTAGACAAAAAGGTTGGCGCGAGATGCTTCACCGAACCTACGCAACCCGCACCCAACAAAACAACCATAAACAATACAAAGAGTCCTAAGGAATGCTTCACCTCTTAAGCATCATCTCTATATCCTCAAGGAGAGACTGAAGATCCTCTTCGTGTTCAACTTCGTCTTGAAGTATTTGCATAGCTATATTCATCGTGACAGAGTCCTCCATCCCTACTTCCTGCACTATATCGTTGTATACGCTTATAGCACACTGTTCTCCCTTTATGTTGCTGGTAAGTATGCTCTTGACAAACGTATCGTTCGGCGCATCGTAGCCACAATTTGTGGTATCGAACCATTCTCTGGGGGAAAGCAATGGCTGTCCTCCAAGCTGGATTATCCTCTCAGCCACCATCTCTGCATGCCTTAGTTCATCATTCGCATGCTCTACGAGTTCTTTCACAACCGATTCCTTCATAGGCCCTGCAACAAGTTTTGCACCTATCCAGTACTGATAATAGGCCAGCCACTCATCTGCATAAGCTTTGTTTAAAAGGTCTATCACCCTACTAACATCGATACCCACAATTTCTCTTCCCCTTGTCCCCACAATTCACCTCCTTATAATAATTCTACAGAAACACGCGGAGAATTATACACTACACAACTAACCTGGTCAATCAACTCACTCGGCTTCCAGGCTTCACATTCCCATCCACTGTGAGGAGTTTAACCCCATGCTCATCCTTCGCGGCAAGGAGCATTCCATTAGATTCAATTCCCATCAGTTTGGCCGGTTTCAAATTCGCCACGACCACTATAAGCTTATCTACCAAATCCTCTGGCCTAAAAAACTCCTTAAGCCCAGCCACAAGAGTTCTCGGTTCCTTTTCCCCTATATCTATTTTAAGCCTGATCAACTTCCTGGACCCTTCAACACTCTCAGCCTCCAGTATTCTTGCTACCCTCAAATCAACCTTGAAAAACTCTTCTACAGAAATCCTACTCTCCATAGAATCTACCTCCGGTGGATCACCATCCACAGTTTTTGCATCCTTTATCTCAACCCTCCTGAACAAATAATCCCATTCTTCGGCTATTCTAAAACTCTCCTCAGAGTAAAAGTCTGAAAAATCACTATACTTCAGCCCTTCGCTAACCGCATCCATCCCTATCTGCTCCAGAATCTTTGCAGCAGTATCAGGCATAAACGGTAAAATCATACCAGCTATGGTTTTCAGGGAACACAAGAGGTTGTATAAAACCAAAGAGAGTTCCTCCATTTTCCCCTTCCTGTTAAGCACCCATGGTTCTCTATCCGTTATATATTTATTCACACCCCTCACAAACTCAAACACCGCAAAAAGCGCATCGTCAAATCTGAACCTCTCCATAGCTTCAGATATCTTAGCAAAGGAAGTGGTTGCCATTTCCTCCAACAGCACATCATTTATCCGCTCTGGTTTTTTTATTTCACCGCCTATATAATTCTTAACCATTGTAAGACTCCTATTAACGAGGTTCCCAAGATCATTCACCAGCTCAGAATTTATCCTCTCAGCCAATTCCCTTTCACTGAAATCTCCATCAAGCCCAAACGGAACATTCCTTAGTAAGAAATATCTATATGCATCTCGAGGATACCTCGAAATTATATCATTAGGGTCTACAACGTTCCCAAGAGATTTACTCATCTTCCTGCCTTCCACAGTCCACCACCCGTGGGCAACCACATGTTTAGGCAACCTTTCTCCTAGCGCCATAAGAAAAGCCGGCCAATAGACAGCATGGAACCTCAAAATATCCTTACCCACAAAGTGAACATCTGCTGGCCAGAAATACGAAAGCTCCCTATTTCTGGGATGAGAAAACACGCTGAGATAGTTGAGCAAGGCATCAAACCACACATACACCACATGATTCTCATCAAACGGAACCCTAACTCCCCAATCGAATGAGATCCTCGTAACGCTCAAATCTTTCAAACCAGATCTGACAAAACTCTTTATCTCGTTATATCTAGTCTCTGGGATAACAAAATCTGGATGCCCCTCGTAGAACTCAAGGAGTTTATCCTGATAAGCACTCAGTCTAAAAAAGTAACTCTCCTCCCTGACCCTATCCACACTCCTACCACATGTAGGACAAACCCTCTCTTCCCCCACCTCAAGATCCGAATAATAACTCTCACAGGGAACACAATACCATCCCTCGTATTCCCCCTTATATATGTCACCTTTCCTAAATAGCTTTTCAAACGCATTGGCCACGTACCACTTATGAAAGCCACTTGTTGTCCTTATAAAAAAATCGTTAGTTATGTCCAGCCTTTCCCAGAGTTTCTGAAAGTTGAGCACCACCTCATCAGCCAGTTCCTGAGGCGTTTTCCCCTGCTTTTCAGCCGCCTTTTGTATCTTTTGCCCATGTTCATCTGTTCCTGTTAGAAAAAACACATCAAAGCCTTTAAACCTCTTGTACCTCGCAAGCGTATCAGCAGCTATTGTGGTGTAAGAATGCCCTATATGGGGAACATCATTCACGTAGTATATCGGGGTTGTAACATAGAACTTCTCTTTGCTCATCGTCAGCTCCTCTCTTTATCCATAATTTCATTAACACTCCTAACATCAATTTCTACCATCATGTTGTTCTCATCCTTAATTATCACGGTCTTCTTAATGGGATTTATATAAACCACCTTCCCAATAAGTGTTCCAGCCCTCACCATCGAATTCATAGGAGGGGCAACTTTAGAAAACTCTTCATAGGTCTCCTGCTCATAAGCAAGGCAACATAAAAGCCTACCGCAGGCACCTGATATCTTTTTTATGTTTATATTGAGATTCTGATCCTTGGCCATCTTTATAGAAACAGGCTTAAAGTTCCTCAGAAACCTGCTACAGCACAGCTCCTCCCCACACAATCCTATACCACCCACAATCCTAGTCTCATCCCTTACTCCTATCTGCCTCATCTCTATGCGAGCCTTGAACACAGCAGCCAGCTTCTTAACAAGTGTCCTAAAGTCCACCCTACCGGGAGCGACAAAGTAAAACACAATCTTGCTCCTGTCAAGGGTAGCCTCCACCATTACAAGCTTCATCGTCAATCCTAGTTCTCCCACAAGATCCCTACATTTATCAAACGCCCTCTTGGAAAGCTGTTTATTCTCTTCATTTTTCCTCAGGTCATCCTCACTAGCTTTCCTTATCAATAACGGTAAATCTCCCTCAAAGGACTCCGCCACCTTCATAACCCTGGCCAAGCTAATACCGTGCTTAGATTCAGCAACAACAAAGTCACCTGCTTCAAGTCCTTCAGCTTCCTCCGGTATAGCAAATACAGCAGGTTCTATAGCTTTATTAAACTCCACCAGAGCAACCCTCATGAAGCCCCCTTTTCCAATCTACTGAGTTTAACAACAAGCCTGCAAAGAAACAATCTCCTATTCAGGTTTATATTCTCTATCAGATTGGCCTCCCTTACAAGCACTTTGGCTTCTTCGAACCTACCATCCTCAACAAGGGAAAGAGAAAGTTTTCTAAGACTATCA
The DNA here is from genome assembly GCA_964515405.1 of uncultured Desulfurellales bacterium. Lineage (GTDB taxonomy): Bacteria > Campylobacterota_A > Desulfurellia > Desulfurellales > CAZERD01 > CAZERD01. The sequence goes on from CAZERD010000036.1 coordinate 4,519, forward strand.
GAAATCCTTTTCCTATCAAGGCCTTTCCACTCTTCCAACACACCAAGTAGATATCTTGAGACAGACTTACCACCAAGTGTTGATCCTTCCTCCTGAATCCCCCTTCTAATCACTTGGGCCCTTGAAATGACAGTGTCCAAAAGATTCTTGCTCCCTGCAAAAACAAAGTAAACATTATTCGGGGGTTCCTCGAGCATCTTCAACATAGCACTCTGAGACTCAACTCCAATTTCACCCAAGATATAAACGCACCTTACCTCGCGGTTCACGCTGACATCTTCCTTTATTCTCCTCACATCATCTATCCTTACCTTCGGGAAAAGATACACATTCTCCCCTGTAATACCCAGTTCCTCAGCAAACCTCTCCGCTTCCTCAAGAGAAGCATCCCTTAATATAAACACTCTAAATCTATCTAAAGAGAATCCCATATAGACCTTATCCTGGAAAAAACCTCCTCAGCACTTCCCCTACCATCAACAACGAATACTCGTTCATCCTCTGCAGCAATGGAAATATACCCCTCCCTAACCCTTTGGAAAAAACCCAGGTCAAACGACTCTACCACATCCCTGCTTCGTAACCTCCCCAAGGATTCTTCAACAGGAACATCTATAACAAACACAATATCAGGCTTCACTCCACCCGTAGCAACTTCATTACACTCATCTATAAAATCCCTGTCCATGCCCTCTCCAAAGTGCTGATAAGCTACCGTAGAGTACATGCTCCTATCCGACACAACATACATACCGCTCTCGATAGACATTCTAACAAGTTTAGCATTCAAGCTCCTGTCAGCAAGAAACATAAATAACCTCGCCACAGGATTCACTTCATGATGAAGCACCAGTTCTCTCAGTACCTTTCCTGTTTTGGTAGCTCCAGGCTCCATTGTGTAAAAAACATCCTTGCCCTCTCCCTTAAGAAACTCCACAAAAAGAGCACTTTGAGTAGTCTTCCCCGAACCGTCTATACCTTCAAAGGCTATGAATCTTTTATCTGAAGAGCTCATTCTTATCCTTGGAAGAATATATATTTCTGCCTATTATATTAACCATCTCACTCCATTGAGAAGTAGAATCTTTGTCCGCTTTTATAACCGGCTGCATCCTTGAATCAAGTATATCTATCAGATTAAACAGAATCGCCTCTTTGGTCTTCGGGGTCGTAGGTGAACCAAATTCATGCTCTCCGTGGTGGGAGAGAATGCAGTGTAATAACCTCATAGCTTTATCCTGCGATAAAACCTTCAACTCATTTATTTTATTCTGAACCATAGTGTAGCTCCTAACTATGTGGCCTATAAGTTTGCCATCTGTAGTGTAGTTGAATGTGGTTGGGTCCAGCTCGTCAACCTTACCTACATCATGCAGAAAAGCGCAAGCTAAAAGTAAATCAACATCTATATCCCCGTAATGCTCTCCTATCATCTTAGCAAGCTTAGCTGTTGATAGACTGTGCTCCAGTAACCCCCCTACATAGGCATGGTGCATACTTTTAGCTGCAGGCGCCTTGGAAAACTTATCCATAAACTCGTCGTTAAATATACCAACAAGAAGCTTTCTCAACCCTTGGTGTTTCACACCTCTTATCATAGCCATCATTTCGGCTTTAAGTTCATCTATATCTTTGTCTACCCTCGGAAAAAACTGTTCCCTATTTACGCGGGATTCATCTACCTTCTGTATATTCTTTATAATAATCTGCCAGTTATCCTTAAAGTAATTGCTCTCTCCTTCCACCATAACGAAATTGGATTCATCAAAGTTGTTACTCAGATGAATAAGATTGTTCCATATTTTACCATCTATAACGCCCGAGCTATCCTTGAGTTTCAACCCTATATATTCATCCCCATTCTTGGCTCTAAGGACATGCTTCTCTGAAACTAGGAAAATCTCTCCCTTTATAGACTTCAATTGCCTGCTTTTTATTCTCTTTATAGCATCATACATAATACTCCCTCACCCACCGCATGGCGTAGCATCACCCTTAAGTTTATCAACAGCGTGTGGAAGTACATCCACCACAAACTTCAGATCTTCCTCCACAGCCCTGGGGGATCCTGGGAGATTAATAATAAGCGTATCTCCCCTCACACCAGCAACCATACGAGTAAGCATGGCTCTCTTCGTTTTACCCAAAGCGTTTATCAAAACAGCCTGCGTTATACCCGGTACCTCATATTCAATAATATCCCTGGTCACTTGTGGAGTAACATCCCTGGGATACAGACCCGTTCCACCACTTGTAAGAAGCACATCAACGCTGCCCACAGCCCTTAACATCGTCTCCTTTATTATAGACATCTCATCCGGGACAACATCGTAAAACACTAAAATTCCGTTTATCCTACTTATAATTCCCTCCACTACCGGTTTCACTTTATCCTTTCTCTTATCAGAAGAACGTGAGTCACTCATTACTATGAGTCCAAACCTATAATCTGACATTGATACCTTCTCCCTTCAAATATTCCTTCGTCTGAGCAATAGTGTACTCCCCAAAATGGAATATAGAAGCAGCAAGAGCAGCATCTGCACCAACCCTAAACACATCTCTCATATGCTTAGGAGAACCAGCGCCCCCCGAAGCAATCACAGGTATACCAACAGCACGAACAACCGCCTCTGTTAGTTCTACATCATATCCGTCCTTGGTACCATCTCTATCCATGCTGGTCAACAATATTTCACCAGCTCCCAGTTTTTCAACCTCCTTAGCCCATTCCACTGCCTCTATACCAGTTCCTACTCTACCGCCATGAGTAAATACCTCAAAACCTTCACCCACTCTCTTGGCATCTATAGCTACAACTATGCACTGAGCACCAAACACTTTGGAGGCACGCTTAACTACCTCAGGGTTCTGGACAGCCGCTGTATTTAGAGACACTTTATCAGCTCCAGCTTTCAACAGAGCTCTAATATCCTCAATACCCTTCACTCCACCACCAACAGTCACCGGCATGAACACATTCTCAACTGTCCTCTCCACAACCCTTATCATTATAGCTCTTTTCTCATAACTGGCGGTTATGTCTAGAAACACCAGTTCATCCGCACCTTGCCTATCGTACACTATGGCTTGTTCCACAGGATCCCCTGCATCTCTAAGCTCCACGAAGTTAATACCTTTAACCACTCTACCTTCTTTAACATCCAAACAGGGAACTATCCTTTTAGCAAGCACAGCTTATCTCCTCTATAACCCTGCTTTTGATAATAGATTGAGGCCAAAACAATGTCAAGAATATAACGTAGCGCCGCACAGAATATTTACAGATCAGAACATACTACAAGCAAAAGCCCCAAGAGGGACTTCCACTCAAACAATTTCTACAAGGGTTATCTCAAATGTAAGATTCCTACCAGCCAAAGGATGATTAGCATCCAAAGTTATGGTATCATCAGAAATATCTGTCACGGTCACTATGAATGTTTGGCCGTTCTGCTGCATCTGAAGCTGTTGCCCAACCTGAGGATTCAGATCCTCCGGAAGTCCACTCTTAGGAAATTCCACCACCATATCATCCCTATGCTCCCCGTAAGCCTTCTCTGGTGGCACAACCACAGTTTTAGTCTCCCCTACTTCCATACCCACAACAGCTTCATCAAAACCAGGAATTATCTGCTCTGCCCCCAAAACAAACTCCAGAGGTTCCTTTCCAAACGACTCGTCAAAAACAGTACCATCATCCAGCTTTCCCCTGTAGTGGACTTTCACCCTGTCCCCACTCTTAGCCTGTGCCATAATACCTCCAAAAATAAAAAAATAAAGCCTCACCTGCTATTCAACAGCACGCAAAACCTATAGTTTGGTTATCTCAACCAAACAGAAAACCAATATCATAAAACCCATCCAATATCAAGTGACCCATATCAGAAAAACAAAAAATAGGACACAACCCCTGTAAACACGAAGTAGGGAAGAGAATAAATGTGAAAATCCAGCCACACCTTCCTGTTTCCCGCTATCCTGAGAGCTATTATGTTAGCAAGGGAAGCTATAACTACACCGTTACCGCCAAGATTAACCCCATAAGCGATAGAAAGCCAATCATGCGTAAATTTCGACACAAACACGCTGGCCGGTACATTGCTCATCACCTGGGAGGAAATAGCAGAAAAAATAAAAGCACTCCTCGGGGAGGAAATACCTAACCTTCCAACCACATCTATCACAGCCGGAATCATAGATATAACCCTGAAATCAACAAATATAACCATAAACAATAGTATGAGAATCCAATCCACCCGAATTAACACCTCTCCATAAAGCACACCATATATAACAAGAATACAAAGAAATGAATACAAAGGATAGCCCATTTCTATAGCAACAATATATAACACCAGCAGAACACCCGAAAAGAGAGCAAGCACCCTATCTTGTGCTTTTCCTTCCACGTGTTTGGGAGAAAACGTAAGTTCCTTCCCGGAAGCAACAACCATGGTAACAATCACAAGCACACAAAACATCATAAACACCAGGGGCAACATGTGTCCCGTGAATCCCAAAAACGAAACGCCCCACCTGTGCCATAAGTAGATATTTTGGGGGTTTCCTATTGGCGTCAAGGCAGAACCAACATTGACGGATATAGCCTCCAGTATTATAAGCTTGGTTATATTGTTCTCTATCATCTCCTGAATGCTTATGGTAAGCGGTATCACTATAAACAGGGTTATATCATTGGTCAGGAAAGTGGATAAAAAGGCAGATAATAGTACAAGAAATACAAAAAGCATTCTCTCTGTACGAATCTTAGCCAGTATGTTTTTAGAGAAAACGTGAAAAAACCTGCTTTCCTTGAGTCCCGTGGTTATGATTAATAAACCCGATAAGATAACTATCGTCTTCCAATCCACAAAATGGGGATACTCAGGAACAGTGGAAGGATAAATAAGAGCAAGTATAACAAGGATAAAAAAGAATATGAAGAAGATAAATTCCCTTTTAAGTGCTTCTATCACAATATCCACCATCTCCCTTATACAACCTCAGTTTTGCTTTTTCAAATCTTTGACACATACACCCACCGATCACTTAATGTGGATAACCTCCTAAATATCATGTATAATCCTCAAGAGAAGCAAAAGGGGACTACATGCTGTTCTTTACTAAGATGCACGGAGACACCTACTTTATTCCCGTCGTCACATCTATAATCACAAGCTTCATATGCATCATATATTCTAAAAGGAAAGGTATATTCCTTGACCCCGCAAACCAACCAAAACCGCAAAGAATGCACATAAAGGACACACCAAGATGTGGAGGGGTGGGCATCTTTATAGCCCTGTGCATAGGTTCCCTAATAACGGACTCAAGACTCAGTATATTGATTATAATCACCTCCCTACCAGCATTTCTCATCGGCACTTTAGAGGACATAACAGGCAACATAAAACCCTGGGTAAGATTACTGTTTGCATCCATATCCGCACTAGCGGGAATACTGATAGTGGGAGCAACAGTAACCAACATAGGGTATTTTAAATTATGGCTTACATTCCCAGCATTCGTATCAATTCCTTTTACCATATTCGCAGTTACGGGAGTAACCAATTCTATCAACATAATAGACGGAATCAACGGCCTAGCTTCAGGATTCACGATAATAAGTCTGCTCAGTTTAGCATACGTGAGCTACAAGGCAGGAAACCCCGAGTTAACAAAAGCAATGTTACTAACCCTATTAGCCACCACAGGATTCTTCATGCTCAACTTTCCGTGGGGCAAGATCTTCTTAGGAGACGGAGGAGCCTATCTTCTGGGTTTTCTCCTTGCTGAATTCTCCGTATTGCTGGTCGTTAAAAATTCCTCCGTCTCCCCATGGTTCCCGCTTGCAATACTCATTTACCCTGTTTGGGAGTCTCTCTTTTCCATATACAGAAGGAAAATGGTTAAACACAAAAGGGCAACAGCCCCCGACAAGCTCCACCTGCACTCTGTACTGAAAAGAGTATTCATTAAATCAAACCCTCTAACCTCAGTAGCACTCCTCCTGTTTATATCAGTCTTTGATTATTTCGCCACCAAAGTCTACTCAAGAACGCAAGACCTTACCATTCTCGCTTTCACCTTCATAATCCTATACACTATAATTTACGATTACACACTCAGAACAGGAAAAAACAGGAAAAAACACTAAGAGGAAAGCCTCCTGCCCACCTTCTTCTCAAGCGATTCTATCTTCTGCTTCAATCTGTTGGATTTCCCTTTCCTTATATCAAACTTCACAGTAGCGTATACCCTATTACAATCGCTACCAAGAAGGTTGTATGACATCTCTATAATCCCAAGAGCCTCGCTCAAAGTATCCGTCTCAAACACAGTGCCCATGGGAGTAATTTTATAAGGAACACCACTTCTATCTACCGCATCCAATATCCTTGATACATACAGGCTTACACTCTCCCCTTTGTCCGTAGGAAACATGGCAAACTCCACAAGCACAGACACACAACACCCCCAAGGGGGCAAACACCCCCTTCAGTTTCTCCTCGTCAAATCAAGTTCTTTCTCAAAATCCGACTCCTTGAATTCAAACTCACCACGTTTATCCTGTTCTCTAAGGCTTGCCTCGTACTCCCTCAAACTCTTCCTCATCAGCTTCGCACTAATGGTTTTCTTAAACTCCCTGAGAAACTCTATAGACCTCGGTCTCTTGTAAGGAGCCATATTGTTCCTTATGAACCTAAAGATATCAAGAGCCACCTCACGCGAAGGCTTATAATCCGGCTTTAATATCACAAATGCTTTCGGCACTATCCTACCCCTTTCATCTTCAGTAGGTATTACACCAGCTTCCAAAACAGCCGGATGAACAGAAAGCTCACTCTCAACCTCAAACGGCGAAATCCTGTAATCAAGGCTCTTGAATACATCATCTGTCCTGCCTATAAAGTAAAAATACCCATCCTCATCCTTATATACAGAATCACCGGAAAGGTACCAGTTACCCTTAAACACATTCCTGTTGAGCTCTTCATCATCATACCCCTGCATTAGCCCCAGAGGTCTAGTAGGAAATGTCTTTACACATAACTGTCCATCTTCTCCTGACCCAAGCTCATCAAGAAAATTATTAAGCACATCGACATGGTACCCAGGAGCAGGCTTACCGAATGACAAATTCTTTCTGGGTTCCCCCTTAAAGTTCCCGACGGAAAGAGTGGTTTCTGTTTGACCATATCCCTCTCTAACGTCCACACCAAGGGCAGATTCAACCCTTTTCACGACATCGGGTATCAACGGCTCTCCTGCACTCACAACTTCCCTCAACTTGAGGTTATAAGCGCTCAGGTCCTCAATCGTCAGAAGTTTCAAAGCACTCAAAGGCGCGCACAAAGTAGTAACCCTATACTTTTCCATAACCTTTAGAACAGACCTGGCTTCAAATCTCTTGTACCTAAACAAAACAACCGTTGACTCAGCATTCCACGGTGCATAAAAACTGCTCCAGGCATATTTTCCCCACCCAGGAGAGCTAATGTTATAGTGTATATCTCCCTTCTGCAATCCGATCCAGTACATCGTAGTCAAATGCCCAACAGGGTATATATGCGTATGAGTAACAAGCTTCGGCTTGGCTGTTGTTCCCGATGTGAAAAACAAAAACAGAGGATCATTGGAGTATGTTATAAACGGAGGCTCATATTCTTCACTGTACTTCTCAGCGTTTTTATAATTAATAAAAGAAGGTATATCCTCATCGTCATGAACATGCTCAATATCATCTCCAACATTTATCATAGCTTTCAACCTGCTCAAAACATTTCCTGCTTCTAAAACCCTGTGCGCATACTCATCATTGGCAATCACAAATTTTATATTCCCCCTTTCTATTCTGTCAGCTATATCCTTTGAAGGTAGAAGGGTAGCTCCCGGTATGATAACCCCTCCTGCTTTCATTATACCCAACATCAATTCAAGAAGATCAACAGAGGAGTCCATGATCATGAATACCCTATCACCTTTCTGAAGACCCAAATCCCTGAGGAAATTCGCTACCTGATTGGATTTCCTTCTCATTTCATCAAAAGTAACCTTTCTTTCTACTTCTCCCCCATCCGTGCATATCACAGCAAGATTGAAGTTACCCCTGGCCATGTGGTCGAAGTAATCCGTTGCCCAGTTGAATTTTGAGAGATCTGGCCACTCAAAGCCATCCACTGCCTCAGCGTAGCTCTTCACACTGAGAAGAAAATCCCTCACCTTCAAAAAACTATCAAGCCCGCTCATGAGACACCCCCTATCAAATTGGTAGAGGGGAAATTCTAACTAATTTTCGCTTAATTTTCAATCTGTTTCTCAACGATTTGAGCTATGTCCTCAACGGACACCGAGTCAAACGACAAATCTTTAACACCATCGTCCAGCATAATCATACAAAACGGACAAGCTGTAGCTATAAAATCAGGCTCAAGCGATGATAACTCTTTCGTTCTCACCCTGTTCATTCTTTCGCCTTCCTCCTCTATCCACATCATGCCACCACCAGCACCACAGCAAAAGCTTTTGATACCAGAATTACGAGCTTCAACAAGACTAGCACCGACGCCTCTTAACACATACCTCGGCTCGTCATACACGTCACTATGTCTCCCAAGGTAGCATGAATCGTGGTAAACGACTTTCTTCTTAAAATCACCTCTCACCTTCAGTCTACCTGACGCTATAAGCTCCTTTATAAATTGGGTGTGGTGAACAACCTCAAAGAAATCACCCCCAAACTTGGGGTACTCGTTCTTCAGGGTATAGTATCCGTGCGGACAGGTAACAACCACCCTTTTTACACCATAAACCCTGAACATCTCTATATTCTCAACGGCCAAATTGTAAAAGAGGTACTCATTGCCTAGCCTCCTCGCATTGTCACCACAGCACTTCTCGTCCCTGCCCAGTATGGCAAATTTTACACCAGCCTTAATAAGAATATTAGCAAACGACCTCGCTATCATCTTGCCCCTATCGTCAAATGCACCAGCACATCCCACAAAATACAATATTTCAGGCTCAGGCTCCTCTTTTACAGTTTTCACATCAAGCCCCTCAGCCCAATCCGCTCTGTAGTCCCTGTTCATGCCCCAGGGATTAAAATTGGTCTCAAGATTATTGAATACAGGGATAAGCTTTTCCGGAAACCTACCTTCAGTCATAACCAGATATCTTTTCATATCTATCATGTTCCTAATATGCTCGTTACCCACAGGACAAACAGCCTGACAGGCTCCACAAGTAGTGCATTGGAATAAAGCCTTCTCCGGCACACTTGCTTCATACTCAACGTATGTCCCCCCGGGGAACTTAGGCTCATACTCACTGAAAAGGGGAGCTCTCTTCGTCTCATCGTTATCTCTGCCACACACAATATCTGCGTTGACAAGCAAATTATCCTTCCCAGCCAAAATCACCTCTTTAGGAACAAGGATCTTACCTGTATTAGCCGCGGGACACAATCCTGAACACCTACCACACTCGGTACACGCGTATCCATCAAACACCTGTTTCCATGTAAACTCTTCAACCCTGCCCACTCCATAGCTCTCAAGACTCTCGTCTTCAAAATCTATCTCCCTAAGTTTCATGGGTTCATCAAGATTCACAAAGAAGTTGTTTGGAATACCCGCAAGTATATGAAGATGTTTGGAGTTCGGTATAAAATCAAGAAACACCAGCAAAGCTACCACGTGTATCCAATAAGCTACCCAGTAACCCGTTGGGGTATATGTTGGGTGACACACATTGTACAGAAACTGAGAGAATATCACCCAATTGTCCGTCCCGCTCTTAGCTATTTCGAGCATGCCCATGTAAAGCAGAGTGATCATGAGCACAACGATAAGCCCCAGTATGAAATACGCTGAAAAGTGATAGTTCTCCTTTTTCGGATGCCACACCAATCTCCTGTACAAACTCATCCCTACAGCTATCAATACTACAACCGTAAATACATCCTCCAAGAACAAGTACACATGGTACAGCCCATAACCCAGAAAGGCATAACTAAAATCAGGAGCAAAACCCTTAATCAACAGCTCAATCTCCCCGAACAACAGGACTATAAAGCCAAAAAACAGCATGGCATGCATCACACCGGTGTAGTTTATATCTGGGTCCTTTATCTTAAAATGGCACAATTGGAGGATTCCCCTTCTTATAGCTGACTTGATACGCTCCCCAAGTCTGTCAAATCTATCCTCATACTGGGTCTTCTTAAGGAGGGAAAATAAATAAAACACTCTAAAAAAGAAAAGAGTCAAACTAATAAGAAGAACACCACTTATAGCAGTCAACTGAACGTAGTACATCTAACGTTGCCCCCTTATCAAGAAGTTTCTCACTTCGTCAACACTTTCCCTATCACAACCCTCTGTATCTCATTGGTCCCCTCGTAT
>CAZERD010000037.1:0-14918 GCA_964515405.1 uncultured Desulfurellales bacterium
CCAACACTGGCTCCGCGTCGGGTGAGATCCGCGAAGCCGAGAGCTTGTGCGGTCTGGACTCTGACGGCGACACCATCGCCGACGGCTGGGACGCCGACTCCGAAATATCAGCACTGCGTGGATACGACTGTTTTGTCAATAGCCATTGCGGATAAATTCTATTATGGAAAGGAGCAGTTAAAGGAGCTTGCCATCGGTACTATGTTGCATGACATAGGAAGGGTGCTTATAGACAAAAGTCTGTACTATGAGCCAAGGAAGCTTACCAAAGAGGAATTTGAGGTAGTAAAGATGCACCCAACCCTTGGATACATATCTCTTAAGGATGTGGCAGGTGTAGGTATTATACCAGCGCACATAGTGTATCAACACCATGAAAGGCAGGACGGTAAAGGATACCCCCGGGGTTTGAGGGGGGATAACACCCTTCCAGTGCCTCGGAAGTTTATAAGGCCAGGATACATAATGCCGCTTGCTGAGATTGTATATGCAGCTAATGTGTATGATGCCCTTGTTTCTCCCCGGGTATATAGGAGTGCATATACTCCGGATCAGGCATTTTTTATTATGAGAAGAATGGCTGGTACCGAGATAAACAAGGAAGTGTTGAGGGTGTTTTTTGATATAGTGCCAGCTTACCCCCTTGGTACTACTGTTATATTCACCAGTGGGCAATATAAAGGTTACATAGGTGTTGTTTCAAAGATAAACAGAGAGAATTTGTTTAGACCAGTGGTAAGGGTGTTGTATAACAATAGAAGGAAGAGAATAATTCCGTTTGAGATTAATCTGTTGACTAACATGCATATGGGTATCACCGGTATAATTATATAAGTATAACAGATTACTGCTGTTACGAGAGCATTTTTGCCATATCCTTGGCGAAATAAGTGATTATTATGTCTGCCCCTGCTCTCCTTATTGAGGTGATAACTTCCTTGATGATAGGTTTTTCGTCTATCCACTTGAGCTGGGCTGCGGCTTTTATCATTGAATATTCACCACTCACATTGTAAGCGGCAAGAGGTATATATGGAAATTGCTGTTTTATCAGCTTTATCACGTCTAGGTAAGACAGAGCTGGTTTGACCATCAAGTAGTCTGCACCCTCGTTTACGTCCAGCAGAGCTTCCTTTACTGCCTCCATGGAGTTGCGGTAGTCCATTTGATAGGTTTTTCTATCGCCGAAGGCAGGGGAAGACTCGGCTGCCTCTCTGAATGGTCCATAGAAGGAGGATGAATATTTGACAGAATAAGCCATGATAGCTGTGCTATAAAATCCATGTTCGTCCAAGGCTTCCCTAATGGCTTTTACCATTCCGTCTATCATACCAGAAGGGGCTATAATGTCTGCACCCATTTTGGCATATAGGTATGCTTCCTTTTTGAGGAGTTTGAGCGTTGGATCGTTAAGTAGATGTCCTTCCTTGTCAATAATGCCACAGTGTCCGTGAGATGTATACTCGCACAAACAAGCATCGGCGATGACTATAATGTCTGGGAAGGAAGACTTTATTTCCCTTATTGCTCTTGCTATTATTCCATTTTCATCATACGCTTGGCTTCCAAGCTCATCTTTTTTCTCTGGGATACCGAAGAGTATAATGGATTTTATGCCGAGCTCTATTGCTTCTTTTATATCTTCTTTTGCCTTGTCTATGGATAGTTGGAATATTCCAGGCATGGACTCCACAGGGTTTTTAATATTGTTTCCTTCTCTGACGAATACGGGATATACGAGATCTTCAACCGAAACAGAGGTTTCCTTAACCATATCCCTTACGGCTTTGTTTTTTCTTAGTCTTCTTGGCCTACTCTGAGGAAAGTTCATAAATCACCTCCCTTCCGGATGAGGATATATATTTTGCCCTAGTTGTCAATGTTGTGGTGGTGCTATATTTCTCCCAAGTAACTTTTCTTCACATCCTCGTTGTGAAGCAGTTTTTCGGCCGTATCTTCGAGGGTTATTTCCCCATTTTCCAGTACGTACCCGTAGTGGGCTACTTTCAAGGCTTGCGCTGCGTTCTGTTCCACGAGCAGTATTGTCATGCCACGGGCGTTCAATCTTTTTATGATGGAAAAAACATCTGTCACTATCTTTGGGGCAAGTCCCAGGGATGGTTCATCGAGCATAAGGAGGACAGGGTCACTCATAAGGGCCCTGCCTAAGGCGAGCATTTGCTGTTCACCGCCGGAAAGTGTTCCTGCATACTGTTTTGCTCTTTCTTTGAGCACTGGAAATATTTTGAATACCTCCTCGTATCTTTCCTCAAGTTCAGAATGCTTTTTGTTGTAGCCGCCCATTCTTAGGTTTTCGAGCACTGTAAGATTTGCAAACACTTTTCTTCCTTCTGGTACGAGGGAAATACCTTTTTTTGCTATTACGTGTGACCTTTTACCTGCTATTTCTTTACCAAGGAACTTTATGCTCCCCTTGGGTTGGACTAGTCCCATGATTGCTTTCAGGGTACTGCTTTTTCCGGCTCCGTTTGAGCCTATAAGTGTTATTATTTTGCCTTCAGGCACGTTGAATGATATGCCTTTTACTGCATGTATGACACCATAGTACACGTGGAGATTATTGACCTTAAGCATTTGCTTCTCCAAGGTATGCAGCTATGACCTTTGGGTTTTTCTGCACTAACTCTGGTTTTCCTTCGGCTATTTTTACGCCGTGGTCTAATACGGTTACAACCTCGCATAGACCCATAACGAACCTCATGTCGTGTTCTATGAGCAGTACCGTTAAATTAAACAGATCTCTTATTTCCAGTATGAAATACATAAGATCCATGGTTTCCTGTGAATTCATGCCTGCTGCAGGCTCGTCCAGAAGGAGAAGTTCTGGTTCGGTTGCTAGTGCTCTGGCTATTTCCACTTTTCTTTGTTCACCGTACGGTAGTTCTATAGCTTTATAGTGGGCTTTGTCTGATAAGCCTACCTTTCTTAGCAGTTCAAAGGCTGTGTCCTCCATGTTTTTTTCTTCCTTTGCAAAACGTGGGCTTCTTGTTATGGCGTCCCATAGGTAATATTTCGCTTTATGGTGGAATCCTATCAGTACGTTGTCGAGTACGCTAAGACTCTTGAATAGTCTTATGTTTTGGAATGTTCTGGCTATACCAAGAGATACTATTTTGTTTGCTTTTATACCTGTTATGGGTTTTCCCTTGAATCTAACTACACCGGATGTGGGTTTCAGTGCTCCTGTGATTATATTGAAAAGTGTTGTTTTTCCAGCACCGTTTGGTCCTATTATACCGATTATACTCCCATGCCTTACTCCCAGAGAAACATCGTTAACAGCCACAAGGCCGCCGAATTTCATCGTTACATGGTCACAAATCAAGATATCCATCGTCTCTTGATACTCCCAAATAGTCCTAAGAACCAGTCCCAAGAAAATTCTCTTTGTCCCATTATTCCTTCTCTTGCGAATATCATGATTACTATTAGTAAAACAGAAAATATGACCATCCTCATGCCTGGTACTCCGGGGATGGTTATATGAAATATATGCATGGGTTGGTCTACCACCCTCAAAAGCTCTGAACCCCATACGACCATTATCGTTGCTATGACACTACCTGTTATGCTTCCGAGACCACCTACAACTATTATTATCAGTAGGTTGAATGTGAGGAAGAATGTGAACAGTGTAGGTGATATTGTGGTAATTAGGTGTGCAAGTAGACCGCCGGCGACTCCTTCGAAAAATGCGCTGGTTACAAATGCTATCATCTTTATTTTGAATGTGTTTACTCCCATGGCCAGTGCAGCATCCTCATCGTCTCTTACTGCCTTCATCGCTCTGCCGTAACGTGAGTTAATCAGGCTCATTATGACAATCAAGGAAAATACTAGCCATCCCCATGTCCACCATAGATTTGTGTATGCTGCTATGCCCTTCAACCCCAAGGGACCATTTGTCACGCTTATAGCGTTGTTTGATACAACTCTTATAATGAGTCCAAAACCTAGCGTTACTATAGCCAAATAGTCTCCTCTCACCCTGAATACAGGGAAAGCGAGTATAAACGCGACAACCGCTGTGGCTAACCCACCCATTATCAGTGCGGGTAGAAAAGCCATGTGCAGTGCTCCTATCCATGGGACTATAGGTTCTATAATGAACATGGCATGTTTTTGCGCAGGTGTTAGAGTGAGGAGAGCTGATACGTATGCTCCTATAGCTGTAAAGCCGTTTGGTTCAAGAGAAAACTGACCTGTTACGCCGTTTATCAGATTATAACTCACTGCTAGCATCATGAATATGGCTATGTCGTTCAGTATTCTTATGCCGTAATCGCTGAAGTGCTTTGATGCGTACCATATGAACATGAAAAGCAGAACTATGGAGACAGTTGTGAGAAGCAAGTTTCTTATCTTTTTTCTACTGATGTAATACAGCATTAGAAGCGACCCCTCTCCAGATCTGTACCCATTATTCCTGTGGGTTTGAACAACAGTACGAGTATCAGAAACAGGAATGCAAATGCATCCTTGTAACCCGCAAGTCCCGGTACCAATGCTACAATGACTATTTCGGAAACCCCTATGATGAATCCTCCTATGGCGGCACCTGTTACATCCCCTATACCTCCAAGCACGGCAGCTGCAAAGGCTTTGAGACCTGGCATTATACCCATAAGAGGGTTGATGGACGGAT
Organism: uncultured Desulfurellales bacterium; assembly: GCA_964515405.1. Classification (GTDB taxonomy): domain Bacteria; phylum Campylobacterota_A; class Desulfurellia; order Desulfurellales; family CAZERD01; genus CAZERD01. Next base: position 4,667 of record CAZERD010000037.1, read on the forward strand.
ATTTTAGTGCCCACAGTATTCCCCCGACGGCAGCAAGAGCAGAGCCTATGGCAAACACCATGGCAATTATACCGTCCACATTAACCCCCATCAGTCTTGTTGTTTCCATGTCAAGGGAAATGGACCTCATAGCCATGCCGTATCTTGTGTGATGTAAGATTTGGAGGAGTATAAACAGGCATATGAGTGCTATTATGGGCGTGTATATGCTCACAACTGGAAGAATAACGCCGTGTATATGTATGGTGCCAGAGAACACCTTGGGCACTGGGAATGCCTTTGGGACACCGCCAAATATTACCAAGAAGCTGTTTTCAAGAAAAAAGGATACGCCTATTGCTGTTATCAGACTTGATATTCTGCTTGCGTCTCTGAGGGGACGGTAGGCTATCCTATCTATCATGACGCCTATGAGAGCTGTTATCAGTATGGCCACTATGAATGCAGCCCACCAGGGAAGTACCATTATACTCACGGCCAATAGGGTCATATAAGTGCCCACCATCATGACGTCGCCGTGTGCGAAGTTTATCATCCTTAATACGCCGTATACCATTGTGTAGCCAATTGCGACGAGACCGTATAAACTGCCTAGAGCCAGACCATTGACTATCTGCTGGAGGATAACGGTTGTTCCCATCGTTTAATCCTATTCTTATTGTTTAGGGAAATGGGGGCTACAGAGTGGTAGCCCCACGAGGTATTTACGGTTTGACTGTGGTGACATATACGAATTTTCCGTTTTCCACCTTTTGTATTACAGCACTCTTTATGGGATCCCCGTTTTTGAGTGTTATTATGCCAGTTACTCCTTGGAAGTCCTTTGTGGCTCTGAGGGCTTTGTTGATTTTCTCTGGGTTGAGGGATTTTGCTCTGTCTATAGCATTTACGACCATGAAGTAGGCATCAGCACCGAGGGCTGCCATTGCACTTGGATCCTCTTTATATTTTGCTTCGTACAATTTGACGAACTTCTTTGCTAACGGCGTAGCTGTGGCTTTAGGGTCAAAGTGGTTAGTGAAGGTTAACCCATTAACTGCTTTACCTCCCACTTTTATTAATGCTTCCTCGGATGCACCATCTCCTGCAAGTATGGTTTGTTTTAAACCGTATTGTCTTGCTTGTCTTGCGAAGAGTGCGAGTTCTTGATAGTAGCAAGGCATATAGATAATGTCAGGATGGTGTGGTTTTATGGCAGCTATCTGTGCTGAAAAGTCTTGATCCCCTGTTTGTATAAATGTTCTTGCTACTATCTTACCTCCCATTTTTTTGAATGCTTTTATGAAGAATCTTGCTAGGCCAACGGAATAGTCCTGGGCCATGTCAACGACTACGGCAGCCGTTTTGGCATGCAGGTATTTGATTGCATACTTAGCGGCTACCTTACCTTGGAATGGGTCTATAAAGCAAGCCCTTGAGATGTACTTTTTGCCCTTTGTTACGAGCGGGTTTGTGGATGCCGGGGTTATCATGGGTATGTGAGCTTTTTCAGCTATAGGTGCCCCAGAAAGTGTATTACCGCTCGCCACAGCTCCTATTATAGCTTTTACTTTGTCGTCGTAGATGAGTCTACTGACAGCATTTGCTGTTTCCACTTTGTCACCCTTGTTGTCGAGCAGGATGAGTTTTACTCTGATGTTGTTGTATACCGCTGGTTTTAGAGACTGGGCCAGTTTGATTCCTTTCCACGCGCTTTGGCCGAATGCTGCTATGGGACCTGTCATCGGTAATACCACACCGATTTTGACGTACTTTCCCGATGCGTATGTGAGTTTTAGGTTACCAAGGGAAAACACGAGGAGAAAAGCTACCACCAACGACAATAACCTACCAATGGAAACTCTCATAAAACACCCCCTTGTTTTGCGTTGTTTTTTCTATATAATGTAAAAATGTGGGTTTGTCAAGTGTTAGTTAGGTTATTTATCGTTTTAGTATACGAAATCTAGTCCAAATGTGCTAACAAATCAATGGACTTGATTTTCGATGGATTATTGATATTTTATCAAGAGGGCGGATGTAGCTCAGTAGGTAGAGCACGAGCTTCCCAAGCTCGGGGTCGCGGGTTCGAAACCCGTCATCCGCTCCATTTTCTTTGGGTATAATCACGGGGAGGGTAAATGAAGATAGTTCGGTTTGTGGATGATGTTCATCTTCAGTCAACCCCGGTGTTTCAAATAGCTGTAGGTGTAAGCTTTCTCATTCCGGTATACAGACTTACCAACCTTGATATAGTTATGGAGGGTATTGAGCATATACCAGATACACCTGTTATCTTTGCAATGAACCACACGGACAGGTACAACTATTGGCCTTTTCAGTTTCAGTTGTGGAATCTAAGAAAGAAATACGGAATAGAACATCCTTATGTTGCTGTATGGGTTAAAGGTAAGTACTATGAGAACCCGTTTATGGCCTGCTTTATGAAGTGGGCAGGCAATATACCTGTTCCCTCGAAGGGTTATTTGGTGGCGAGTGATTTTGTTGCTACTTATGGGAAAAGAAATCGTCTATCTGATGATGATTTTAGGCTTCTAAAGGGTTATATTGAGGGTGAAGTGTCTGTTGATGAGCTTAGGGAGAGCGGAGATAAGAGGGTGTTTGCTTTAGTGAGTACGGCTCATGGTGATTTTGATCCATCCGTACAATCGTATAGGGATTATATAAATGGGGTTTTTTATAAGCTGATGGAAAGGGTCCGTGAGGCTAATTATGAGGCTGTGCATAGAAAAGGGTTGAATCTTATTATATTTCCCGAGGGTAAAAGGTCAAAAAAGCTCGTAAGGGGTAAACCTGGTGTAGCTCAAATGGCTCTTAGTTTGAAGGTGCCCGTGGTTCCCGTTGGTTGTAATGGGAGTGATAAGGTGTATCCTGGCAATATGCCTATCCCGAAAAGGAATGGTAGGGTTATTTACAGAATAGGAGAGCCGATAGTGTTTGAGAAGGTATCTGAAAAATTCAAAATATCTAATGACTTTGTTCCGTTTACCCCCCAAAGTGATAGATTAAAGGGTATTTTTAGGGAAGCAACAGATATGATAATGGGCAGGATTTATGAACTCTTGGATGAGGAGTATAGAGGGGACTATTTGAGCGAGGATTCTACTTCAGTTTCTTCTTTCATCTGATTTATTTTAGTGTCTAAGTGCTTCTCATATTGACTTTTGTTATATACAATCCTAAAATTTAGTAATGAGGATGTAGAAGGCATTATTGGGATTGAAAAGTACTCATGTATTTCATATGGAGGAAAAAGCCATGAAGGGTGTAAAAGCAGTAATTATGGCGGGTGGGTTTGGGACGAGGATTCAACCCCTCACTCATTCTATCCCTAAACCTATGTTACCTATTTGTGGTATACCTATGATGGAAAGGATAATTGTATATCTCAGGGGAATAGATATAAGGGATGTTGTGGTACTTCTATATTTCAAGCCTGATGTTGTAAGAGACTATTTTCACGATGGGGCGCCGTGGGGTGTGAATATTACTTACGTATTACCAGATAATGACTATGGCACAGCTGGTGCTGTTGGTTTTGCGAGGGAGTATTTGGATACTACTTTTATGGTTGTAAGTGGCGATCTTGTAACGGATTTTAAACTTGGTGAGATGATAAATTTTCACAGGGAGAGAAAAGCCAAGTTAACCATAGGGTTGACTTCTGTAGAAGATCCTCTTCAATTTGGTGTGATTATTGCAGGCAGTGATGGCAAGATAGAGAGATTTTTAGAGAAGCCAAGCTGGGGGGAAGTGTTTAGCGATACTATAAACACAGGTATATACGTGATTGAACCTGAGATACTTGAGTGTATCCCTGATAGGGAGACCTGTGATTTTTCCAAGGATTTGTTTCCAGAACTCCTCAGAGAGGGGGTGGATATATGGGGATGGGAGGGTAAAGGTTACTGGCGGGATGTTGGTAATCCTGTTAGCTATAGAGAGGTTCATAGAGATGCTTTTAGAGGAAAGATAGGATTGTGCATGCCGGGGGATAAATTGGATATTGACGGTGCTGAAGTATTTGTGGGTAGACACGTCAGGATTCCCAGTAGTGTTGAGTTAAGTGGTAAAGTGATCCTTGGGAATAATGTGGTGTTGGGTAAGGATTGCGTTATTGAGAACTGTGTGATTGAGGATGATTCCGTAATTGGTAGTGGTGTGGTGCTTAAGGACTGTGTAATATGGCAGAGGGTTAACGTAGGGAATGAATGTAATTTTGAGAATGCCGTTATATGTAACGATTGCGTCGTGGGTGAGAAGAGTGAGGCCCAGCAGGGTGTGGTTGTGGCTGAGGGGTGCCATCTGGGTTCTTTTGTTACTATAGCCAGTGATGTTGCAATATGGCCCTATAAGATAATAGATAACAGCGCTGTTGTGACCCAGAATATTGTGTGGGGTGATAGGTACAGGAATGTACTTTTCAAGCGGGGTGAAATTGTGGGTACGGCCAACATAGAACTAACTCCTCAGATGGTGACTCGGATAGCTGAGTCGTTTGGTTCTATACTTAGTGAGGGTAGTACCGTGTATGTGTCAAGGGACTACCATAAGTCGTCAAGGATGATCAAGAGGTCTCTCCTTGCTGGTTTGCTATCGACAGGGGTAAATGTGGTTGATATAAAATCTGTGCCTTCCACGGTTATGAGGCATGAATTGTTTAAGAGAGAGGATGCTGTTGCTGGTATTCATGTAAGGCAATCGGTATCAAGCAGGGAAAAGACGGACATAATATTTTTCACCTCGGAGGGATTGGTTATAGACACCAATATAGCCAAGAGTGTGGAGAGAGTATTCTTTAGAGAGCAGTTCAGGAGATCCCAGCCTAATCGCATAGGGTCCATATTAAAACCGCATGATATGAAGGAGAAGTACAAGCAGGATATAGTGGATTTGATTGATCTTGATGTTTTTGCAGACGGTAGTTTGAAGGTCGCTGTAGATTTGATGCATGGTCTTACTTCTGATATATATCCTGAGATTCTCAATCTTTTGAAGATAGATAATGTTATACTTGATGATTATGAGAGCGAGAGAAAACTCTCCAGCATACCGGAAAATTTCAGAAGGAAAGAATTAAGGTTCGCCAAAATAGTTAAGTGTCTCGGTGCTGATGCAGGGATAATCATATATCCTAACGGTCAAAGATTAAAGTTTGTGGATGATAATGGTAATCTTGTGGACGAAATAAGCTTTCTGCTCAGCACTTTGATACTTCTCAACTTGTCAGGTGGTGAATACAAAGTACTGATGCCGGTGTGGGGTCCAGATGTGATGGATGGTATGCTTGAAAACCTTAGTATTGAAAGGGGAAAGATGATGGGCCAAACAGCAGGATATCTGAAGCAGTTTGATCTCATAGTTGATACGGATTCTCATCTTGCCTTTGTGGAGTTTGGGCTGCATTTTGATGCGATGTTTGCGAGCTTGAAGATATTGGAACTACTTATCAAGGTAGGGTTGCATCTTTCCGAAGTTGTAGAAAGGGTTCCTGATTTTTATTACCGCTCTATACAGATGTATTGTCCATCCAGCTTCAAGGGCAGGATGATGAGGAGGTTCATGAAGGACGCAGGGAAAGGGTCTGTGTCTCACAAAGATGGGATAAAAGCGGTGCTTGGTGAGATGGAATGGGTTCTCATGAGGCCGGATGATTACGATGAAACCGTACACCTGTACATACAATCTCCCAGCAGAGAAAGAGGAAAAGAGATAGAATCTGAGTTCACAAACAAGATCTCCAAGTGGGTTGAAGCGGGGTGATGAAACGATGAAGGTAGCTTTTCTATGGCATATGCATCAGCCAGATTATAGAGATAGTAATGGGGTTATTTCAATGCCGTGGGTTTTTCTTCATGCCATAAAGGATTATTATGATATGCTTTGGATTGTTTCCCTCCATAGTGGGGCGAATGTGACGTTTAACATTACTCCGACCCTGATTGAACAGCTTGAGATGTATAAGCGAGGGTGTGAATGTGATAGGTTTATAAGGTTGCTTTTGAAGGATGTTGATATGCTTACTCTGGAGGAGAGAGCTTACTTGAACAAGCTTTGCAGAACTTCAAACGTTGAAACTATGGTTAAACCCCTGAGAGGGTATGCTGAGCTTTTTGGTATGGGGAGCTTGGAAGGTAAACAACTGAGAGATCTTGAGGTCTTTTATCTTTTGTCGTGGTGTGGTACGTATCTCAGAAAGTATAGTGACATTATTGCATCCTTGCTTAACAAGGGGGGTTCATTCTCTGAGGATGATAAAGCGGAGCTTGTTGAGGAACTTTTAAAGTTCGTTGAGGGAATTTTGCCTTATTACGGACGGTTGTATAGCGAAGGAAGGATAGAGCTAAGCACGACCCCCTATGCTCACCCCATACTTCCCTTATTGATAGATGTGAATGAGGCTCGGGCAGCTAATCCTTTGACGGTTACCCCAGATAATGCTTTTTCTCTTGCGGATGATGCTTTGCTCCATGTAGAACGTTCCAAGGAGGTATTTGCCGAAGTGTTTGGGGGAGCCCCGCGGGGTTTCTGGCCTGCCGAGGGTGGAGTGAGTGAAAGGGCTGTGAACATGTTGCATAAAATGGGGGGAGAATGGTGTGCTACGGATGAAGCGGTATTTTTTAGATCAATAGGGGTTGAGGATAGAACACAACTATACAAACCCTGTGTATTTAATGGTATGAGGCTATTTTTTAGGGATCGTGTCCTTAGCGATAGGGTGGGTTTTGTTTATAAAATGTGGAGTGAACACAAGGCTGTGGAGGATTTTGTTGAATATGTAGGATCTTTGAATTCGGGTTCGCTTATTACATGTATACTTGATGGTGAGAATCCATGGGAGTTTTATCCGGATAATGGATTTGGTTTTCTTAATGCTTTGTACAGCAGAGTTTCAGGTGAATTTGATATGGTTAAACTTGGAGATGTTGGTGGGGAATATGTTGAGCTTGAACACCTCGCACCGGGGAGCTGGATAAATGGGGACTTTTCCACTTGGATTGGACACCCTGAAAAGAATAGAGCATGGGAGATTCTGTTTGATACGAGGCGTGACTATATGAGACACAAGCAGGGTGGAGATGATGATGTTATTAATCATTTCCTTGTAGCAGAGTGTAGTGATTGGTACTGGTGGTATGGGGATGACCATGCTACCAGTTTTAAGGTGGAGTTTGATACACTCTTCAGAAGTCATCTTGTTGCTGTATATAAGGCTATTGGTGTGAACCCCCCTGCGAATCTTCTTGTACCTATAGTGAGGAATAGAAAAACTGTTGCTTATATAAATAAGCCAAAGTTTCCCATATCGCCTGTAATAAATGGCGTTTTTGATTCCTTTTTTGAATGGTTAGGTGCCGGTGTTGTTGATGAGGCGCGATGGTTTTCAACGATGGATGCGAGATTTCCCATAAAGAGGTTGTATTACGGATGCGATGATAGAAACGTTTACGTGGCCCTTGAGGGGGATGTGGAGAGTATAGCAAGGGGAAGAATAATTGTTATTGTAGGTGACAGCGAGAAGAGTATTGTTCTTCCTGTATCTAGACAGCTTGTGCGGGTGTATCCCAAGGATGATAGATGTGTAGCGATTGTAAGCAGGGAAGTGGTGGAAATGTCTATTGATAGGAGGTTGTTTGGTACAGCTGAAACTGCGCGTTTGAGGATGGAAGTGGAGGTTGATGGGAGTGTAATTCAGATACTCCCGGGTTTTGGTTATCTGGAGATTAATCTTAAGGAAGATTACGCTAGGAATTGGTTCGTGTGAAGGAGATAATGATGAAATGTAAGTTGCTCTTCGGTGTGCATATGCATCAGCCGGTGGATAATTTTTCTCATGTTGTGGAGAAAGCTATAGATGGATGCTATAGACCATTCTTTGAGACCATGTATAGGTTCCCTGACTTTAAATTTAGTGTTCACTGTAGCGGATGGTTGTTGGAGCAGATAGAGATGAGAAGGAAGTCTTTGTTTTCTTTGATACGTGAGATGTCAGAGGCGGGTATTATAGAATTCTTAACCTCAGGATATTACGAGCCAGTGCTATCTGCTATACCCTCTAAGGATAGAAGGGGACAGATAAGCATGCTTTCCGATTATATACAAGAGAAGTTTTCTACAGTTCCTCTTGGACTATGGCTTACTGAGAGGGTATGGGATGATGGTATAATACCAGATGTGGTAGCATCTGGTATTGAATATGTACTTGTGGATGATTACCATTTTATCTGTGCTGGTTTTGATCGTGGGGAGTTGGATGGTTATTATCTTACAGAATGGGGTGGGGACAGGATTGCTGTTTTCCCAATTAGTAAGGAATTAAGGTACTCCATTCCCTTTTCTATGCCAGAGGAGGCTTTAGAATCTTTGAAGGGGCATTCTTGTGCTGTAATATTTGATGATGCCGAAAAGTTCGGTCTATGGCCGGAGACGTACGAATGGGTCTATGGGAAGGGGTGGCTTGAAAAGTTTGTGGATATGGTGGTGACAGATGGTGGGGTTGAGACCATGCACTATAGAGATTACGTAAGAGAGTTTAAGCCGCTTGGTGTAGCCTATCTTCCGTCTGCTTCATATTACGAGATGGGTGAATGGTGTATCAAACCAGAGAGCACTCTGAGGCTTAGTGAGGTTGCAGAGTGTGTTAGGGATAGGTTTGGAGAACAAGATACTGTAAGGTTTGTAAGGGGTGGAGTGTGGAAGAGTTTCTTGGTGAAATATTCTGAAAGCAATCATATGCATAAGAGAATGCTTGAGTTGTCGCTTAAGCAAAAAAAGGGCTGGAAGTTCAAGAAGGAGCTCTATAAATCTCAAACGAATGATGTTTTTTGGCACGGCATCTTTGGGGGATTGTATCTTCCGAATTTAAGGGATAATTTCTTCAAGCATATAATAGAATGTGAGAACATGTTGAAGCCACAGCCTGGTATTGTTGACCTGGGAGATTTTAACCTTGATGGACTCGGGGAGGTTAAACTTATTTCTGAGGGTGAGATATTTGTTTTCTCTTCTTTGGGTGGCCAGATGATAGAGTTTGACGTGAGGGATAGGGGTTTCAATTTTCAGAATACGCTTACTAGAAGGAGGGAGTTTTACCATAATAAAATGATTAATGGTGCTGCCGAGTCTGGTGACGGTATATCTACGATCCATAGTCTCTCCAAAGTTATGGAGGAGTCGTTACGGGGAGTTCTTATTTATGATTGGTATGATAGGCATTCATTCATAGATCATATAACGGGAGAGGATTTCTCGCCTGAGAGTTTTTATAGGTGCTCTTTCAGGGAATTTGGGGATTTTGTGAACATGCCGTTTGAGTATGGCATAAAGGAAAATGGAGTGGTTTTTATTAGGGATGGTGGTGTATATATTATGGGAGATAAGTACGACACCAGAGTAGAGAAAGTTTTTTCATCGGAAAATGGTTTATCTTTTCTGCTGCGAATCAACACTTCTTATCCTTGGACGCTGAGGTATGTTTGTGAATTTAACCTTCATTTTGCTGATCCAAAGGAAGTGCTTGTAAATGGTAGGCCCTACTCTAACTTGAGTTCGTTTACTTCGGATAGGGTATTCCTGGAAGATCCGATCGTGAACAAGGTACTTGAAATTTCGTTTAGCGTTTCATCAGAGGTGTACATGTTTACGGTGGAAACGGTGTCCCAAAATGAGAGAGGATTTGAAAAAACAGCGCAAGGTATAGCGTTAGCGTGCGCATTTGATCTTTCATCCTCCTTGGAATTGGATGGTAGTATTGTTTTGAGGGACGGGCATGTCTGAGATCAGATATTCTGTGTTGTTTGATGAGTATGTTTTAGTTGCACCGGAGAGGCTCCGTAGGCCGGGTGTTAGGGATTCCATGATGGTTTTTGATAGTGCAAGTTGTCCTTTTTGTGAGGGTAATGAAGATGTAACTCCTCCCGAAATATACGCACTTAGAGATCTGGCACAGCCTGATTCCCCAGGATGGAGGGTGAGAGTATTCCCGAATCTTTATAGGGCTGTTCAGCTTGAAACTCCTGCCACCTCCCGGAGGGAGGGCATGTTTGAGGTATGGGATGGTTTTGGGGTCCACGAGGTAATTGTTGATACTCCTCAGCATAAGGAAGCATGGGAGGTTGAACTTTCAGAGTACGAGGATTGGCTCCGTGCTGTTGTGTCGCGAGTTAGGGACTTGAAAAAGGATGTGAGAATAAAATATTTAAGTGTGTTTAAAAATCATGGAGTGTCTGCGGGTGCCACTCAGATGCATCCA
>CAZERD010000038.1:0-14461 GCA_964515405.1 uncultured Desulfurellales bacterium
GCACCATATCGAGCAAAAGAAATCATGAAGAGGATCACAGAAAATTACCTGATGAGAAGAGAACTGGAAAACACACTGGCATTCATGCCGTTGTTCAACAGACTAATAGAAATAACTGTCATCGTATTTGGACTCATTAGTCTACTACAGGAGTGGGGATACAACATAGGAACCATAATAACGGGTTTAGGGATAGGAGGGTTGGCGGTAGCATTCGCCGCCAGGGATACACTGGCAAACTTCTTCGGCAGTGTAATGATTATGCTTGACAAACCGTTTAGAATCGGTGACTGGATAAAAACACCCGACGTTGAGGGAACAGTTGAGGATATAGGACTAAGAAGCACAAAAGTAAGGCAGTTTGACAAAGCTATTGTTTCCGTGCCAAATTCCAAGCTTGCCACGGAACCAATCATTAACTTTTCCAGGAGAAACAAGAGAAGAATAAAACTCACAATAGGCGTAACCTATTCAACACCCATGGAGAAACTCAGGCAAGCTGTCCAGCAGATAAAGCTGATGCTTATAGAGCACCCAGAAATAGACAAAGAAACAATCTTCACATTCTTCACAGAATTTGGAGATAGCTCGCTGAATATATTCATATACTGTTTCACAACCACCAGCGCATGGGGTGAGTACTTGAGAATCAAGGAAGATGTAAGCTTTAAGATAATGAAAATACTTCAGAACCTCGGTATAGAATTTGCATTCCCATCCATGTCAATCTATATAGAAAAAAAACCGGAGCATCCCGGCTACCCTGAATAGCATACCGAGATAACCCCAAAGTCAAGCTGCTTCCTTAAACACTCTTACCATGTTCTCAAAGGCTGTTTCAATCCAATCCTTCACTTCATCAATGTATTCTAGCGCAAGCTTCTTTCTCCTCTCCTTCATCCGAGGACCAAGCACATAGTAGGATACTGCACCACCCAAACCGGATAATAGAGCGTTTATAAGCATAAAACTTCTTCTAAACAACACCTTCGAAAGCGCAGACCCTCCTAAAAAACCGCCAACTCCTACATAAACCGGTACAATATTCCTGCTCTTACCCTTTACCAGCTCCAGCGGCGCTACATACAACCCATACTCCGTCAGAGCTTTCGCTCTATCCAAAATCTCCTTCCACTTTTCATCATTGTCCTTGATGAAACTGGGATTATTTTTCTCAATATAACCCTTAAGTTCCAAAAACAGGAGATTCAAATTTGACTTACCCCAACTTGATAAATCATCCCTTATCTCGTCTATCCTTCTACTCATATCCACAGAATCTTCTATCTCTCTCTTTACTTCATTTATCTTTTCTTCAAGTTTCTCCTTATAGGATCCCAAAATCTCATCCATCCTCACACCTCCGTAATATTTTTAATCTTTACATCTCCGCCTGGGGACTCCTCCTCAAATATCTGCCCTCTAAACGCGTACATTTCACATGAACTATCAAGATAACAATCCCCTGGGAGGCCAGCCTTTACACATACCTGCTCCAAAAACTCCTTCTCGCTCCAGCTCCACTCTACAGGCACTTGAGGCAAAAGCAACCCACTGGTTGCACCACATACCACAAGCAACCCGTCTCTACCTACCTTAATCTGCTCCTCATAAGGTACATCCTTACTCAGCAACTGCATTGGTGTAAGCACAGTTACTTCCACCACCACCGTATTAAACTCATTTTTACCCAAAGGCATAAACCTCGGATCAGAAAACGCTGCAGAAACAGCTGCAGAAATAGTACCTTCTACAAGTGGCTGATAAGCAACTGGGTACCCAATACATCCCCTCAATCTGTGATCTGGATACGTACTAAGCGTCACAAACACACCCATCTTTTTACCAAGTATCTCTGGATACGAACCGGGAACATCCATCTTACGACCATGAGTAAAGTAAAATTCAATAGCTTTCCTCGCGAGCCCAACAAGAAACCTCCCCTCATCAATGGACAACATGGCTAAACACCTCAACCCCTAAGCACCTTATAGCACCTGCTACACACAGGCTCACCATCAGGATTCCCTCCAACGCTTTCATTTATCTTCCAGCACCTCTCACACTTAACACCGGAAGCTCTTACCACATCAACTACTATCCTCCCACCTTCATCTTCATACCGTTCAAGAACATCCTGTCCTTCTCCGAAGTATACATGGGAAACAAGATATATATCAGCTATTTCCTCCGGCAAAAACCCATCCAGAACCCCTGAAAATTCACCTGATAACCTCAAATACAAATCAGCCTCAAGCGAGTTACCTATCTCTTTCCTTTCTCTGACGAGTTCAATGGCTTTATCCGTCGCCTTCTTTATCCTCCTTATTGTGCCCCATTTTTTCACAAGACCATCATCCCTGTGATCCCTATTCAGCGCTACAAATCTCTCCATATGGACAGAATCAAATCGTCCACCCATCTCCAAATAAGCTTCTTCTGACGTAAAGGAAAGTATAGGAGCAAGATAAACGAGCAACACCTCCAGTATCATTTTCATAGCCGTCTGTGCACTTCTTCTTCTCTTTGAGTCCTGCGCATCACAGTACAATCTATCCTTCAGCACATCAAGATAAAAGGATGAAAGTATGCTCACACAAAAGTTCTGTGTGTACTGATATATGATATGGAACTCGTATTCATCATAAGCCTTTATTAGCCTCTCCTTAAATAACTCAAGTTCTGCCAGTATCCACCTATCTATTTCCTCCATATCCTCGTAGTCTATAGCTTTAAACTCGTCAAAATCATGTAAATTACCCATAAGAAACCTTATTGTATTTCTTATCTTTCTGTAACTCTCAACAAGTCTTCCCATTATCTCTTCAGAGAGCCTTATATCCTCCCTATAGTCCGTAGCACTAACCCACAGCCTCAAAATCTCAGCACCGTACCTTTTTATAACAGACTCAGGTGAAATCACATTGCCCAATGACTTGCTCATCTTTCTTCCCCTGGCATCAACAACAAAACCATGGGTTAAAACAGACTTGTACGGAGCAGATCCGCGAGTACCTACAGACTCAAGAAGTGAGGAATGAAACCACCCACGGTGCTGGTCAGACCCCTCAAGATACATATCCGCGGGCCATCTCAGTTCTTCCCTCTTCTCAAGAACAGCAGCATGCGAAGAACCAGAATCAAACCAAACATCAAGTATATCCTCTTCCTTCTCAAACTCCTTGGAACCACATTTACATACATAACCATCAGGGAGAAAATACTCTGGCGGCTCCTCAAACCATACATCAGCACCGCGTTTCTCCATCTGTTCAGCAACTCTATCTATCAGCTCTCTATTATACTGTATCCTACCACACTGCCTACACCTAAACAGAGCTATGGGTACTCCCCACGCCCTTTGTCTTGATATACACCAGTCTGGTCTCGTCTCCATCATCGAGTGTATTCTATTTCTACCCCAGGATGGAATCCATTGCGTTTTGTCTATTTCTCTGAGGGCCCTATCCCTCAGTCCATCTTTGTCTATATCAATAAACCACTGCTTAGTAGCCCTGAATATAACCTTACTCTTACATCTCCAGCAATGGGGATACGAGTGCTCCACTTCCGATTCCCCAAGCAATGCACCTCTCTCTCTTAACACCTCTATTATCCGCCTGTTCGCATCAAAAATAAACTCACCTCCGAATATCTCCAGCTCCGACACAAATCTACCATCACCATCAACAGGAGAATATATAGGAATCCTATACCTCTTGGCAACAGCATAATCTTCCTCTCCATGTCCTGGTGCCGTATGAACAAGCCCTGTACCAGCATCAAGCGTAACATGCTCACCCAAAACTATTCTCGATTCCCTGCCGTATATAGGATGTGCCAAGACAAGACCCTCAAGATCCACCCCTCTAACCGTCTTAAGCACACTAAAGTGCTTAACACCAAACTCTCTCATTAAAGATTTAAGCAAACCAGCAGCAATGAGATATACAACCCTATCCTTAACCTCAACAAACACATAATCAAAATCTGGATGAACACAAACAGCCATATTTGCTGGAATGGTCCAAGGAGTAGTAGTCCATATCACGGCTGACACACCCTTACCAAGAAAACACTTATCCAAATCTGCAAGATAGCTTATAAAGTCAAACTTAACAAATATGGAAGGATCCTTATCGTTCTGATATTCAACCTCAGCCATAGCAAGGGCTGTTTTACAGGAAGGACACCAGAAAACCGGTTTCTTTTCCTGATATAAAAGGCCCTTTTCAACAAACTTTCCAAGTTCTCTTAGAATATCGGCTTCATATTCGTAATCCATCGTCAAATAAGGGTTTTCCCAGTCTCCAAATACACCAAGTCTCTTGAATTCCCCTTTCTGCACCTCTATGAACCTTTCAGCGTACCTTCGGCACAGTCTTCTAACATCAGACTTATCCATGGTGAGCTTCTCTCTACCAAGTTCCTTCTCAACATTGTGCTCTATAGGCAAACCATGACAGTCCCAACCCGGAACATAGGGACACCTGTAACCCAGCATGGACTTCGATTTCACAATAATATCTTTCAAAATCTTATTTATAACATGCCCCATATGAATATGCCCATTGGCATATGGTGGACCATCATGCAGTACAAAAAGATCAGCTCCCTCCCGCTCTTTCAAAACCTTCTCATATACCCTCTCCTTTTCCCACTTTTTCAGTATTTCAGGTTCCTTCCTCACGAGATTAGCTTTCATGGGAAAAGAGGTTCTAGGCAGCAGAAGAGTATCCTTATAAGACATATTACCCCCTCAATCTCGCACCAAATGTATCACTCAAGCTCTCAATTAACTCCCTTATTATGTCCTCTATCTCCTCCTCTCTAAACGTTCTCTCATCATCTCTCAAAATGAGTCTGTATGTCAAACTCTTTTTACCGGGCTCAGAAAGCTTATCATAGTGATCAAAAAGAGCCACTCTATACACCTTGTCGTGGCTCAGTATAAATCTCCCAATTTCCATTGCATCCTTATCGTCATCCACGACAACGGATATATCCCTGATCACAGTTGGAAGCTTAGGTAGCCTTTCATAAACAACCTCCACAGGGAGATACTTCACCAGATAATCCAAATCCATCTCCCCAACAAGTATCCTGAGTCTCCCAAACTCTATGGAATAATGCATATACACGCTTGGGTGCAGTTCCCCTAAAAACCCTATTTCTCTTCCCTCAACCCAGATAGAAGCACTCCTCTTAGGATGCATGAAAGAACGATCCGATGCTTTAAACTCTGGTGCTACTCCAAACACATCAAGTATAGCCTCAAACACACCTTTTATATCATAAAAATCATATCGCTCTCCCCTGGAATATAGAGAAAGTGGCTTAAAACCATACAAAAGCACGCCCAAATGCTCCCTTTCTTCAATATCAGACCCCTCCTTCCTAAACACCCTCGCAAGTTCAAACAAGGGAACACTCCTTACCCCCCTGGAAATATTCAAACTCAAATTCTCCATCAGGCTCACAATAATGCTTGTCCTCATGACAGCTTGGTCTTCCGTCAATGGATTGAGGACCTTCACAGGCTTACCCATGCCAAACAACTTCTCTCTACTCTCGTTAACAAATGAGTAACTGATGCACTCGTGTAATCCCAAGGATGGAAGCAAGGAAAGTAATTCTTCTCTCAATATGTATTTATCGCCCCTGGTCCTAAAACCAGGTTTAACTGATGGAACAGTGCTGGGAATTTTATCATACCCAAGCACCCTTGCAATTTCCTCAGCAATATCAGCCTCCATACTCACATCAAACCTGTAAGTGGGCACATTAATCCTTACACAATCATCAACCTTCACAGGATTGAAATCCAACCTCCCCAACACATCCAACACAGCATCTTCCCCCAGATCTGTACCCAGCAACGCATTAACCCGGGCAGGCGAAATATCTATAACCTTACCTTCAAAATCACCCGCTCTCACATCAAAATGCCCCTTAAACACTCTACCATTGGCATACCTACCCATCAATGAGAGCGCGTATTTACCAGCAAACTCGCATAGACCGGGGTCAACCCCCCGCTCAAACCTGTAGGAAGATTCAGAACGCAATCTTAGAGCCCTTGACGTTTTTCTCACACTCACAGGATTAAAATGAGCACTTTCAAGCGCAACCAAGGTAGTATGTTCATCTATTTTTGTCATTTCACCACCCATCACACCAGCTATAGCTACAGGTCCGTCCTCATCCGCTATAGCAAGCATATCAGGAGAAAGCAGATACTCCTTCTCATCCAGAGCAATTACTCTTTCATCACCTCTACTTCTTCTAACAATTATACCGCCCCTTAGCTTTTTCATGTCAAAACCATGCAACGGTTGTCCAAGGGCAAGCATAACATAATTTGTTATATCCACTACATTGTTTATAGGTCTCACCCCGCTTTCCACAAGCCTCATTCTCATGAAAAATGGTGCTCTAAACACAGAAACTTCAGCACCAAACAGACAATACCTGGGACACAAATCATTATCTTCCACCCTTACATAAAGATAATCCTCCAAGCTTCTATCAGCCTCAGTATATGAAATCTCAGGCATATATAGATCTTTCCCACAAATAGCTGCAACCTCTCTCGCAATCCCAAGCATACTAAGGGCATCCCCCCTGTTGGGGGTAATCTCTATCTCAAGTAACCAGTCATTGAACTCATCCATATCTCTAAGTGGCCTGCCTATTTGTTCATCCTTATCAAACAGCACAATCTCTTCATGCTCAAAACCAAAATCCGAATATCCCAACAACACGCCTTGGCTTTTACGGGATCTAAACTCCCTCTCCTTTACTTCTTTATCTCCAAACCTACTCCCTGCTCTCACAACCGCTATTTTATCCCCTTCACAGAGCTGAGTATTTGAAACTACACTAATCTCCTCACCACCTACATCAACCTCCAAACAAAACAAATCCCTGTATCTCTCCACATTTAATACACCACCGACCAGAGCGCCATCCCCCGGCACGCGCTCAACAAAATCAACCTCAAAGCCCGCCATTGTTAGCTTATCTGCCAGTCCAAATGGATCCAGTTCAAACCTTACAAACTCCTTTAACCAATTGTAAGATACTATCATAATACCTTCCCGCGAGACATAGAAAATTCATCAAGAAACCTAACATCGTTCTCAAACAAAACCCTGATGTTATCTATCCTATATTTCAGCATAGCAAACCTCTCAACACCAAGCCCAAAAGCAAAACCATTCCACTCGTCCCCATAACCAACATTATGGAGAACATTGGGATGAACCATGCCACATCCCATAACCTCAAGATACCCTGTACGAGAGCAGACTCTGCATCCCTTTCCTCCGCAGAATATACACCCTATATCCACCTCAGCAGAGGGCTCGGTAAATGGAAAATAACTCGGCCTAAACCTAACAGCAACATCCCCAAAATACACCCTTAAAAACCCTTCAAGTACACCCTTCAGATCCGAAAATCTAATATTCTTATCCACCAACAATCCCTCTATCTGGTGAAACATGGGGGAATGTGTTATATCCGAATCCCTACGGTACACCCTCCCCGGAGCTATAAACATGAGAGGAGGTTTCCTGTGCTTCATCACCCTTATCTGAGTGGGCGAAGTATGTGTCCTCAGAAGCCTCTTCTCATCTATATAATATGTGTCCTGCATATCCCTTGCCGGATGTTCTTTAGGTATATTGAGCATCTCAAAGTTAAACAGATCCAACTCAATCTCAGGACCACTCTCAACGCTAAAACCGAAAGATCTGAATATACTCTCCATCTCCTTTATAGCAACGGTAATAGGATGAAGACCACCTGCAAGCATTCTCCTACCTGGCAGAGAAATGTCAACAGCCTCTCTCTCAAGGGCTTCAAATTCCTTCTTTCTCCTGAGGAATTCCTCACGTTGTCTCAAAGCCTCTTCAATCCTCGCCTTTAACTCATTTATATCCTTACCCCGTTCCCTCCTCAGCTCAGCGGGAAGAGAAGGAAGTTGTTTAAACAGAACAGTTAACCTTCCTTTTTTACCGAGAAATCTCGCTTTAAGCTGTTTCAGCGATTCCCCATCCTCAACATCATCAAGAGCAACTTTAAACTCCTCCCAGATATCCTTCATCCAGACCCCCTATAAAAACAAAAAGCGAAAAAATACCACGCCACTGTTTCTCCGCTCGTATAGAAATGTAATCGAAAAATCTATCACTTGAGACTTTTAACAAGGGATTTAAACTTCTCGGGTTCCCTGATAGCAAGCTCACTCAATACCTTGCGGTTCAACGCTATATTGTTATCCCTGAGCAGTTTTATAAACCTGCTATATGTCAGCCCATATTCTCTAACAGCAGCATTTATCCTTGCTATCCACAGGCTCCTAAACTCCCTCTTTCTAACCCTTCTATCCCTGTAGGCATATTGAAGTGCTCTATAAACAGACTCTTTAGCGTTCTTAAAGGTAGAATGTCTTCTCTGATAATATCCCTTGGCCAACTTCAGCATTCTTTTATGCCTTCTTCTTCTCGTATATCCAGTTTTTACCCTCAATTTCCCCTCCCAACGTTGATATTTTTAATACGGCACCAGTTTTTTTATCCTAGCGTAAACACTACCCGACTCCACCATAACCTTCTCTTTAAGCCTTCTCTTCCTCTTCCTATTCTTGGAGGAAAGAAGATGGCTCTTACCGGCCTTGTATCTCTTAAATGAACCCGTCCCTGTTCTTTTAAATCTCTTGGCCGCCCCTCTCTTTGTCTTGAGCTTCATTTTACCTCCACTACTTCACCGTAGATTCAAAAACAACAACCATACGCCTACCCTGAAGGTCTGGCTTACCATCTATCACCCCAACATCCCTGAGATCATTCTTGAGCCTGTTAATTAAATCCTCAAGCATATCCTTCTTCACAGCTTCCCTACCTCTCAAGAATATATTGAACTTCACCCTGTTTCTCCCCTTCAGGAAGTTTCTTGCTTTCTCTATCTTCGTTCTGTAGTCATTTTCAGCTATCATTGGCCTCAACTTCAATTCCTTTACCTTTATGGAGTGCTGACTCTTCTTACTCTTTTGCTCCTTCTTCTGCTTCTCATAGCGAAACTTCCCATAATCCATAATTTTGCAAACTATAGGGTTTGCATTCAACCCCACAGCCACCAAGTCAAGACCTTCCTCCTCGGCCTTCCTTAGAGCAAAGGCAAAATCAACAACACCAACCTGCCTCCCCTCCTGATCAATCAGTCTGACTTTATCCGCTCTTATTTCCTCATTAACCGGAATAAAGTCCTTCTTATACTGCCCTTTACCTATACCTCACCTCCGTTTCTGTTCCTCTTCTTTCAACATGGATATAAACCCATCCACCTCAAAACTACCAATATTCCCCATCTTTCTCTTTCTGACAGAGATATTGCTCGCCGCAACCTCTCTATCACCTACAATAACCATATAAGGTATTTTTTGCTTCTCTGCAAATCTTATCTTTTTAGGTAACGTCTCGTCCCTAGAGTCATGCTCTACCCTCACACCGGATCTCTTAAAAGCCTCATATACCTCAGCAGCATACCCACTATGCTTACTAGAAACAGGCAAAATCCTAACCTGCACAGGAGCAATCCACAAAGGAAAATCTCCTGCATAGTTCTCTATAAGCACTGCTATAAATCTCTCTATGGAACCCAAGATAACACGGTGTATCATAACAGGTCTTTTTCGCTCCCCGTGTTCATCAACATAATACAAGTCAAACCTATTCGGGAGCGTAAAGTCACACTGTATAGTTGCACACTGCCACTCTCTGCCCAAGGCATCCCTCAGCTTAACATCTATCTTAGGCCCATAAAAAGCTCCTTCTCCCTCATTAACCTGATACTTCCTTCCCGTATCCTCAAGTGCATTCACAAGCGCCTCTGTAGCTCTCTCCCATTCCTCGTCAGTACCTATGGAATCTTCAGGTCTTGTAGATAACTCCAGGGAGTACTCAAATCCGAACACATCCATGGCATAACGCACAAAATCCAAAACACCTATTATCTCACTATTCAACTGATCAGGCCTGCAAAATATGTGCGCATCATCCTGAGTAAACTCCCTTACCCTGAGCAAACCATGCAATACACCACTCTTTTCGTGCCTGTGCACAATCCCCAGCTCAAAATATCTCTTGGGTAGATCCCTGTAACTCCTCACGGAGGACTTGTACACAGCTATGTGGCCAAGGCAATTCATTGGCTTTATACCAAAAATCTGATCGTCTATCTCAGTAAAATACATATTCTCCCTATAATGCTCAAAGTGTCCGCTCTTTTTCCACAGCTCTATTCTTAGTATCTCGGGACCTTTTACAAACTCATACCCCCTCTTTAAATGCTCCTCCTGTTCAAAGCTCTCTATAATATAACGCAACATTGCACCTTTGGGATGCCATACTATAAGGCCCGGGCCCACCTCGTCGCTTATACTGAACAAGTCTAACTCCTTGCCAAGTCTTCTATGATCCCTCTTTTTCACCTCCTCAAGAAACCTCAGGTATTTGTTAAGTTCATCTTTTGTGGCAAAGGCAGTACCATACACTCTCTGCAACATAGGTCTCTTTTCATCGCCCTTAAAATATGCTCCCGCAACACTCAACAGCTTGAAATACTTGAGATACCCAGTAGACGGTATATGCGGACCACGGCACAGATCAACAAAATCTCCCTGCTGGTAAAGAGTAACAACATTATCCTCAATATCATTTATTATCTCCACCTTGTACTCATCCTTGCCACCAAATAAGCGTAATGCCTCTTCTCTGTTTACTTCTATCCTTTTGAACGGATAGTCTGCTTCAACTATCCTTCGCATCTCCTTCTCTATCTCCTTAATATCATCCTCAGAGAGCGTTCGTCCTACATCCATATCGTAGTAAAACCCATCTCTTATAGCTGGACCAACACCAAACTTGGCATTATCAAAGAGGTGAGTCACCGCCTGAGCCATGATATGAGCAGCGGAATGTCTCAGGATGTTCAAACCATCTTCAGAATGAACAGAAACAAACTCCACTTCCGCATCTTCACCCAGAACAGTGTCAAGATCCATAAGCCTACCATCAATCCTGGCGGCTACCACATCCCTAAGCTTCTGCTCCCTTACAAACTCCAGAAGATTCTTACCCTTATCTATCCTCATACGCTTCCTCAAAAAAATGGTGGGCGCAAGTGGTTTCGAACCACTGACCTCTTGCGCGTCAAGCAAGCGCTCTCCCCCTGAGCTATGCGCCCACGTGCGATTTTGTTAGCATTTTACATCACGATTGTCAAGCACTACCAAAGGAAAAACTCAATCCAAAGAAAACCTCCATGCACAGTGGAACTCAGGGTTAGGTGGATCGGGTGGAGCGGAAATGGGTTCGGTATTTATTCTCCCATCAATCGTCCTAGCAAAATAAGAGTATTCAACGATACCTACAGATTTACATGGGAAAAACTCAAGACCCTTCCTCTGTCTGGCCGCCTGTACCCTGCAGGTAACCATCTTCAATATTAAAGTCTTATCATCCGGTCTCTCTATTACCTGCTCATTTATTCTCCTGTACATGCGAAAGTTCAGGGCCCTCTCAAGCCCATCAAGACCACTATTCGGGGGTAAACCCAACCTGTTCATTATTCGGCGAGCCTCTATCACCGTAAAATCCTTCCAAGCCTCCTTATCAAGCTCCATAGCTATGGATATACCAAATCTCTTCTCCACAGCCTGAAACCAAAGACCATCATGAGCCAACCAGTTCTTTGCCTCATCTTCTATAACGGCAATCAATTCCTCCTTTGTAAGACACTCAAGCTCCGGGTATTTCATAACACCACCTCCGGATAATCCTTCACAGTAATATTACATAATAACAACAGTGATGTCCAATCCAAGATATATAGTATAATGAAAACCATGATATTTCCCGAACCCCTAACAGAGGGCAAACTTATAAGGAGATACAAAAGATTTATGGCTGATATAGAACTAAATAACGGAAACATCGTCACGGCCCATTGCCCCAATTCTGGGTCACGAGGGGATGCCTAGTAAAAGGAGCACGCGTCTATTTATCCAGCTCAAACAAACCAAAAAGAAAAACCAAGTATACCTGGGAAATGATACTAATAAACAAAACATGGGCAGGAATAAACGCAACGCTAACCAATACACTTTTCATTGAAGCAATAAAAAACGGGATAATACCATCTCTTTCAGGGTTTGTTATAATGAAGAGAGAATTCGAAATATACAAAAGCCGCATCGATATACTGGCAGAAAAGGGAGGGTACAAGTATTTAATAGAGGTTAAAAACGTCACGCTAAAACATGGAAAACACGCCATGTTCCCAGACACTGTGACAAAAAGAGGACTAAAACACCTCAATACACTTATCACTACAACAACACATGGATTTAGGGCAATCATGCTGTATGTGGTTCAAAGAACAGACACGCTTGTGTTGGCCCCAGCCTATCACACTGATCCCGTCTATTCATCAAAACTTTTTGAGGCCTATTCCTCCGGAGTGGAAATCATCGCCCTACAGGCAGATGTATCCCCCACCGGAATAAATATAATAAGGGAAATTCCCTTTGAATTAGAACCAGATCTAATACCTCGTTGAAAAAATTCACCCTTTGATATATATTACGAAAAAAGGAGGTCATCCATGTCTAAGCTTGTCCTTCTCAGGCACGGAGAATCACTCTGGAACAGGGGAGACCTCTTCACTGGGTGGGTTGATGTCCCATTAAGCCTGAACGGTATAGAAGAAGCTCTAAAAGCCGGAGAAAAGCTCAAGGACTTCTGCTTCGATAAGGTATACACTTCCCTGCTCTTCAGATCTATAGAAACAGCCATGATAGTACTCGCAAAAAGCAAATGTGGGCAAACTCCGGTGATTCAACATGAACAGGGGAAAATGAAGGAGTGGGCAATGATAGAAAACAAGGATATACACGTATTGCCTGTATTCCCTAGAGAGGCTCTCAACGAAAGGTTCTACGGAAAACTCCAGGGACTAAACAAGAAAAAGACAGCTAAAATATACGGAGAAAAAACAGTACAAAAGTGGAGGAGGAGCTATTCTGTAAAACCTCCTGGTGGAGAATCATTGGAAATGACGGCTAAAAGAACAATACCATTCTTTAAAGGAACTATCATACCAGAATTAGAATTGAACAACAACGTGTTGATAAGTGCACATGGCAACAGTCTCAGATCCATAATAATGTATATAGAAAGACTTTCCGAAGAAGAAATAGTGCACGTAGAAATGCCAACAGGTACTCCAATACTCTACGAATACAAAGACGCTAAGTTCACAGACAAAACCACACTCTAAAATGCATAGAAGCACATTCAGGTTCTACGAGGAACTTAACGATTTTCTACCACCTCATTCCAGAAAGAAAGATATAGAGTACATCTTTCACGGCCACCCAGCGGTAAAAGACGCTATAGAATCACTGGGCATACCTCACTCAGAGGTATATTTCATACTTGTAAATGGAGACTCCGTAGGTTTTGAATATCAATTAAACGATGGAGATAGAATCTCAGTATTCCCTGTGTTTGAAACCTTAGACATATCAAACATAACAAAGATACACAGAGACCAACCAAGGCAGATGAAATTCATACTTGACGTCCATCTCGGAAAACTCTCCAGGTACCTTAGATTTCTTGGATTTGATTCTCTCTACAGCAATAGCTATTCAGATAGAGAGATAATATCAATTTCCGTCAAAACCGACAGAATCATACTTACCAGGGACTCCGGGATGCTCAAACACTCCACGGTCAAAAGGGGATACTACGTGAGGAGCACAGAGCCAAAGCAGCAGATACTAGAGGTGGTGAACAGATTCGGCCTCAAAGGACAAATTTCCCTCTTCTCAAGGTGCCCAGCATGCAATGGTGTACTTAAAGACATTGACAAACACCGTGTAGAGCACAGATTACCTGATAGAACAAAAAAATGCTATTCCTCCTTCAAGATGTGTTCCAAATGCGGCAAAATCTACTGGAATGGAGGACACGTCAAGGGCATAATCCGCATGTTCAAAGAGCTGGGCCTCATCTGACAGAATTCCATACTGGTCACAGTAACCCGATTGACAGACCTGTATGTTTATGTATACTCTCCCTTAAAACACTAAACACGGAGGTGGTATGAGGAGTACATCTGAAGCAAAAAAGAAACAACCCAGGGTAGTAGTATTCTCAACCCCGTCATGTCCATGGTGCAACAGAACAAAACAATACCTAAGAGAAAAGGGGGTGCGCTTCAAGGACGTTGATGTCTCCAGAGATAGAAGAGCAGCAGAAGATATGGTCAGGATGACAGGACAAACAGGTGTACCAGTGATACTCATAGGGTCAAGGGCCATCGTGGGATTTGATAAGAACCGCATAGACAAATATTTAGGGTTAAGGTGATGATATACGACGATGAAATA
>CAZERD010000039.1:0-14383 GCA_964515405.1 uncultured Desulfurellales bacterium
GTTGATAGGCTGCAGGTGGAAGCGCGGCAACGCGTGGAGCCGAGCAGTACTAATAGACCGTGAGGCTTAGGCTTATCCCTGTTCTTTAATGGTTAGGTGCAAACAATTCATTCCCCTGGTGAGGATAGCATGCAGGGAAACACCCGTTCCCATTCCGAACACGGCAGTTAAGCCTGCATGCGCCGATGGTACTGCGGGAGAGCCCGTGGGAGAGTAGGTATCGCCAGGGGGTTTAAGTTTTTACGCTTCCTTTCTCTTGAGGCGGCGTAGCTCAGTTGGTTAGAGCATGCGGCTCATATCCGCAGTGTCCGGGGTTCGAGTCCCTGCGCCGCTACCATTTTTTTCTTGTAAATTTTTTCAGCAATCATAGAATCTCTATTCAGTGTTGTCTTTCAATTGAAGGGTGGAGTATGCCTGTCTTACTGATTAGATATGAAAAGGTGAACTATTCTTCTGTAGTGACCCCAGAAGTGTTTGAATCTCATCTATCTCTTCTTGAGAGGTTTGGATTTGAGCCTGTTTCTCTCTCATCGGTATATGATTATGTTGCAGGTGAAGGAGACTTACCGGATAGATGTGTTCATCTCACCTTTGATTATGGGTATGCCGATGTGTTCGTATATGTCTATCCCATCGTTAAGAGGCACGGTTTCCTAGCCAGTGTATTTCCTGTAGTGAGCAAGATTTTCTCCGGTTCTAGGAGAGCTACATTTGATGAGCTTGTTGAAGTTGGGCTTTCCAATAGGGTGGATGAACTTTTTAAACAGTCAGAGTATGTGGGGTGGGAGGAACTCAAAGAAATGTTGGATGCTGGTTTTTTTGAGGTTGGTTCTAATTCTCTTACCCACAGGGCCTGTTTTAGTTCAGACAAGATTGTTGGTTTTAGTGATCTGGGTGTTGGGGAGTGGTTCTACGAATTGACTGGAGATAGAAGGTTGGGTATTCCCATATACGAATGGAAGTGGGATTGTGCTGTAGAGTGTGTGCATGACGATGCTGACATTAGGGATGCCATGTCAGAATATGTTAGAAGTAAGGGAGGAGTTTTATTTCTTAGGAAGAAGGAATCTCGCTCCATGTTAATGAAGGAGTATAAAAGATTGCGCAGGAAGATGAAGACTTCATTTGAAAGAGAACCTGGAGGGAATAGGTTTAATAGGCTGGAAAGGGAAATATCCAGTTCAAGGGCCATTATGGAAGAAAATTTGGGGTGTAAGGTTGATTTTTTCTCTTATCCATGGGGTGATTTTGATGAGATTGTTGTTTCTTTTTTGAAGTCTGTTGGTTATAGGGGTGCTGTGACTCTAAAGGAGGGACTGAATATGAGAGGGACGGACCCCTATCTGATGAGGAGAATAACCGCCAAGGGTGGGGACGAGTGGCTTGAGAGGATAGTGAGAGTGCTCAAGAGAGATATACTTACATTTGTTTTTTCAAAGATGTCAGGCTAATGAGGTTTGATTTTTTGAGGCTACTGCTTGTAGCTGCTGGGATTGCCTTTGCCGTTATCATGTTACCATTTTGGAAGGCTATCTTTTGGGGTATTACCATTTCTATCATTTTTTATCCTGTGGAGAAGTTTCTCTATGTCCGATTGAGGAATAGAAACTTGTCTTCGTTTATAACCGTTTTTCTTGCCATAGTAATAGTAGCTATACCTGTGACTTTTGCTGTCATTATAATGGTGAATGAGGCTGAGAAGTTCATAAGTAACATAGGTGTTATAAAGTCTGCATTCAGTAGCGTCGTAGTAAAGATACATGAGTGGTCAAAGGTAAAATACTTAGCCCCATGGGTGAATAAGATAGACGAGACCATATTTTCTCTCATAAAGCATGCCGGCATGGTGTTTACCAATAATCTGGGTGCTATTTTCTCTGGTACGTACTCTATAATTGTTGGTTTTGTTTTTGCTTTTATTGTAGCTTTTTTTCTGCTTAGAGATGGTGATAAATTCATAGAGTACATAGGGAATATGGTTGATGATAAAGAGACATTTAATAGGGTGTTGCTTTCCATCAGGGAAAGCATAATGGCGACGGTTCTGGGAGGTATACTAACAGCTTTAATTCAGGGGTTTGTTGGTGCTGTAGGATTTTTGATTGTCGGATTGAATGCTTTTTTCCTGTGGATGTTTTTGATAGCTCTCTTTTCATTTCTCCCTCTCATAGGTACAGCTGTTGTATGGGTGCCCGCCGCCATTTATCTCTTTGTTATTGGTAAGTATGTGGGGGGTATTTTTCTATTGGGTTGGGGTGTGTTCGCTATAGGGCTTGTTGATAACTATGTTAGACCGTTTATAATAAGTACAAGAATAAACATACACCCGATGTTGCTGTTTTTTGGGATATTGGGGGCTATAGCGGTGTTTGGGCCGGTAGGCATAGTAGCTGGTCCTGTTATCGTATCAATAGCTGATGCTGTTGCCAGATCTTTTGTGGAAAGCAGGGACAAGAGTAAAATTTGACTTTTTATATATTTAATGTTACTTTTTAAAAGATTAATAGTTTAAGGGATGGGATGCAGTTTTTATTTATTGCAGTTCTGTTTGTATTTTTCTTGGTTGTTGGTGTTGTTAACTATAGACGAGCTAATCTTCATCTTAAGAGTTATGTGCTTGCTAATAGATCGCAGGACGCGTGGTCCGTTGGCTTGTCTTTATCTGCGGTGATAGTGGGTGCTTCTGCTACACTTGGCATGGCAGGTCTTGTTTACAAAATGGGTATAGTGGGTATATGGTGGCTGCTGAGTGGTGTTGCAGGTTTACTTGTTCTTTATTTTTTCCTATCCCAAAAAGCCCATGCCTTGGGTGTTATGACTATATCTGAAGCCCTTGGAAAGTTTTACGGTGAACCTGCCAGGGTGTTTTCTGGAGTGCTTATAGTTATAGCCTGGGCTGGGATAGTCGCTGCTCAGATAATAGCGGCTGGAAAAACAT
This sequence comes from uncultured Desulfurellales bacterium, assembly GCA_964515405.1. Classification (GTDB taxonomy): domain Bacteria; phylum Campylobacterota_A; class Desulfurellia; order Desulfurellales; family CAZERD01; genus CAZERD01. The sequence continues at coordinate 2,939 of CAZERD010000039.1, forward strand.
TGAACGTTATATATCCGAAGGTTGGCTTTGATTATTTTGCTGTTTTTACAGGTGTTTTTGTGATCTTGTACACTGTTATAGGCGGGCAGTATGCGGTGTTTAGGACTGACAAGGTTCAGTTTATCATACTGTTTATTGGTCTTGTTCTTACGGCTGTGTTTCTTGCTTTTAGATTTCCTCTCCAAGTTAACCATGAATTATTGAAGTTTCCTGTAAATAAGTACTTCACACCGGGTAAGCTGTTATTGTTTTTGCTTGTGGTTGGGATACCGTATGCTGTGGGACCTGATATGTATTCAAGGATATTCTCGGCCCGTTCTTCCCGTGATGCAAGAAGAGGTGTTCTTTTTACTGTGTTTGCAATCATAGGGGTGGCAGCATCCATTGGTGTTATAGGGCTATATGCCCATCACCTTACCCGCAGTCCTGATAAGATATTGATAGTAATGGTGAACATAGCTCTTCCGAGCATTTTGTCTTATATCTTTGTTGCTTCCATTCTTGCCAGTGTTATTTCTTCTGCTGATACATGTTTGTTTTCTGCCTCTTCTATATTGGCTCTGGATATACTGAGGTTTAAGAGCGTTAACGGCGTGAAGCTGGTTGCTGTGTTTATGGGGATTATTTCCATTATTATCGCTCTTTATTTTGGTGAGATTATAAAGACCATGCTTATAGCTTATGGTATATACACTGGAAGCGTGGCTGTTCCTTTGTTGTTTGGTTTTTTTAACGAAAAGCTTAAAATAACACCTGTATATGTCTGGTTTGCCATAGGTATTTCGGCAATTGTCTCATTCTATTTTGCTCTGATTAAGGATCCTTACGCTGGTCTCATTTCTATATGTATCTCGTTTTTTGTTATGGCGATCGGGGCTGTAGTATCCAGAATGAGATACCTGACTTAGAGAATACTATCCTCTTTCTGTGAGTTTTGGTATAAGATTATAAGATATTGAGGTTCATGTTATTGTTGAGTTTGTTTTAGACTCGCTTCAGGGGGGAGGGTATGTTTTTGTGTAATAACTGTGGCTATAGATCAGCTAAATGGTTGGGTAGGTGCCCACAGTGTGGGGAATGGAGCAGTTTTTCTGAAGTTACAGAAGAACGCCATGATAAAAAGGGATCTGTGCGTGATGTGGTAGAGTTGCCGGTCAGCTTGCCTGGAGAGGAGTTTTTGCATTTAACTGATGAGTTTGACAGGTTTTTTGGTTCAGGCGTAGTGAAGGGTGGTGTGTATCTTGTATCCGGTGCTCCGGGTGTTGGTAAGTCCACCTTGCTTTTGGAATTCGCGAAGATGTTGATGAGAAGCGGATATAGTTGTGTCTATGTCAGTGCGGAAGAGTCTCTCTCGCAGGTGTCTACCAGGGTTAGGAGGTTGGGATGTGAAGGCGTGCATGCTGTGGGGGAGGCTGGTGTTGAAGGCACGGTTGAACTGATTAGAAGCAGGAGATTTGATTGTGTTGTTGTGGATTCTATACATGCGCTCAGGAGCTTGGGTGTGGATTCCCATGCTGGATCTCTGTCTCAGGTAAGGTATTGTTCTGAGCGGATAGCCAGTGCTGCTAAAGAGTCTGGAACTACTGTATTTATAGTGGCTCATGTCACCAAAGAGGGGGTTGTAGCTGGTCCTAAAACGCTGGAACATCTTGTTGATTGTGTTGTATATCTTGAAGTGGCAAGGGATGGCTATAGATTTTTAAGGAGCACGAAGAATAGGTTTGGTCCAACGGATGAGGCTATTGTGCTTGATATGAGTGAGAGGGGTCTTGATGTAATAAGCAACCCCACACTCTCGTTTGTTGATGAAAAACAGGACACGGATGGAAGTGTCTACGGGATTATGATGGAGGGCAATCTGCCGATCGTCGTTGAGGTTCAGGCTCTCTGTGTTCCTACAGCTTTTGGTATGCCGAGAAGAACGGCGGTGGGATTTGATCTTAATAGATTGAATGTGATTGTAGCTGTGCTTGAGAAGAGATTATCTTTGCCCATGTATAAGTTTGATGTGTATTTGAACATTGTGGGTGGTATGAGGGTAGCCACCACACTTGTGGATGCTGCTGTTGCGGGTTCTGTGTTATCCTCGGTAGAAGGTATTGCTGTCCCCGCGGACGTTGTATTGGCTGGAGAAATAGATTTGTCGGGCAGAATTAGGGCTGTTGGAGGATTGAAAAGAGTTGTTCATAAGGTGGAGGAAGCTGGTTTTAGGGTTTATTCTCCCGAGAAAGGATTGAGGTTTCTTGCTGATCTAAAAAAGATTGTTCAGGCTTCATCGAGTAGCCTTTGAAGCGCTGTTAGCAAAGTTTTTTTCACGTCCTCTTTGTGAGTAGCGTTTATTTTCAGTATGGGTATGTCGGATGGTATGCCACCAAGCGCCATGTTTATCTCCTCATCAGGCAACCTATGCGGTAGATCTACTTTTGTAAGGGCGAATACTGCGGGTAGTTTCTTTAGGCTTATGAATTTGTTAAAGAACTTGCGCATGCTAGAGACAGATCCCCTATCTGTTGCATCGCCCAAGACTATTAGCGCGAGTGCGTTTTTCAGCAGTATGTCATATATGACATCAAATCTCTCTTGTCCCGGTGTGGCGTATATATGGAGTACGAGATCCTTGTCTACAGTTAGAACACCGAAGTCCATTGCTACAGTTGTTAAGGGTTTTATTATCTTGAGCATTGGTTCTGATACGGGCTTATCCGTCGTTATAGGTTCTATTTCACTTATTGCCCTTACGAACGTTGTCTTGCCGGAATTGAAACTTCCGGTGACAATTATCTTGTATATAGCCATCTACAATCCTCTTATCTTGTCAAGTATTTTTCTGAGTAGACTTTTCTTTATTTTCACTTCGTATTTTGATGAAGCTATTTCATCTGCATCTTTTGAGATTTCCATCATGTTGGTCATGTACATGCATACAAGAGCCCTTGCGAGTTCTGTGTTGTCTTTATACTGTTCTTTAAGGGATGTGAGGTCTATAGTTTTTGAGTATATGAGCGATTGAATCTCCTGAGCGTTGTAGTCGGGCAAGCAGTCCTTTAAAATATAGTTGGGTGCTTTCACTACACCAAAAGGCTTATCTTCTGGGAGTAAGGACCATAAAGCGTTTGGACTGTTTATCCTGTTTAATCCCTTTTTTATTAGGTCCTTTGAAGCGTGTTGGGGGAGTGTTTTAAGGTTTATTGATACAAGCTCTATTATGTCCAGGTCTTCTTCTGAGGCTTCAAGTCTTGGTGCTGTGAAAATTTCTGTTTCGTTTTCAAAATCTGAATGGATTACATAGAATTTGCCGCCTAGGAGTATTGTATTAAGCTGTTTTTCGTCCGAGCGAAAATCTATTTTCTTGTTTCCTCGGAGTTTATGGAAGAATTCGGCTATATTCATTACTGGTCTGTAGTACCTATTTTTTATCAGCGTTTTTGGTGTTAGTGTTTGCTGCTTGGTTTGTGAGTTTAGATGATTGATGATGGATGTGAGCTCCTTGTGTAGAGTCGGGTAATTCATTGTGGTTATATTTTTGTGTGAGGCTATATATTCACCTTCTTTTTTCAGCATGATTATATGGGGGATGTGATGTGTGTGCTTTTCAAGTATTATTTCGCCCATTTTGTTTTTGGCTATCAGGCTTTTGTTCTCTCCCACGATTATCAAGTGGTATTTATACTCTTCTATCAGGGGTAGAGCTTCTTTGAATTCTTCCGTTGAATCTACACTTATATTCAACTTCGAGAGTATAATCTTCAATATTTCTGTGAGGAGATGATCACTTAGAATGATTAATGCTCTTTTTATTTTCATGGTGGAGAAGTATATAATCTTTTCGTTTTCAAAGTCAAACTTTTTGTGTTTGATAAACATGTAATTCTTCGTATGACTTTACGTTTATACAGTATAAGGGTTTGTTCTTGAAATGAATAGTTGATTTGTGATAGACTTAAACGTGACTGAAGTTTACCTGAGGTATAAGAGTAAGAGCTTGTATGCGACGAAGAAGATAGCGGAGCATGTGCTTAAAAATTATGTAAAGGGCAAGAGGTATTATGTACTTTTGAGAGGTGAGTTTGGTTCAGGTAAAACTACCTTTGTCAGGTTTTGCATTGATTATATGTTGGGTGAGGGAGTGTTTAACGGAAGTCCCTCCTTCACGCTGGTTAATGAGTACGAGCACGGTATCTATCACATGGATCTGTATAGGCTGAACGATGAGTCTGAGTTTATGGAGGCTGGGATATACGATTATTTGAATAAGGAAGAGGGATTGTTTTTTATTGAGTGGGCCAGAGGTTTTGTGCCCCATGATATGGTGATAACGTTTCACATAGTGGGTGATGAAGAGAGGGTTATAGATGTTAAATTCAAGGACTAAGCTGTACGGGGTTATAGGCAGCCCCATTGCTCACTCCATTTCGCCAAAGCTACACAATGGTTTATTTAGATATTATGGGCTGAACGCTGTGTATCTTGCGTTTGATGTGAAGGATATAGCAGAGGCGTTCCATGGTATAAGGGGTCTGGGACTGGGAGGAGTAAACATTACCCTGCCGTACAAGGAAAGGACTCTTGGGCTTGTTGATAAAGTGGATGCTGACGCCGAGGCTGTTGGTGCTGTGAATACGGTGAAGAACAATGGTGGCATACTTTATGGTTACAACACGGATGTTTTTGGTTTTGAGGAAACGCTGAGGCGTATAGATTACCTTGGAAAGGAAATAACGGTGGTGGGCGCCGGCGGTGCTGCGCGTGCTGTGATCTATGCTTTGTATAAACTTGGTGTGAAGAGGGTAAACCTGATGAACAGGACGATGGACAAGGCTGCCAAACTTAGAGAGCAGTTCGAGAGAATCATTGAGATTGACTGTCATAGACTTGATGCTGCTCATGTCGTGGGGCATACCGATGTGCTTATAAATGCTACATCTGTGGGCATTGATGGTATTTCTCTTCCCGTGGATATTGCGCCCATGGGTAAGGGATGGGTGGTTGATATAATATACTTTGATACGCCTCTAGTTAAGAAAGCAAGGAGTAAGAGGCTTGACGCGATAAATGGTATGGTTATGTTTGTGAATCAGGCTATCCGCTCTTTTGAGATATGGACGGGTATTAAATGTAGTGAATGTCTTGCGTTGAGTTTATTGGGAGAGAAGGTATGAGTAACACACTTCTTGGGAAACTCCTGGTGTGGAATAAGATTATAACCCAGGAGCAGCTTGAAGAGGCTTTGAAAGAGCAGAAGATATCCAAAAAGGGTAAGAAGCTTGGTGAAATACTTGTGGAGAAAGGATATATTACGGAAGAGGCGTTGAGGGGGTTTCTGAGTAAACAGTACAACATACAGGAAGTAGATCTAAGCAGTATAGAGATATCACCGGAGGTTATCAACAAAGTCCCTGCTCAACTTGTGAAGAAACATTCCGTGATTCCTGTGGCTGTGGAGGGTGATTCTATTAAAGTAGCCACATCTGATCCTGCGAATATTTTTGTGTTTGATGAGATAAGGTTCGTTACAGGGCTTAAAGTTGTTCCGGTGCTTGCGTCTGAGAAATCTATTCAGAATGCTATAGATAAATATTATGGTTCATCCAAGGAAATAAGCGTGATACTGGAGAATCTCCAGGCTTCTAAAAATGATGTTGATATAGTTATGTATTCGGATACGGATGAAATCAGTGATATAGAGGACTTGAAAAACCAGTCGAGCAAAGAACCCATAATTAATTTGGCCAATTCTATTATAAAGAAGGCTGTGGAGGTTAATGCCAGCGATATACATGTTGAGAATTTTGAAAAGGTGTTGAGAGTGCGTTTGAGGGTAGATGGTAAACTGAGAACTATAATGGAGCATCCCAAAAATATAGCTCCAGCCCTTATTTCGAGGTTGAAAATAATGTCAAAACTTGATATAGCAGAAAAGAGACTCCCTCAAGATGGAAGAATAAGGTTGAGAGTTGGTGGGAAGGATATAGACTTTAGAGTCTCTACGCTTCCTACCGTGTTTGGTGAGAATATGGTGTTGAGGATTTTGGACAGAAGTAATGTGAGGATGAATCTGAACTCGCTGGGTTTTGAGGATTTTGATTTGAGGAGATATATGGAGGCTATACAAGCGCCGTATGGCATGATATTGAACACAGGACCAACGGGTTCAGGTAAGACGACAACGCTTTATGCTTCCTTAAATGTGTTGAACAAAGAGGGAGTTAACATACTTACTGTTGAGGATCCTGTTGAATACAATATCCATGGCATAAGCCAGGTGCAGGTTAAGGAGGATATTGGGCTTACGTTTTCCCAGGCTTTGAGGACATTTCTAAGGCAGGATCCTGATATAATCATGGTGGGTGAGATAAGGGATACGGAGACTGCTGAGATAGCTATAAAGAGTGCATTGACCGGGCACCTGGTTTTGTCTACCCTACACACGAATGATGCACCTTCTTCAATAGTAAGGCTTGTTAATATGGGGATTGAGAGATATCTGATAGCTTCAAGCGTGATACTTGTCCTTGCTCAGAGGCTTGTTAGGAGGATATGTACACACTGCAAAGAGAGAATAGATGTGCCTGTTTCCAGTCTTGTTGATGTTGGGTTTGGTGAGGAAGAAGCCAAAAATATTCAGGTTTATAAGGGTAAGGGTTGTGAATATTGTGACTTTACAGGGTACCGAGGAAGGGTTGCTATATATGAGGTTATGCCGATAACCGATACTATAAGAGAAATGATTCTTTCTGGTGCCTCCACAGATGAGCTGAAGGAGCAAGCTATAAAGGAAGGGATGTCTACTCTGAGGAAAAGCGGGTTGAAGAAAATAAAGGAGGGGATCACGACGCTGGAGGAAGTTGTTAGCATTACTTTCGTTTAGGGGGGATAATGGAAAAGGCTAAGGATATTGTAGAGCTTCTTAGGATATTGAAAGAGAGGGGTGGTTCGGATCTCCATATAGTGGCTGGGGCTCCTCCAAAGATAAGGATACATGGTGATCTTGTAGATACGGAGTTTGCTCCCCTTGCTCCAGAGGAAACGCAGGAACTGTGTTATAGTGTTATGACCGAGATGCAGAAGAAAAGGTTTGAGGATAATCTAGATGTAGATTTTTCGTTTGGTATATCCAAGTTGGCGAGATTTAGAGCCAATGTGCATATGCAAAGAGGTACTGTGGCTGGTGCATTCAGAATGATTCCGCATGAGATTCCGCCGTTTGAGGAGCTGGGTATTCCTCCAGATGTTCAGAATCTTGCCAATGTGCCGCATGGTTTGATACTTGTGACAGGGCCGGCGGGCTCCGGTAAGTCAACGACACTTGCAGCGCTTATAAACAAGATAAACCAAGAGAGAACATCCCATATAATAACCATTGAGGACCCCATAGAATTCATGTACTCCCACGGTAGGTGTCTTGTTGATCAGAGAGAGGTAGGTTCTGATGTGCCATCGTTTGCTTCGGCTTTGAAGCATATACTGAGACAGGATCCAGATATAATCCTGATAGGTGAGATGAGGGACTTAGAGACGATAGAGGCAGCGATTACTGTTTCCGAAACGGGCCATCTTGTGTTTGCAACATTGCACACGAACTCGGCCGCGGAGACCATTAACAGGCTCATAGATGTTTTTCCTTCCAACCAGCAACCCCAGATAAGGACCCAGATATCTGTGAGCTTGCAGGGTGTTGTATCTCAGAGATTGCTGAAGAGAATGGACGGGGCAGGGAGAGTGCTCGCCTTGGAGATTATGATTCCAAACAACGCCATAAGGAATCTTATAAGGGAGGACAAGATACCTCAGATATACTCCGCTATGCAGATAGGTCAATCGCAGACGGGCATGGTAACCATGAATCAATCTTTGTTGAGTTTGTTCAGGAGAAGGCTAATAACCTACGAGGATGCATTGTCTGCCTCTCCGGATAAGAAGACCTTACAGAGAGAACTGGACAAGATCCGAAATACTCTTTAGAACCTGAGGAGGGAAAATGGCTTATTTCAAGTGGGTTGGGGTAGACAGCACCGGCAGAAAGACACGTGGCGGTATTATGGCTGTTGATAAGAACGATGCTATAGTGAAGCTGAAGTCAAGGAGAATAAATATTAAGAAGATCCAACAAACACAGCCTCAACTTTTCTCTTTTTTTTCAAAGAAAGTTAGTGAGAAAGAATTGTTGATAACAACAAGGCAGCTTGCCATAATGATAAGGGCTGGATTGCCCATAGATGAATCTTTAAACATTGTGGCTGAGCAGATAACGAATCCGTATCTAGCGGAGATAATATATGATGTAAAGAAAAGGATAGAAGCTGGGAGCACATTTGCCAATGCTCTCAGAGCCCATAGGAATGTTTTCTCGAACCTCTACATAAATATGATAGATTCAGCTGAGAAGAGTGGCAAGCTTGAAGATGTTCTGATGAGATTAACAAACATGATGGAGAAGAGCATTGCCCTTAAGAGGAAGATTAGAGGGGCGATGATATATCCGGCAACAGTGAGCGCAGTAGCGGTTGTAGTTGTGACAATCATTTTGACCTTCGTGATACCAACGTTTGCCACTCTGTATCGGGCCAGTAAGCTTCCGTTGCCTTTGCCCACCAGGATAGTAATAGAAGTAAGTAAGTTTCTACAGCACACCATTTTATATTTCGTGCTATTTATAGTAGCTATTGCTTTTATTGTGAGGTATTTTTACCGCAATAACGAGGGTTTTAAACGCGCTGTGGATGCCCTGATGCTGAGGTTGCCCGTTATAGGTATGTTGCTCAGGAAGAGCTCCATAGCCAACTTTTCAAATATTCTGGCCTCTCTAACCGCGAGTGGTGTTGAAATACTGGAGTCGCTTGAGATAGCGGCGAGAACAGCAGGGAACACTATAATAGAAGAAGCACTATACGTCATAAAGGATGAAGTTAAGAGGGGTGAAAATCTGTCTGTAGCTATGATAAGGAGCGCTGAATTTCCGAGCATGGTCACACAAATGGTAGCTGTTGGTGAGGAATCGGGCAATCTTGAGGAGATGCTGAATAACGTATCAAGGTATTATGATGAAGAGGTTGACAATTTGGTAAAGAATCTTACTACCCTTATGGAGCCAGTGATAATAGTTGTGCTCGGTGGCATAATAGGATTTATTGTTGTTTCCATGTATCTACCTATCTTTGAGTTGGGTAATGTGGTCCATTAGTATGTGGAGTTTGATGAGTTCAATATAGACCTTGCGTGCCAGTGATGCTGCGTACCAACTGGAACGCCCGTGTCTTAAAAACACAACCACTACCACCTTTGGTTTGTTCATAGGGGCAAACGAAGCGAACCAGGCATCCGGTGTGTATTTGAGTAAGGTTTTCTTGGATATTTTTCCCTCTTTGTATTCCTTTTTGAGCTTTTTGAAAGCTTTTGATGTAACTATTTGACTTGTTCCTGTTTTCCCACAGATGTTTAGCCCTTTTATTTTGCAGTCAAATGCTGTTCCATAGGGTTTGTTCACAACCTCCCATAGAGCCCTTTTTACAACACCGTAGTACGGAGTTTGAAATATGTACAGTATGGATGGCTTTTCTCCCTTTAGTAGGAATGGTTTGTATGCTATCCCTGAATTTGCTAACATTTGGTAGGCTACTGCCACCTGTAATGGACTGACGAGGAAGTATCCCTGTCCTATTGTTGTTATGATGGTATCGCCTATGTACCATTTCTTCCCATAGAGCTTGTATTTTTCTTCTGGTGATGGGAGAATGCCTTTTGCAGTATAGCTAAATAGCCCAGGTGATTTTCCAAAACCGAATTGTGATAGGTAGAGGTCCAACCTTTTTATGCCCAGTTTTTTGCCCACCTGGTAGAAGAATACGTCGCTGGAACTTGCCAGAGCCCGATACAGGTTGATTCTCCCGAACCCAGCAGGATTCCAGTCCTTGTATATATTTTTTCCTATTTTAATGAACGGTGGGCAGAATAAGATAGTTCTTGGGGTTATTATTCCTGACCTGAGGGCACCTATTGCTACGAAGGGTTTTATAATGGATCCTGGTGGAAATGTAGCTTGTGTTGCTATGTCAAACAAGTTCATCGTTTTGTTCTTGAGCAATCTGTTCCATTGAGTTCTTGTGAGCTTTTTCAGGAACAGGTTGGGGTCGTATGTAGGTTTGCTCACCATACCTAATATGGCACCGTTTGTTTTCATTACTATTATGGCCCCGCTGTGGTTCCCAAGCAGTTTGTAAAGGTAGTTTTGTAATTTGGCGTTTACCGTTAGGGTAATATTTTTTCCATTTTTTGGAGGTGTTATCGAAAGCATCTTGATCCTGATCCCCATGGCGTTGACTTCAAACTCTTTGTATCCAAATTTACCGAGGAGCACTGAATTGTACTTTCTCTCTACGCCTTTTCTCCCTACTTCTTCTCCAGGCACTATGAGGGGGTTTTTCCTTATGTCGTATGCTGAAGCTAGTGAGACATATCCTACTATATCGGCGTATACGTAAGCATCTCCTGGGTAGTATCTTCTTGCGGTCACTTCAATATCTATGTTGTTAAACTTCTCTTTGTAGAACATTATCCAGAAGATTTTATTCCTTGGTACATCGGATTCCAGTAGAAAGCTGGAATAGGGGGGATGCTTTTTTATTTCTTTTAGTAATTTTTCGTAGTCAATATTTAGCAGGAAGGATAGTTTTTTTATTTCCCTGGTGTTTGTCCTCAGGTTTCTTGTGTAGTAGAGGGAGAATGCAGGTATGTTTTTCGCGTATGTAATCCCATCAGATGTTTTTATTGTTCCCCTTGTGGGTAATATTTTTATCAGTCGTATCCTATTCTTTTTGGCTAATTCAGAGAAGTAGTTGTGTTTCACAACCTGTAGGTAAAGTAGCCTGAGCACGATTAGGATAAACGACAGAAATATGAAGGCTATTAGGTAGTTTATGCCGCCTTTTAAGTCTTTAAGCTTGAGTATGTACTCATCTCTCTTTGACATTTCTGCCCTTTAGCAGGATAAGTCTCGTGGATGTGGACAAAAAGAGATAAAACAAATAAGCAAGCACAGCTACGAATACTGAAAACAACAGGGACGCCTTTATATATAACACAAGGAATAAAGCATAAGCCACAGAAATGACCAAGGCAAGCCTATTGTCGGGTGCTTTGAAGTAGTCCTTTAGCACTGCAGCTGCGAATAAGAATATGGGTAGACCTGCTGTTAAAAAGAACAGACGGTTATTCAGGAGCATATCCAGTACCAATCCAAAGGCTGTGGCTACTATGAGAGAGTTTTCGAGAGTGTCTGATGAATAGTAGGATAGTGATGCCATAAATAGAAAAACATACAAGGAGTAACTCTGTGGGTTGATGAAGTTTATGGCCCCACTTATGCCTACGCTTATGATCAATAAGACTATTCCTACCACTATTCTCATTTGGTGCACTCAATATACAGGGTGAATTCGTTGAAAAAAC
>CAZERD010000040.1:0-14355 GCA_964515405.1 uncultured Desulfurellales bacterium
CAGGATCAGCCTCAAGCGGTATCCACTGATCTCCTCTGCCCTGAGCCTCAAGAAAGCGTTTGGTCTCCTCATCGGAGGGGAATACGCTCGTTGTTACACCCAGCTCTGCGCCCATGTTGGTTATCGTGCCCCTTTCTGGTACGGTGAGTGTCTTAACTCCCTCGCCAAAGTACTCTGCTATCCATCCTACATTGCCCTTTGTAGTGAGTATCTGAAGCACCTTCAGGATCACATCCTTGGCTGTCACCCACGGGTTTAGCTTACCTGTCAGGTGTATACCCACTATCTTTGGTCTGGGCAGATAAAAAGGCATGCCAGCCATAGCTGCAGCCACATCCAATCCACCGGCGCCAATGGCTATCATGCCAATTCCGCCACCTGTGGGTGTATGGGAGTCGGAGCCAAGCAGTGTTTTCCCTGGTCTGCCGATTCTCTCAATGTGGACCTGATGGCAGATACCGTTTCCGGCTTTGGATAGCAGCAGACCGTACTTCTTAGCGAAAGTCTGAAGATAGGTGTGATCGTCTGCGTCCTCGTAACCCATCTGAATGGTTTTGTGATCGATGTAGCTGACGGATACTTCCGTTTTTATTCGTTTTACGCCCATTTGTTCAAATTGGAGGTCTGCCATTGTGCCCGTTGCGTCCTGGGTTAGGGTTTGGTCTATTTTTATGCCTATCTCATCTCCAGAGAATAAATCACCATCTACCAGGTGTTCCCTTAGGATCTTTTGAGCCACTGTCAAACCCATGTCGTGCCTCCTTTCCTATAAAAATTTGCTTTTTTCTGAAGGACTTTGTATCATTTTTGACAGCGTAAAGCAAATAGTTGATGGAGTCAAAGTTATGATTCTAAACAAAGTTAAAGTTCTAGTGGTAGATGATTCAATGATAGCGAGGAAGTATCTCGCAAGGATACTAGAAGAGTCTGGTGAAATAGAGGTGGTTGGCTTTGCCAGGGATGGACTTGAGGCTATTGAAAAGGTGAAAGAGGTGAAGCCAGATGTTGTTACACTGGACATAGAGATGCCTAAGTTGAACGGGCTGGAAGCGTTGAAGAGGATAATGGAAGAAAATCCAGTCCCTGTCATAATGGTCAGCACTCTGACCACGGATGGGGCTAAAGAAACATTAGAAGCGCTGAGGCTTGGTGCTGTGGATTATGTGTCCAAAAATGATGTGCTTTCCTTTAAGACGGCAAGTAAGCAAGTTAAGGACCTTCTTGTTAAGAAAATAGTTGAGGCTAAGAGGTCCCAGTTCAGGGTGTTGAGAAGAAGGCCGCGGATTGCTGCTTCTGTTGCTGAAGAGATGATTGCTCGCAAAGTTGAGACAAAACCTCTCGCAAAAAGAAATATAGAAGTAGTTGCTATAGCGGCATCGACAGGTGGGCCAGTAGCGCTGGAAAGGGTGTTCTCAAAATTTCCCAGACTTAGACAGCCTGTACTGATTGTCCAGCATATGCCCAAAACGTTTACGGGTGTGTTTGCGAAATCCCTTGATAGAGTCGCTCCCATAACAATAAAGGAAGCAGAGGATGGAGAACCACTGAAGGGTGGAGTGGGATATCTGGCACCGGGCGGACTGCAGATGACCGTGGAGCACAGAGGCTCTGGATATGTAATTAGAGTTAGCGATCAACCCAAAACTATATATACCCCTAATGCTGATGTTATGTTTACATCTGTAGCCGAAAATTTTGGGGACAAATCCCTATGCGTGATAATGACAGGTATGGGCGATGATGGCTACAGAGGGCTTAAGAAGGTGCATGAGAAAGGTGGAGTAATTATAGCTCAAGACAAAAACAGTTGCGTTGTATGGGGAATGCCTAGGAAACCCACTCAAGAGGGGTTGGCCGATGTAGTTGCTGATGTTGATGATATTCCCCTGAAGATAGCTCAAATAGCAGGATAGTAAATGGCTGAGCTTCTTTCCCAAGAAGAAATAGATGCCCTACTGAGTACCCTTGACAAAGAACCGGAGGTTATAGAGGAAGAGAAGGAGTTTGAGCTCGCGGAGACTAAGAAAATTTCTATTTACGACTTCAAAAGGCCAGATAAAGTTTCCAAGGAGCAGATAAGGGCTCTAAAGAACCTCCACGATAAGTTTGCCCGTAATTTTTCCTCACGTCTTTCTGGTTTTTTGAGAGCTATAACGGAAATAAATGTGGTCAGTGTCGATCAGATGACCTACGGTGAGTTTGTTTTGTCACTGTCCAATAATGTGAGTTTCAATGTTGTAAGTTTGAATCCTCTTGAAGGATCTGCTGTGTTTTCAATTGAGCCAGATATAGGATTCGTGCTCATAGATAGGCTCCTGGGAGGGATAGGTGAATTCAGTGAAAATCTGACCAGACCGTTTACAGATATAGAACAAGCAATATTGGCTGACGTTGTAAGGCAGGCTATGGATGACATGAGGGAGATATGGGATCCCATAGTAAGGCTCGACTTGAAGATAGTTGATCAGGAGACGAGCCCGAATGTTATCCAGATCATAGCTCCATCGGAGATTGTTGTGCTGGTGGTTTTTGAAGTTAAGATAGGGGAATCGCGTGGTATAATCAATTGGTGCCTACCTGTTATAGCTTTGGAGCCCATATTCAGCAAGATAGGTAGTCAGGATCTCTTTACGAGGCCTAAACGGGTTCAGGAAGATAGGAGTGAGGATATAGCTTTTCTGCTACTTAGAGTACCCGTCATAATAGATTTCTATTTGGGCAAAATAAGACTCAAGCTTAAAGAGTTTTTGGAGCTTGAAACAAATGAGGTACTTGTTCTTGATTCCAAGGTGGGAGAATCGCTTTTAGGTTCCATTAATGGGGTAAAAAAGGTACAGTTTGTAATTGGTAGATCTGGTAGTAATCAAGCTGTGAAGGTTTTAAAACTTCTAAATGGGGGATAATGATGGCAGAAGAGCTATCCCAAGAGGACATAGATAGCCTCTTCTCCTCTTCCGATGAATCGGATAGAGAAAAAGGGACCATTGAAAAATTTTCTTCTATACTGAATTCGTCGTTTGAAGAGGTACTTAGGACTGCCCTAAATCTTGATGTTGTAGTAAAATTGATTGATGTTGGCAAGGGAGACAGTGGGGATGTAGGTCTTGAGGACGGTGGAGTGATGATTAAAAGCACTGTTTCCGTTGATGATAGATCCGCATCAATGTTCTTATACTTGAAGACGAGATTTGCTACCATATTATCTGATCTGATGTTAATGGGGCCAGGTAATCCTAAAGAAGAAATTGAAGAAGAAGATCTTGATGCCCTCAAGGAATTATTTTCCCAAATCCTGGGTAATCTATCAATATCTCTCAAAGATGAGTTTGACAAGAACTTTTCTGCAGAGGTTGTTGGAGTGGGGAGAGAAATTACCCTTCCGGATTCGGATGTTTACAGGATAAAACTTGATGTTGCTGTACCGAATGTTGAAACAGACACTATAACCATTCTTTCAGGGGTGGATGAGTTTGATTCAGTTTTTTCTTATGCCCCAGGGGCTGAGGGGGGTTTTGGAGCAGAGACAAATGAACCCGTCGAGACGGTTATGGGAGAACATGAGCAGACTGCAAAGCGTCCCAGTGAGCCACAGGAGAGGATAAGAGAAAGGGTACCTAGTTCCGGCACAGGAGATGTAAGAAATCTTGACCTCATATTGGATATAGATCTTGACGTGGAGATAAGAATAGGGCAAAAGGAAATGCTGATCAGGGATCTATTGAAGGTCAACGAGGGTTCTATAATAGAACTAGATAGGAGCATAGAGGAACCTCTGGAAGTGGTTGTAAACGGAAAGGTGATCGCACGGGGTATAGTTGTAGTGGTTGGAGGGCACTTTGGGATAAAGATAACAAGCATTGAAACAAGAGAGGAGAGGGTCAAGTCGCTCGGAGAGGCTTAGTGGTGCCCACAGTCTATCCTATTTTTCCTAACGATGTATATAGAAGTTAAGTTTTGGGAGAAGGGTACTAGATATGATGGAGAAGTTCATTATTGAGGGCGGTAAAAGATTATCTGGAAGGGTAAGGGTAAGCGGTTCAAAGAATGCTTCCCTACCTATGATGGCAGCCTCCATTTTGACTTCTGATAAAGTTGTACTGGAAAATGTTCCTCGTCTTGATGATGTGTTTACAATGATGAAGTTGCTTAAATTTATGGGGTGCGATGTCGCGTTTGAGGAAAATCATAGACTGTATGTGGATGCGAGGGAATTACATGTGCTAAAAGCACCCTATGAGCTTGTAAAAACAATGAGGGCATCTGTACTTGTTCTTGGCCCTTTGCTTAGCAGGTTTCATCATGCGGAAATATCCATGCCTGGGGGTTGTGCTATAGGTGTTAGACCTATAAATCTACACATTGATGCCCTGAAGATGATGGGGGCGGACATAAAAATAGAGGGTGGATACATAATAGGTGAGACTAGAGATGGTCTGCACGGTTGCGAAATATACCTTGACGTTCCAACTGTAACAGGGACTGAAAACATAGTGATGGCAGCTACACTTGCCCGGGGAAGAACTGTGATAAAGAATGCCGCCAGGGAACCAGAGGTTGTCAATTTAGCCGAAATGCTGAACAAAATGGGAGCGGAAATAGAAGGAGCTGGAGGTGACACAATAGAGATAAATGGTGTTGATAGTCTTCACGGTGTGGAGATCAGGGTGATTGGCGATAGAATAGAGGCTGGAACATTCATGTGTGTTGCTCTTGCTACTCATTCAACCATCGAGATACAAGATGCTCCGTTATTCGCTATGGATGCTACGGTAGATAAATTTAGGGAGGCTGGAGGTAGCATTGATGAGATCGGCGGTGGTGTTATAAGGGTATCTGGGCCGGATGAAGTTCACCCTTTGAGAATTAAAACCATGTTTTATCCTGGGTTTCCGACGGATATGCAAGCGCAGTTTGTAGGTGTGTTGGTTAAGGCAAAGGGAGTGAGTGTGGTGGAAGAGACAATATTTGAAAATAGATTCCAACATGTGGCCGAGCTGAGAAGGATGGGAGCAGATATTTCTCTTTTTGGCAATAGGGCTATTATAAATGGTGTGGATAGACTTACAGGTGCTCCTGTTATGGCAACGGATCTGAGAGCCTCTGCAAGTCTTGTCATAGCAGGGCTTTCGGCTGAGGGTATAACTCATGTGTTGCGTATATATCACCTTGACAGAGGGTACGAAGCTTTAGAAAAGAAGTTATCTATGCTTGGTGCTTCTATCAAAAGGGAGTGGTATGATCCGAGTAGCATTACCTAAGGGAAGGCTGTTGGAAGATACTTTGCTAAGATTCAGAGCGTCCGGTATAATTGTGGATATTCCATCTGAGTCGAGAAGACTTTCGTTTGTGGACGAGGCGGGCGAGTTTCAGTTTCTAATGGTTAGGGCGCAAGATGTTCCTGTGTACGTTGAATATGGCGCTGCAGACATTGGGGTTGCAGGCCTTGACGTCCTAAGAGAGAAGAAGAGCAAGGTGTTTGAATTGGCAGATTTAGGTATAGGTTACTGCAGAATGGTAGTTGCAGGTGTAAAAGACGAGTGTTTGAGCGGTGGGGTTAAAGGATTGAGAGTAGCTACAAAGTTTCCAAATATTGCTAAAAGACACTTCATATCAAAGGGTATAAGGGTCGACGTAATTAAGCTGTACGGTTCTGTTGAACTTGCTCCTCTTCTTGGTCTCGCAGATTGCATAGTTGATATAGTACAAACCGGTAAAACTCTAAAAGAGAACGGTTTAAGGGTTATTGAGGAGATATTTGAATCAACAGCTTTTCTTATATCTAATAGGGTTTCATATTACACAAAGAATAGGTCTATAAAGTATCTCTTGAGTAAAATATGAAGTCACTAAACTTGCTCCTTGCAGCTTACAGAGAGATGGGTGTTGAATTCCTAAATAGGGTTGAATTTAAGACAAAGGAGGAACTTCTTACTGAAATTAGAGGGAGAGTAGAATCCTGCATGAGATGCCCTCTTTACAAAACGAGGACTAAGGCTGTGTTTGGTGAGGGTAATCCTAATGCGAAGATTATGTTTGTTGGAGAGGCACCTGGAAAGGATGAGGATCTGCAGGGTAGACCATTTGTAGGTAGGGCAGGCAGGTTGCTCAGGGAACTGTTAGCTAGAGCAGGCATTTCGGAGGATAGTATTTATATCGGGAATTGCTTAAAGTGTAGACCTCCTAACAATAGAGATCCTTCAGAGTACGAGATAGAGATGTGCAGCCCTTATCTGACGAGTCAAATAGAGATAATAGATCCTGCGGTCATAGTGACCCTTGGTAGATACTCAACAGGGCTGTTTGTCGGTTTGCCAGATAAGATGAGCAAACTCAGGGGTAGGATATTTGAGTATGGTAGTAAAAAGGTGGTTGTTATGTATCATCCGGCTTACCTTCTCAGGAACCCAGGTGCTATTCAGGATTTCACGAGGGATCTCCAAAGGATAAAGGAACTGATAGATGAGGATTCTCATTAGTTTTCTTCTTGTGTTCCTATTGCTAATGCATTCTTGGGCCCAGGGTCTGAGGATAGGATACATATCTCCTATGAGTGGAAAATATTCATCTTTTGGTCAAATGTTTTTGAATGGGCTCAGTATAGCGCTTGGTGGGAGTGCGAATATAATTATGGTTAACTCCCGTTTGGGGGTTCAGGGAATAATGGATAAACTTGAGAATGGTGATATGAATGTAATCGTGGGGCCGTTTCTTAGGAACAGTGTCGACCAGCTTGTTCCAATCGTATGTTCTTTTAATGTTCTGGACATATTGCCCTTTAACTATGTAAATGGTATGCATTGCGAGAGTGTCATAGGATTCGGTTTTTATGTGACACAGGCTGCCAGAGAGCTTGCGAACATAATATACAGGAGGGGATTTGGAGAAATAGTCGTTCTGTATGGACTCACACCGGTATCACAAAAAGCTGAGGAAAGTTTTGTTAAACAGTTATCACTTCATGGCATCAAGCCATTGAAGATTTCCCACTTTGTTCCTGGTTTAGCCACGTATGTTGAGTATTTCAAGAATGTTTTTGGAATTTATTGGTCCAATACAAAAAGCACCCTCCTGCCTGTTACTGCACCGCTATCGCGATATTCTCTCCATGTTAGAACCCTTGTTGTGTTTGCTGATGAGAGCGACTTTGTTAAACTGGCTAATTTGGTGGGTTTTTACGGGATAAGGGTCAAGCATATTCTCAGTGTGGGATTGTTTTTGGATAAAAAACTTGCTTCTCTAAACCCTACGGTTGCTCGCCGTGTGTTGATAGTGACACCGTACAACCAGTTTGTCGAGAATCCAAAGAACGAATACTTTGTAAGGCAATATATGAAAACTTATGGTAGTCTCCCCAACCAGATTTCTGCGCTTGGGTTTGATATAGGAATGGTTATTAACGATGCTAACCCTTCTGATCTGAGGGACTCCATACTATCTATGAGAAATTATCAAGGTGTTACGGGCGATTTGTTGTTCTTTGACAATCAGGGAAAGGGTGTTTTCCATTATAATCTTATAAACTACAGAGATTTTCTGGAGTACAGGAAGTATGAAGAAAACAATAAGGGTTAACGTATCACATCCTCATGATATTCATGTAGATGCATCTATGCGTGATGTGGCGAGATTTCTGTTGTTACGGAACGTGGAGGAGATCTATGTGATAACAGACTCCAATGTAGAAAGGTTGCACTTGAAATATTTTATAGAGTCCATGGGAAAGACAAACATTGGGATCCATTATTTTGTCTTTAAGGCAGGAGAAGAGCAAAAAAATATATATACACTAAAGAATATATATGACTTTCTTGTAAAACATAAGGCTGAAAGAGGCTCTTATTTGGTATCCTTTGGTGGTGGTGTAGCTGGCGATATTTGCGGTTTTGCAGCCAGCACATACATGAGGGGTACTCATTTTGTACAAATTCCCACAACACTTCTTGCCATGGTAGATGCTTCCATAGGTGGAAAAACCGCTATAAATCATGAGATGGGTAAGAATCTTATAGGTAGTTTCTATCAGCCTGATGCAATATTTATAAATATAGATTTTCTTGGTACATTACCTGAGAGAGAATATACATCCGCCTTGGCAGAGGTTGTGAAGTACGGAGTTATAATGGATAGGGAACTGTTTGAGTTTTTAGAAACCCACAAGAAAGATGTAAAGGACAGAAAAAAGGACGTGCTGGCGGATGTTATCTCTATGAGCATCAGAAACAAAGTTTCAATTGTTGAAAGTGATGAAAGGGAATCTGGTATGCGTGCCATCCTGAACTTTGGGCATACATTTGGTCATGCATTGGAGGTGGCTACGGGTTACAATAGCTATCTGCATGGCGAAGCCGTTTCCATAGGTGAAGTTATGGCTTCTGTATTATCGGAGAAAATGGGTCTGATTGAGAAGCGCGATAGGGAAAGGATCGTGGGTTTACTCGGGGATCTTGGATTACCCATATGTTTGCCCAAAGATGTGAGCAGTGATGAAATAATAGAAGCTTTGAGTCTTGATAAGAAGGTCAAGAGTAAAAAGGTTTTCTTCGTCTTGACAAAGGGAATAGGCAGGTCTACAATCTCAGGCGAGGTAGCGGGGAGGCTTGTTGCAGAAACTATAGAGGAGTGCCGTGAAGGAAAGTTCCCTCCTTAAGAAAGTAGAAAACTATTATAAGAGCAGGGGTGGGGTTTCGTTGTATTTTTATCCGTTGGCCGTCTTGTATGCTCAAAACGGCAATGTGGAAAAGGCGTTGGATATACTCCTTGATGGGCTTAAGCGGTTCCCAAGGTATGAACTCGCCCTGTTAAAAATAGCTGAACTCCTTGTGGGGGAAAACAAACATGAAGCTGCCCTGGCCTATATCGATACCCTGCTCACGTTGAATCCATGCAATGCTAAAGCCAACTTTATGGCTGGCAAGATCCATGAAAAACTAGGAAACATCAGGGAGGCTAATGAGTTTTGCAAGCGGGCTTCAATGATTGATCCCTTGAACTACGCACCAAAGGAGAACTTAGAGGATACTGCCGGAGTAGAAGGCTCAGGCAGTGGCAGGTCTCAAAAAACAAATGATCTTGATATACCCAAGATAGATCTTGAGGGAGGAAATGAAGACGAAGATGATATAGCCACAATAATGCTTGCTCGTTTGTATGAGCAGCAGGGCTATGTTGAGGACGCTATAGCTACCTACCGTAAAGTGCTTGCCGTTGATCCTGATAATAGGGAAGCAAAAGAAGCTATTATAAGGCTCGAAGAGGGAAATAAATGAGGAGGCTGATATTTGCTGTTGTGTTAATTCTCCTGATTACATCGTGCAGTAAACTCCAAAAGCAGATTCAAGGTGTAGGTTTCCGAATATACTCCAATCGTTTCACGCAAGAACTGTCGGGAGCTACAGAGAGCAGATATTTATACAGGGGTTTTGAAACTGTGGCTTTGGCTAAGGCCACAAGATTCAGTGTTAGATTGATGGAGGATTATGTGAAGTACACGCAGAGGATAATAAGTGTAAACTTCGCACCCAAAAAAGGTAAGGAACTCATAAATGAGGCTAAAAAGTACGAACTTTATTGGCTTGCGTTTTATACGCCTGATATGCTTATAAACAACCTCTCTTCAGATAGATCCTTTTGGACTGTTTACCTTTCCTGTGGTGGTCATGTGTACTTCCCATATGGGATAAAGACTGTGAGATCAGCAAGCTTTGCCAGTCAGTGGCTGTATATGATCCACGCTGCCAGATGGTCCGAGCAGTACTCAATAAGATTCAAAAAAGGGGTTTGTAAAAATAGAGTTGCACATCTTATCATTACGTCTTATCTTGGAACAATTGAGTTCTCATTTAAACAGAGTGAGGAGGGTTTGAATGGCCGAGATAATCAAAAAAGAGCAGTGGAGTGACGTCATCTTCTCCATGCTTGTTAGGGCTCCAGATGTAGCCAAAGCAGCCCAACCGGGTCAGTTTGTGATACTGATACCACGTGAGCACGGAGAAAGGATTCCCTTAACGATCGCTGATTCTTCAGTGGTAGAGGGATGGATTCAAGTTGTGTTTCAGGTAGTAGGCAAGAGTACACTTGAGCTTTCTAGAATGGAGAAGGGTGAAGAACTCTTTTCATTTGTTGGCCCGTTGGGCATGCCATCTGAGATTGAAAGATTTCCTGGTAAGGTAGTTATGGTAGGGGGCGGTATAGGTATAGCACCTATACATCCGATAGCGAGAAGACTAAAGGAACTTGGTAACTATGTGATCTCCATTATTGGTGCCAGGACCGCGGATCTGCTAATAATGGAGGATAAATTGGGGGAAGCTTCCAGTGAACTTATTATAGCGACAGACGATGGTAGTAGGGGTAAGAAAGGTTTTGTAAACCTCGTCTTAGAAGAGGTACTGGAGCAGGAAGGCAATGCCATCAGTAAAATTTGGGCAATAGGTCCTCCGGTGATGATGAGAGCTTGCGTTGAATCTGCCAAGAAATTTGATGCTCCTATTATAGTGTCTTTGAATCCTATTATGGTTGATGGGACCGGTATGTGTGGTGCGTGCAGAGTAACGGTGGGCGGCAAAACCAAGTTTGCTTGTGTTGACGGACCAGAGTTTGATGGTGCACTCGTTGATTTCGGAGAGCTCATGGCGCGTCAGAGGCAATATGTGAAGCAGGAGAAGAAGGCTCTTGAGCTATATAAAGCAAAGGAGGGTATAGCATAATGGCTGAGAGACTAAAACCGGCTGAGAAGTTTAAGAAAGATAGGGTTCCAATGAGGGAGCAAAGTCCAAGGGAAAGAATAAAGAATTTTGATGAGGTACCATATGGATATTCGTTCGAGGAAGCTATAAAGGAAGCACAGAGGTGCCTTCAATGTAAACCTCCTGCATGTGTTGACGGGTGTCCAGCTGAAGTGCACATACCCGAATTCATAGATAAAATATTGGACGAGGATATAGAGGGGGCCTTCAGGGAAATAAAGCTTACCAATGCGTTGCCTGCGGTCTGTGGTAGGGTATGCCCGCAAGAGGAACAGTGTGAGGAAAAGTGCATCATGGGTAAGAAGAGTAAACCTATAGCAATAGGAAGACTAGAAAGATTTGTTGCGGACTGGGCAAGGGAACATGGGATTGTTGACAAGAAAATAGAGATTAGTGTGAAAAATGGAAGGAGAGTAGCCATAGTTGGTTCTGGACCTGCCGGTCTGAGTTGTGCTGCTGATCTGGCCAATTTGGGATATGAAGTAACAATGTTTGAAGCCCTGCATAAGCCCGGTGGGGTGCTGGTTTATGGGATACCAGAATTTAGGTTGCCCAAGTCAATAGTTCAACATGAGGTTTCTCAGATAGAGTCTCTCGGAGTGAAGTTGTACACCGATCACGTCATAGGCTACATAAAGACGGTTGATGAACTTATTGATGAGTACGATGCTGTTTTTCTTGCCAACGGTGCAGGCGCTCCATCTTTCTTGAGAATACCAGGTGAGAATCTGAACGGTGTATACTCAGCTAGTGAATTTCTGACGCGTTCAAACTTGATGAGGGCTTTCGACTTCCCAAATTATGATACACCAATAAATGTAGGTAAGAGGGTTGTCGTTGTAGGGGGCGGAAATGTAGCAATGGATGCTGTTAGGACAGCTAAAAGGCTTGGAGCGGAGGAGGCCATAATAGTATATAGGCGAAGTAGAAAGGAAATGCCAGCGAGAGCTGAGGAGATAGAACATGCCGAGGCGGAGGGTATTCAGTTTGAGTTGCTTACAAACCCCGTTAGGATTCTTGGTGATGAAAACGGCAATGTAACCGGCATAGAGTGTGTGAGGATGGAGCTAGGCGAGCCCGACGAATCTGGGAGACGCAGGCCTGTTGAGATAAAGGGTTCTAATTTTGTAATGGAAACAGACAACGTAATCATAGCCATAGGCCAAAATGCTAATCCTATAGTGGCAAGGAGCGCCACTGGTGTTAAGACAAACAAGTGGGGTTATTTTATAGCGGATGAAGAAACAGGCAAGACAACACACCCTAAGGTGTGGGCTGGAGGAGATATAGTAACTGGAGCAGCGACCGTCATATTGGCTGTAGGTGCCGGTAAGAAAGCCGCTAAATCTATCCATGAAACACTTTCAGGGAAATAATTCTGAGGAGGAGAAGGGGATATCCTTTCCCCTTCTCCTTAGACCCCAGACACTTAAAGAGTACATAGGACAATCCAAGGTTGTTCGAACGCTCCAATTGGCCATTGAAGCCGCTAAGAAAAGAGGTGAACCATTGGAGCATTGTATCCTTTATGGGCCACCTGGTCTTGGAAAAACCACGCTTGCTAATGTTATATCGCGAGAAATGAATACAAATATCATCATAACCAGTGGACCAGCCATAGAAAAGGTAGGTGATATAGCGGCTATACTTACCAATCTCAAGGAAGGAGATATTATATTTATAGATGAAATACACAGACTGAACAGTGCTGTTGAGGAGATGCTCTACTCAGCTTTGGAAGAGTTCAGGCTTGATGTAGTTATAGGACAAGGACCGGGGGCAAGAACGGTAAAGATAGATCTTGCTCCGTTTACGCTTATAGGGGCAACCACACGTATGGGGCTGCTTACGTCCCCTCTTAGGGATAGATTTGGGTTGGTATTGAGGCTTGATTTTTATTCAGTGGAAGAGTTGGAGACAATAATCAAAAGGAGTGCTCAAATACTCGGCATAGGTATAACGGATGAAGCATCAGTATTTATAGCTCGGAGCTCAAGGGGAACCCCTAGGATAGCTAATAAATTGCTGAGAAGGGTCAGAGATATGGCTCTTGTTAGTGATTCGAATACCATAGATATCGACATGGCTAAGAAGGTATTTGAATTGCTGGAAATAAACGAATTTGGCCTTGACTATCTCGACAGAAAGTACCTGAGTACAATAAAGGATAAATTTAAAGGAGGCCCTGTTGGTATTGAAACCCTCTCGGCAAGCCTCGGTGAAGACCGCAGAACCATAGAGGATGTAGTAGAACCTTATCTTCTTCAAATGGGCTATATAAAAAGAACGCCTAAGGGGAGAACTATAACCCCTAAGGCGTTGGAACATCTTTATTCCACAGGGTTGAAACCACTATTTTAGAAGTTGGAAACCTTTCTCTCTTTCTTGGTTTCGTATTTACCCTTCAGATAGATTTCCTTCCAGTAGGGATCAAGAAGCTTCTTTAATTCTTCGTCATATTTCAGCATACCTTTATAGTAAGCTTTATCCTTCAGTGCCTCCTCAGCACTTTTGTCTTCTGGTTTGGCATTATATTTGTCTATAATATTCCTCGCCACCCTATGATGATCTCTTATGGGACATCCGAGTATATAATTGCCCACTTTATCGGGTTCTCTCTTGTATCCATAGGCATCCTGCCACTTCCTTATGGCTTCAAAGAACGGTTGGTCATAGACATCATTCAAGTTTCCACCGTTCTTGTAGACCTCTATGATGTTCACGGGAGAGTACGGGAAAAACGCACACGGTGTAACTGTTCCGTTCCAGTCTATATACAAGTAACCTCCCTCTCTGCCGGCCGAGATGCATCCTGTGGCAAGAACCCCGCTGTTCCAGAAGTCTGGATAGAACAACTTTTTATCCCATAATATCTCTCTCTCTTTCTTAAAAAGATAAAGTCTCTGCTGGGGTGTAATCATAAGGTCAAGCGTGTAGCTCCTGCCTATGGGCATATACTGGAACAACCATCCATATGTAGCTTTCTGTTGCTCGAAGAAGAAGTCAAGAAACTCGTCACTCACGAGGAGTTCAGCGTTGTGCCTCATGGCGGTTGTAGAGATACCAAACGGTACTCCTTCCTCCCGCATGTATTCAAAGCCCTGCAATATCCTCTTAAATGTACCTTTACCCCTTCTTGCATCTGTCTCCTTTTCAAATCCTTCTATAGACACTGCTGGGCTTACATTCCCAAGTTGTGCCATCCTTCTAGCTATATCTCTGTTTATAAGAGTGCCGTTGGTATAGAACATGAACCAACTGTCAGGATGTTCCTCTACAAGATCCAGTATATCTTTGCCATTGCTTCTATACATGAACGGTTCACCACCTGTAATAACTGTAAAGCCGGAGTTCCAAAACTCTTTCTTCTCTTTGAGTATTCTATTGAGTATGTTGTAGGGTATCGTCTCTGCTGATTTTGAATCCGATGAGGCGTAGCATCCTATACAGTGCAAATTGCACCTTTTTGTTGGTGCTACAACCAAGAAAGCTGGTGGGGTTCTACCATACTTTTTTTTATATTCTTCATCTACCTTTTTCTGTTCCCTACTGGGTATAACAAGGTTAGCTATGAGGCCCTGTATCATGGATTTTATGACATTAGGCGAGA
>CAZERD010000041.1:0-14287 GCA_964515405.1 uncultured Desulfurellales bacterium
AGAACTATATGTTTATACTCTGCAGCATCTATATTTTTTCTAAGTTTGTCTGCTGCTTTCCAAAGTTGTTGTTCTAAAGATTCAACAACACTCTCCCCCTGTATCATTTACATCCCCCCATACTTTCTGAATTCTATCACAGGATAGTTACTTTTGCATACATCTAACAGCTTCCTAAAGCACCCTACTCCGGCAAAATAGCCCAGATACCAGAAGGTAAAACAAACACGATAAAAAACCCCAAAGAGAATAACAGAAAACCAAAAAGAGAATCTCGAAATCCAGAGTAACCTTCACACAGTATTTCCTAAAACTTATCACTCTTGCTCTTCCACTTCTACGATAACTTTAACTATCTCAACTGAATAGCCAAAAAACAACTTTCCCTACCGACCCTTTACTCCCTACCCCAATGTTACACAAAACAAGAAAAACAAACCACGATCAAAACCATAACGCCTACGGTGATATTTTACATACCTCTTATATGCTTTTATCCCTACACTTCTCATTCTTTCCGAACTACCCCACCATTAAGATGATGAATTTCCCGCTCCTCTATCACCCTCCTACACGCTTAACGTCTTGTACCCTAACAGCCCTTTCACAGGGTAAAGATGTATTTATATCACAAACCAGCTTGTAAAAGTGTATCTAAGTGCACGAAAGACAACCTTCTGTCTTTAGCCCCTTGTGTCTTCACTCAACTTATCTACAGCTTTGTTGAATAATAATCTTGTTAACTCCTCCTTTCTATCCCTACAGGAAACCCTGGCTCTAAGCCGTCGCTTCACGCTTTTTTGTGTGTTTCTCAAAAGCACAACATCATCAAAAAGGAAGAAAGGTACATGAAGCCAAGTCCGTTATTACTGCTTCAATGCAATTTCATATAGTCCTCAATAGTTGCCCTTTTATACGCACCAGAAAGCACGTATTTCAGCACTTTGAAAAACATATTAGGCTTAAGATAGCCAGGAATCGTAACGATAGGCTCCAGTCTACTATTGGTAAGCACTATGTAAGGAGTTGACCCCCTGAAACCATATACACGGGCAAGCTCCAACGCGCTCACCGTGAGGTTCCCATGCACTTTTGTGTGCAACAAATATTTTCTTTTCTCATTCACATGGATAAAATACACCGTCATTTTGGAGGCTAGCTCCCTGAGACGCTCGTTGGCCTTAAGATCATGATGGAGCTCCCTACAATAGTGACACGTGGTACTGTCAAAAATTAGCATAGCGTATCTTCCATGAGTGGTCAACTTAACTGGCTTGCTGGAGTTTGAACTGCTACATCCGTAAGCAAAAAATAGTGTAAAGACTATAAAAATTAACAGCTTTCTCATGATTCACCCCCATTTCAAACTTGCACCTCTAAAAACCACCATTATATATAAGATAAATACCAGCTACAACCAACAAGAGGCCTGAAATCATCTGTATTATATCTAATCTCCTCAAAAACCCAGAAGCCTTGAAGAAGTAGTTTATAGAAAATGCAAAAACAAGGAATGGTAAACCTATTCCAACGGAGTACAAAAACAACAGAATCATACCCTTAGCAACACTCGCCGTACCAGCAGCAAGGATTAAGATAAAAGATAACATAGGCCCAACACACGGACTCCACCCTACAGCAAATATAAGCCCAAACACAAAGGAGGGAACAACACCTTTGGAACTAAAACGGAAATCAAATCTCCTTGTCCGAGCCATAAAATCCACATTAACTACACCTGCAACCTGCAACCCAAGAAGCACCACCACAACCCCAGATATCCTTGCAAGAAGAATTTTATTAGCGACCAAAAACTCCCCAACGCCGCTTGAGGCGGCACCCATACTGGTAAAAATCAAAGCAAAACCAATGATGAACGCCATCGTCCTAACAAACACCAAACGAAACTCAATCCCAGAAGAATCCTTCAGTTCCTCCAGGCTGTAACCAGTAACAAAAGATACGTAAACGGGGATCAACGGGAAAATGCAAGGAGAAAAGAAGCTGAGTAAACCTGCAAAAAAAGAGCTCCACATCAAGCTAAGACTCAATTATCCTCAACCTCCAAAAGACAGGGAACAATACACTCTCTCTATCTTTATAGCTTTTTATTCCCTGATTGTAAAGACAGAGACTATACTATTTCAAAAAGTGGACTTGTCTAAGCATTTAAATTTAGTATAATGTCCACAGCTTTACAAAAAAGGAGGTGTTACTATGAAGAAAATGACAGAAAAATCACTGAAAGAGGCCTTTGCAGGAGAATCAATGGCCCACATGAAGTACCTTGCCTTTGCAGATGTAGCTGAAAAAGAAGGATTCAAAGGAATCGCCAAACTGTTTAGAGCCATCGCCTATGCTGAGCAGGTGCACGCTACAAACCACGCCAAGGCCCTTGATTTGATAGGGTCCACAGCTGAGAATCTTAAGGAGGCTATCGATGGGGAAAATTTTGAAGTTACTGAAATGTACCCAGCCTACGATGCAATAGCAAAACTTCAGGGGGAAAAAGCAGCTGAACGCTCCATAAAATACGCTATAGAAGCCGAAAAGATACATGAGAAGATGTACCAAGACGCTCTTGAGGCTGTGAAAAACAACAACGATAAAGAAGTAGAAAACGTGTATGTGTGTCCCGTATGCGGTTTCACTGTGATAGGAGAACCAGATACAAACAAGTGTCCTATATGTGGAATTCCATTTGAGAGGTTCGTAGAATTTTAAAAGGGGGCTGTTCCCCTTTTATATATCTTCACAATAGCACCAGAGAATATAACTCGAGTCTACAAACCCACAGATGATAACGCCGTTGACAGTATATAAGAAGGGAAAACACCCAAAAAAAGAGTCCCAAGAACACCCACAAAGACAACCAACTTTACGAGGGGAGAGGCGAAAACAGCAACACGGGAATCCGGTTCTCCTTTCATGTACATAGTAACAACGATATTCAAATAAAAGTAAGCGGATACAGCGCTGTTTATCACCGCTATAACAACAAGCCAGTAGAAGCCTGATTTTATTGCAGCGGAAAACAAATAGTACTTGCCAACAAACCCGACGGTTGGGGGAACACCAGCAAGAGAAAACATGAATACAAGCATAGCAGCACCCATAAGTGGATACTTATAACCCAATCCCCTCAGATTGCTTATCTCCGTACCCACGTCACCTCTTTTGCTTATAAATTCTGCAATGGCAAAAGCACCAAGATTCATAAAGACATAACCGAACAGGTAAAACAGGGCGGCCCCATAGCCAAGAGCATTGGCAGCTACGAAACCCACAAGTATATACCCAGCATGAGCTATTGAAGAGTATCCCAGCAATCTCTTTAAGTCCTTCTGCCACAGTGCAACAGTATTACCAAATGTCATGGTTAAAACTGCTATTATCCACAATATGCTCTGCCAGTGCACCTCTATAGGAGCCATCCCAACAGAAAGCAACCTCATAAGAGCCACAAACGTAGCAGCCTTAGGGGCAACAGACATAAATCCGCTCATGGGGGTAGGAGCAGAGGCATAGACATCAGGTGTCCAAGCATGAAACGGGAATGCTGCTATCTTAAATCCAAAACCAATAAGGAGCATCACAAAGGCTATAATTGTTACCCATGTGTGTAGAGAATCTGAATGAATCAGTCCACTCCTGATAATATTCAAATCCACACTCCTAAACAGTCCATACACCAATCCTATACCAAGCACAAGAAATCCAGAGGCAAACCCTCCTAATATAAAATACTTAAGAGAACCCTCAACACCTTTACCGTCCTTTAAGAACCCAGTGAGTATATACATACCTATAGAAAGAGTTTCAACGGATATGAGCATCACGATAAGATTGTAAGTAGAAGCAAAGAATTGCATCGCCGCTACAGAAAATAAGAGGACAGTATAGTACTCTCCCGTGTTTATCTCCTCCCTTTCCAAGAATCCAAAACCCATAACCACAGCCAGTATTGAAGTGGAAAGTATAATTATATCTGTAAAGTTGCTCATTCTATCCATAATAGCCATACCTTTAAAGGCAACCTGATGATGACCAAACATATAAACAGAGACAAACAGGGCGCAGAGCAGACCTACCAAGGAGAGTATTCCATTTATGCTCTTCAAACCCCTGGGCAACCACAGGTCCACAAAGAACACTATAAACCCAAACACAATTACCACAAGCTGTGGAGCTATTCCCCAGAAATCAACCACCGAATAATTCATTGCTACAAACCCCTCTATCCTTTTTTCACATATACCGCCCTGTAAAGTCCAGAAACCTTCTGGACCTGCACACTCCTCTCAGTTTGATGTATGAGGTGCTTTACAGAGACATCCATCCGGGAAAGGAACGTCTGAGGATAAACCCCTATCCAGAAAACAAAAAGGATCAACGGAGCAAGATAAACCCATTCCCTAAAGTTCATATCTTTAAGCCCCAGATTTCTCGGATTATTCACCTTATAAAATATCACCCTCTTAAACATGGTAAGCATGTACGTAGCTGAAAATATCCCCGCAAAGGCGGCTATCATGGCAAAGATAGGGTGCGATTTGAAAGTCCCAAATAAAACCATAAATTCACCAACAAATCCATTGGTCATGGGTAAGGCTATCGAAGATAGGGTGAATATCATGAAAAAGGTAGCAAATACGGGCACAAGAGATGCAAGCCCTGCATACTCACCTATGAGCCTCGTATGTCTCCTTTCGTATATCACACCAACTATCAAAAAGAGAGCTCCCGTTGATATCCCATGGTTTATCATGGTAAGTATTGAACCTTCAAGTCCTATCTGTGTCAACGCAAACATACCCAACATGGTAAAACCAAGGTGCGAAACGGATGAGTAAGCTACCAGTTTCTTTATATCAGGCTGAACCATAGCCACAAAAGCACCGTAGAATATGCCTATCAGAGCGAGCACCAAAATAAGCACGGTAAACAGATGTGTCATGTTAGGAAACATGGGAAGATTGAATCTTAGAAAGCCATAGGTGCCCATCTTCAGCAGAATGCCTGCTAACAACACGGAACCTGCCGTTGGAGCCTCAACATGTGCCCATGGGAGCCATGTATGGAATGGCCACATAGGAACCTTGATGGCAAACGCTATAAAAAACGCCAGGAACAGCCAAAATTGAAGATGAGCCGGCAGTGGGGATGACATGAGCGTAACAATGTTGGAAGTGTAATGCCCAGTATAGTGATAATGGAGAAAGTACAAAGCCATGATGGCAGCCAGCATAAACACACTACCAGCAAACGTGTAGAGGAAAAACTTCATGGTAGCAAACACCCTGTTAGGTCCACCCCATATCCCAATCATCATATACATAGGGATAAGCTGAAACTCCCAGAACACATAAAAAAGAAACATATCAAGCGAGACAAACACTCCAAGCATCCCTGTCTGCATTATTAGAATCACTATATTGAATAGCTTCACCTTCTTATCTATGGCTTTCCAAGTAGATAGTTGAGCAAGCGGGGTCAAGAAAGTGGTAAGTAACACAAGGAAAAGACTTATGCCATCTATACCCATATAATAATGAAAATTCAAAGGCTTTATCCACAGGTAGTTTTCCACAAACTGCATGTGGTACGTTGAAGGATCGAACGCAAAAAACAGAGGCAACGAAACGAAAAAATCCAGCAGAAGCACAAAGAATGTAAACCACTTTATAAGGGAAGCATTCTTCTCACTCATAAATGAAACTACAAAAGCCCCCACAAGGGGGATAAAGGTTATTAGCGACAATATCGGGAAGTGCAACTGATTCATAAGCTGAACTCCTTAAATCATTTTGATGATGTACCAGCCACCAATTATCATGGCACCAGCACCCACCCAGTATGCATAATGATTAACAAAGCCCGTCTGGAGAAATCTCAGCAACCACCCGATTCTCCTTGCTATCCACCCCACCAGATCCACACTACCATCTATAATACCTACATCCACTATTTTCCACAGGAAGTTTGTAGAAACCCACCAGAATGGCTTAACTATAAATAGGTAAACAAAATCATCAAAGAAATATCCTCGGGCAAGGAGTACATACACGGGCAAAAGAACCTTGGCTATTGATTCCTTCGTTATCCACTTCTTGACATAAATTATCCATGCAACAAACACACCAAGAAAACCCAACGAGGCCGAAATAGCGCTAAGCAACGCATCCGAGTACTCACTCACGTGAGGAACAATCGTATTAGGAGCCGTCCTTGACAGAAACGCCTGAACAGGCGAGATATCCCCATGGAACGGTATGCCCACCCATCCTCCTACTATTGACAGGATGGCAAGCACCCACATGGGGATAAGCATCACTTTGGGAGCTTCATGCACATGGAGTTCATGATACAGCCCGGGTACTTTTTCCTCCCCATAAAACATGGAGAACACCATTCTGAAGATATAGAAAGCCGTCATAAATGCTGTCACCTCACCCACAACCCATATAACAGGGTGTCCAAACTTCAGAGCCTCGGCAAGTATAGCATCCTTACTAAAGAAAGCAGCAAAAGGTGGAATACCGCCTATAGCAAGAGCTGCTATAACCATCGTGGCTGCAGTGTGCGGCATATACTTCTTGAGCCCTCCCATTACATCTATGGAAAGCAACCCCCTCATCGCATGCATGACTGCTCCAGCGCCTAAAAATAACAGACCCTTAAAAAATGCGTGCGACATTAAGTGAAATATACCAGCCCAATAAGCACCCACACCTACACCTATGAACATATAACCAAGTTGGGAAAGGGTAGAGTAGGCAAGAATCCTCTTTATATCCTTATGCACAAGCGCCATGCTGGCTGCATAAAACGCCGTAAAAGCACCTACACTTGCAACCACAGTCTGCGCCTGGGGAGACATAGAATATATAGCATTTGTCCTCGCAACCATATATACACCGGCTGTAACCATTGTAGCAGCGTGGATCAAAGAAGAAACAGGCGTGGGGCCTTCCATTGCGTCCGTCAACCATATATACAAAGGAAACTGAGCAGACTTCCCGACAGCACCAAGAAACAGGGCCAAACCTATAACGGTAGCAAGAGTAGGACTCAAAACTTCATGAACACGGGGAAATATGTCAGTAAATGTAAGACTACCAAAGTGTAATAAGAGGAAAAGCATACCAATCATAAAGCCAGCATCACCTATTCTATTGACAATGAAGGCTTTCTCTCCAGCGTCTGCCGCTGTCTTCTTCTCAAACCAGAACCCTATCAACAGATAAGAAGCTAATCCAACCCCTTCCCAGCCAACGAACATAAGTAGATAATTGTTCGCTAATATGAGTATTAACATGGCAGACACAAAGAGATTAAGATAGGCAAAATACCGGGCGTACCCAGGGTCACCCCTCATATATCCATTTGAATATATATGTATCATCCAGGAAACAAAGGTAACAACAAAGAGCATCAGTGCGCTGAGCGAATCTACTCTAAGACCAAAAGGTACCCTTATGCTGAACAATGGAATCCAAGTGAAGTAATTATACTGATACACATGCCCACCGATGACCCCCACAATCGGGAACACAGCAAGCACAAAGGAAACACCCAGAGCAAAAGCAGCTATAAAACCAGCCACGGGTTTCGTCCATCTGCCAAAAATCCCATTCAAAACGAAGCCCGCTAGGGGAACGATAATAATAAGCAGAATTACAACCTTCATGGTTATCTCCTCACTTCCTCATTCCCGCAAAGTCATTTATATCAACGCTCTTCTTCTTCCTATACATAAGAATGGCTATACCAAGCCCCACTGCAGTTTCACTGGCCGCTATAGCAGCTACAAATATAAACATCACCTGCCCTGATATATTGCCCAAGTAGTAAGACATTGTTACAAGTACCATACCAGCACCGTTTATCATCAACTCCAGACTCATAAGTACGGTAAAGAAATTCCTCCTCACCATCACACCGGTAGCACCTATAACCATCAGAAGCACAGAGAGCACCAAGAATTGGGTCAACATTACAATCCCCTCCTGCCAAGATACACAGCACCAATGAGTGCAACAAGCAGTATAATGGCTACTATCTCAAAAGGAAGAAGGTAGTGTTTAAATAAAACCTCCCCAACCATCCTAACATTGCTCCCATGAAACACCAAATTTTTACCAGCACTGGATTCATTTATTCTTACCTTAGCCATAAGAACAACAAGATCAAAAAGCAAACCAACACCGATTGCAATACCCCATATGGGCTGGGGATTGAATCTTCTCACCCCACTTACCGTCATCCTATCCATAGTCATTATCGTAAGTATTATCATAACAGCTATAGCACCTGCGTAAACTATTACCTGAAGCATAGCTATAAATTGAGCATGAAGTATGATAAACTCCCCGGCTATACCAATGAACGCAGAAATAAGCCAGAGGGCAGACCTTATTGGATCCTTGGCTAGAACAACACCCAACGCACTACCAACCGATATTAACGCCAATACAAAAAAGGAAAACTCAAGCATACCTCACCCACCAGATTTACCATTTTCCACAAGTTGCTCTTTTGTATAGATAAACTTATCCCTATCATATTCTGCTCTTTCATATATCTTGGTCATGGAAATAGCAAGCTCAGGGCATACCTCAACACACAATCCGCAGAATAAACACCTGCCAAAGTCTATGCTATACACAGCAGGCTCTTTGCTGTGGTCCGCATTCTCCTTCGGCACTATCTCAATGCACTTAGAAGGGCATATCTTCTCACATAATCCACAATCAATACACCTTATCCTACCACTATCTTCATAAGTCTCAAGCGCATGAAACCATCTCGCTCTATCCGGCAATTCAAGCCTCTCATTGGGATATTGAACGGTCACAGGATGGGTAAACAGATATTTAAGTGTAACACTCAAACCCTTTCTCAAATCACTGAAGAACACTCACCCACCTCCTAATGAAAGTAAGGCAATCCCGCTGTCAGGGCAAAACCTGTCCAGAATATATTCAAAACCATAGCAGGCAATAGCACTTTCCACCCTATATCCATGAGCTGATCATATCTATATCTGGGAAAAGTCCCCCAAAACGCTGTGAACATGAATATAAACGTAAGAATCTTAATCCAATACCATATAAATCCCGGTAGCACTGGACCAGTCCATCCACCCAAAAATACCAAAGCCCCAAGAGCAGACAAAACAAAAATAGTAACGTATTGCCCAAAGAAAAACATTGCCATCTTCAAACCAGAGAATTCAGTGTTAAATCCGGCAACAAGCTCAGGTTCAGCCTCCGGCAAATCAAACGGCACCCTTGCTGCCGCAGCAAGCATAGCTATAACATAAGCTACAAAGGCCACAGGCTGGTAAAAAACAAACCACAAATGCGATTGAGCTTTAACTATAGCATCTAAATTCAGGGACTGGGCCATAAGGATTGGATTAAGTAACGCAAGGGCAAGTACAACCTCATAACTTATCATCTGAGCTACTTCCCTCTGAGAACCTATATAAGCATATTTATTCCCGCCCGTGGCAGCCCCGGCGGAAAGTATTCCAAAAGAGGTAATCCCAAGCATGGCAAGTATGTATATGACATCGAGGTTCGACGTGAAAACAGAAAAGTGAAAAAGAGGCCCACTTGAGAGCTTTACAGGCGGGAAAAACGGTATAGCGAGAGCTGCAGCAAAAGGAAAAGAGGCCGCAACAAGAGGAGCCATCCAAAACATAGCCTTATCTGCTCTCGCTGGTATAACATCCTCCTTGAAAAAAGACTTTATAGTATCAGCTATAGGTTGTAATAATCCGTACGGACCAACCCTCTTAGGTCCTATCCTTTGCTGCATGTGACCTATAACTTTCCTCTCATACCACGTCGCATACATCACATACACGCTAAGAATACTAACAAGAAGTATCACCTTAACAATCGCAATCGCCACCTCAACCATTTCTACTCACCTTTTCAATCCTCTTAACTGGAAAAACATTGGAAAAAGAACCAGAAAAGTTATAGGCATTCAGATCATCGTACCATAAGGGAATCCCAAACACACCTTGGGGTATATCCATACTAATCCTCACTCTGCCCTCAACAACACCTCTGCCCTCAAGCACAATCCTATCACCGTCGCTCAGAGAGAGCTCCTCTGCATCACCTTCTGAAATCAGAATATAAGGCTCAGGAGATGCAATTCTTGCTCCCTGCGCCAAGGAAGAAAACAATCCCGCACGGAACTTAGAAAATACCACTACCCCTACCCTTCCCGCATACCGATTATTAAATAACGGATCCTCCAACCCAACACCATGTCCTTTGAGTTGAACAAAAGCCTTACCAGCAAAAGAAGCAACTTCAGCAGGAGAAATGTTATAACCACATGCAGAAGATATACCCATAATAACATCCAAACCACTGAGCCTACTATCATCTAGAGCTCTGTGAAACGAGTTAACCCTACCTTCTATGTTAACAAAATGCCCTGAAGAGTGTGCAAAGGAAGAAATAGGTATTACCACATCCGCAACTTCGGCAGTTCTATTCTTGTAAGCACCCACGTATACAACATTCGCTCTGCCCAAAACAAATAAAGCATCCTCATCACTCATCACATCAAACAGATCAGCACCAAGAAGAAATAGAGTTTTCACCTTATTTTCTCTCACCAGATCCACAAGCTCAACAAGGGAGACACTTCGTTCCTCAGGAAAACCACCAGGTGAAAACCCATACGACACTCCCGCATATATATCACCCACGGCATTGCTGTACTTGGATGAAAAGAGTAAACTTACCCCATTACCAAGCAAAAGAGCGAAATCGGAGACAGCCCGGATTATGGTCTCGCCACCGGGCCTCTCCAGCGCCTCCTCACCGACAACAAACGTTATATTGCCCGCAGATTTAATGGCCTCAACAATTTCTTCAGGTATCTCAAATGTACCCTCACTGCCTCTGAGCTTCTCCACCAAACTCCTAGAGATGCTAACTTCATCTCCAGGTCTATAGTTCAATACCAATGGCTTCAGAGAGTTGAACTTGGTCTCTCTCCAGTATATCTGAATGAGCTTGGCTTTTTTTCTCAGCTTTACAGCCCTGGTAATCTCCCAATCCACTCTAGGCATTTCGTTCGCGAAATCACCGCCAAAACACACCACAAGATCAGACTCTCCAATCCTCTCAAACTCGGATAAAGCATCCAACCCCTCACCCAAAAACCTCACCGCTTTACCGATGTGGGTTGAAGCAAAGGAATCAAGGTTAACATTCCTTAACGCCCTCTCAAACATCAATCTTAAAGCAAATGCCTCTTCAAAACTGCATCTTGCACCAGATATACCCATTATCCCAGAAGACCCAACCTTGGAAAGCATTTCCACAGCTTTGCCAATGGCTTCATCATACGTGACTTCCTTGCCCATAATTTTACAACCATATAAATTATTCTCACTGCCCGTTACCGAATAACCAAATCTACCCAAGTTGCACAGATTTGCCCTGTTAGGAGTATCGTTTCTGCTAGTGACCCTCAGCACCTCATTGTTCTTTACGTTCAACTCCATACTGCACCCAGACCCACAAAACACACAGGTTGACTCAATCTTCTCAAGTTCCCACGGTCTAGCCCTATACTTGAACAGCTTGCTGCTCATAGCCCCTGTAGGACATATACTCACACACTGACCGCAGAACTCACAGTCCAATGGCTTTCCATCCTTGGTATCTATTTCCTTGCCGCCCCAATCCTTTTTAACCAACGCAAGGATACCAAAGTTAACCACCTTATCACATATGGTGACACATCTTCTGCACTGTATACATAGATTAGCGTCATGGTGTATAATTTTCCACTCATGATGCACAGTCCTATCTGGAACAGAAAGTGCATCTGTTACCGACTCCAAAGGATTCTCAGTTATGTTAAGTTCATAATTGATATTCTGCAGCTCGCACTCCCCGCTCTTATCACACACACCACACTGGAGTGGATGAAACTTATCCCACTGGTATACTATTTTCTTCCTTGCTTCAACCACAACATCTGAATCGGTGAGTATCTCCATACCATCCTTTACCTTCATAGCACAAGAAAGCATAGGTCTCTTTTGTCCTACAATCTCAACCACACATATCCTGCATGCTCCTATAGCACCAAACCTGTCAGAATAACATATTGCAGGTATATATATCCCATTTCTTCTCGCTACATCAAGTATCGTTTCGCCCTGCTGGGCCTCATATTCTACTCCATTTATCTTCACCTTGATCATACACCGCACCCCTTACCTGTCACACTCGCCAAAGACAAAATCTATACTCCCTATGACAGATATAACATCCGCCACCAACCCACCCTTCACCATTGTAGGCATAGCGCTAATATTGATAAAAGAAGGAGCTCTTATTTTTAACCTATAGGGCTTACCCTCTCCAGTTGAATATATATAAAACCCAAGTTCCCCTTTGGGATTCTCTGCCCCAACATAAACCTCACCTGGAGGAGCCTTTATCCCTCGCACAACTTTCACAAAATGCTTCATCAATGAATAGTTTTTTGTCATGAGTTCTTCTTTTCTATCCCATACATATCGGGAATCGCTTACCATAACTGGTCCATCAGGTATCTTCTCTATGCACTGTTCCAGTATTCTATTTGACTGCATCATCTCATCCATTCTAACAAGATAGCGGGCATACACATCACCATCTCCATAAACCGGTATTTCAAAATCAAGCTCAGGGTACACAGAATAAGGATCATCCCTTCTCAGGTCCCAATCCACACCAGACCCTCTTGTACATGGCCCAGCTATACCCCAGTTTATGGCGTCTTCTTTGGAAATAAACCCCACCCCTTTTGTGCGCTTGAGCCAGATCCTATTCCTGGTAAGAAGCTTGTGATACTCAGCTACCTTCTTAGGGAAAAGCTTCACAAAATCCCTGAGTTTATCAAGAAAACCATCAGGAAGGTCTCTGGCAACCCCACCTATTCTGATGTAGTTATATGTAAGCCTGTTACCACAGGCCATTTCATACATATCAAGTATATATTCCCTTTCCCTGAAGCAATATAGAAACACAGTCATTGCGCCTATATCAAGCGCATGGGTAGCAAGCCACACAAGATGAGAAGCTATTCTTCCAAGCTCAGCCATGATCACTCTGATGTACTCAGCCCTGAGAGGTATTTCCTCCTGTATCCCAAGCAACTTTTCAACAGCCATCGCATAGGCGAAATTGTTATTCATTGAAGCAAGATAGTCCAACCTGTCCGTATAGGGTGTAAACTGGTGATAACTCATGTTTTCGGCTAGTTTTTCTATTCCCCTGTGCAAAAAACCAACTTGAGGATCAGAATCAACTATTCTCTCGCCGTCAAGCTTCAAAACGTACCTCAAAACCCCATGAGTAGCAGGATGCTGAGGTCCGACATTGAGAATGATTTCCCGTCTACCTTCCCTTTCTCGCATCTCGCTCATAACATGACTCCCTACCAAGGCATCCTTGTATGTTTAGGCTTTTTAAGCTGCCCAAGGGGTAGATGCTTATCAAGATACCTATCGTCTTCTGGGGTTCCTTTAAGGGGATAGTCTTTCCTCAAAGGATGCCCTCTCCAATCATCAGGCATCAATATTCTCCTCATATCCGGGTGGTTTCTGAAGGATATACCAAACATATCGTACACTTCTCTTTCATCCCAGTTGGCAGAATTCCATATGTCACTTACCGTATCAACTTCTTCTCCCTCTCCCACACTCGTCTTAACAGCTATCTTGGTCTTGTTTGGGATAGACCTGATCCAATAAACCACTTCAAATCTCTCTTCTCTATCAGGGAAATCCACGGCCGTGAGCATAACAAGGTAATTGAAAGAGAGCTTCTCGTCATCATGAAGGAACCTCATAAGATCATGTAGCTTCTCTTTTGGTATCCTAACTATCAAATCTCCTCTGAACTTCACAACTTCTATATCTGGAAACCTATCTCTTATAGCAGATAAAATCTCCTCATCACTCATTCTTTTCCCTCATGTGTTCATGGAACCTTCTTTTCTAACCTTTTCCTGAAGTTTCATTATACCATACAAAAGACCTTCTGGTCTGGGCGGGCAACCAGGCACGTAAACATCAACAGGAATAATAGTATCAACACCCTGAACCACACTATACGTGTCAAACATGCCTCCTGTATTGGCACAGGAACCCATAGATATAACCCACTTCGGCCTTGGCATCTGATCATATACTTTGCGTGCAGCTATAGCCATTTTTTTCGTTAGCGTACCAGCCACTATCATCACATCTGAA